>JAEUPF010000159.1 GCA_016790425.1 Rubrivivax sp.
CCGAACCAGCCGAACCAGCCGAACCAGCCGAACCAGCCGAACCAGCCGAACCAGCCGAAGGGCCCGAGGAAGCCGACGAGGCCCGCGCAGTCATGAGGAAGTTTAGCCGTGCGATCATCGCCGCCCCGCTGCCCTGGCCGCTGTCGCCTGGTCGTGTTGTCGCCGGCAGCGCTTCGCGGCCGCACCGCGAGCGCACTGTCGAACCGCACGCCATGATGAACCCTCCCAACTGGGCCGAGGCGCTGGGTTACCTCGCCGCGCTGCTGACCACCTCTGCGTTCATGCCGCAGGCGCTGCTCACGCTGCGAACGCGCAACGTGAGCGGTATCTCGCTGGCGATGTACAGCGCCTTCACCGCCGGGGTGGCGATGTGGCTGGCCTACGGCATTGCCATCGGCGAGTGGCCGGTGATCGTGGCCAACGCGGTGACGCTGGTGCTGGCGGCGACGATTCTCGCCGTCAAGCTCAGCGTCGAGCGCGAGCGCCGCGCCGCGGCGGCCGCCGCCGGGCACGTGCCGCCCGACGACCGCTAGCCGGCTAGCTGGCTAGAACGGGTTGCGCTGTGCGCGCGTGACGGCGAGGTAGGCCAGCTCGGACTGCCCGCGCGAGCCGAGCAAGGTGGGCCCAGCCCACAGCCACGTGGTCGCGCTGGCGTCGGTGACGAGCGTGCTGGTGTCGCACAACGGCGGCGGTGTGGCGCAGGCCGCGGCGACCGCGTTGGCGATGGCGTAGCTCTCCGGCGAGCGGTTGATGCCGATGATGCGCTGGTCGGTCTGCGCCAGCGCGACGTAGCGGCCGTCGATCAGCATCGTCACGCCGAGCGCCTGGTTGAAGGCCGCCGACAGGCGCGACAGCACGCCGCTGCGGTCTTCGCCCGGGTGCGCGGCGGCTTCGCTGACCGCGTACGGCGTGTAGGCCAGGTCGGGGATGTTGGAGACGACGACTTTGCTGCCCAGCGCCACCAGGCGGTTGACGACCAGCCCGGTGCGGCGGCCGCGCTCGGTGGCCTCGCTCGTGAGCGCCGCTTCGTTGCTGCCGTCGTAGCGGCCGTACAGCTCGACGATGTCGTTGGTGCCCACGAGCAGCGTGGCGATGTCCTTGTCGCGGAAGCCGTCCTTGGCGACCTGCGCGTCGACCTGCGCCTCGACTTCGGCGACGCGCGCGCCCGCGGCAGCGTAGCTGACGGCTTTCGCGTCCTCCTTCTTCGCTCCGGCCGCGGGGCATTCGGCGAAGTAGAAGCCGTAGCTGTTGGCCAGGGTCTGGACCCAGTTCGGCTGCAGCGTGCAGTCGAAGTAGTCGTCGCTGGTCAGGTCGGCGGTGGCGTTGGTGTTGATGCCGTTGATGCCGTAGTTGTGACCGTCGGCGGTGAAGGCGCTCGCTTCGTCGCCGAAGGCGAAAAGCCGCTGGGGCACGAACGGGTCGTAGGCCGAAGTGCCGCCGCCGCAACTGGCAAGCATTGCCAGTGACGCCGCTGCCGCGGCGGACCCGATCGCGGCGCGGGCGGCGGCCGCGACGGTCATGGCGGCGGCACACAGGCGCCGCGGCAGCCGGGCATGGCGAAAGGGGAGCGCGGGCACGGGCATGGGATCCAGACGAGGAACGGTTGCAGGAGGGCCAGGGGCTGAACGGCTGAATGGCTGAGGGGCTGAGGGGCTGAGGGGCAGAGGGGCAGAGGGGCAGAGGGGCTCGAAGGGCTGAAGGCTGAAGGCTTGACGGGCTGTGGTCCGAGGAGGCGTGGGCAGCTTCGCGCGGGGTGCGAGCGCTGCAAACCCGCTGCCGCCGCTTCAGCCTTGGCCGGCCGCTGCTGCCGCGGCGCGCGCGAGGCGGTCGCGCACGCCCTCCCACGCGCTGCCCGAAGGCACCTGCTCGACCCAGATCGCCGTGGCGCCCGCTTCGTCGAACCAGCGCAGCGCCGCGAACAACTCGTGCGCGGCCGCGTCGGCATCGCCGGGCATCGGCCGGTGCAGCCAGCCGGCGCCCGGCGCGACGCGGGAATATACGCCCACGCCTGCATCGGCCGGCCCCGGCGCGGCAGCCACGCGCGCCGCGAGCGCGGCGCTGTCCAGCAGCCGCAGCGCCGCCTTCGGTGCGTAGTGCGCCTCGAGCGTGCCGGAAGCGCGCGGCGAGGCGGCATCGCGTTCCGCAAGGCGAACGCCGAGCGCGGCTTCGATTCGCTCGCGGCCGAGCTGCCCGGGGCGCAGCAGCGCCTGCGGCTCGCGCGTGCAGTCGACGATGGCCGATTCGATGCCCACCGGGCAAGGGCCGCCGTCGAGCACGCGCAGCGCCGGGCCGAACTCGGCGCGCACATGCGCCGCCGTTGTCGGGCTGACATGGCCGAAGCGGTTGGCGCTGGGCGCGGCCACCCCCGGCACGCCGCGCGCTGCGGCCGCGCGCAGCAACGCCAGCGCCAGCGGATGCGAGGGCATGCGCAAGCCGACCGTGGGCAAGCCGGCGGCAGCGGCGGCCGCGACGCCGCTCCTGCGCGGCACGATGATCGTCAGCGGGCCGGGCCAGAACGCGGCCATCAGGCGGTGCGCCGAGGCCGGCAGCTCGGCCGCGAAGGTCTGCGCCGCAGCGGCGTCGGCGACATGCACGATGAGAGGATGGCCGGTGGGCCGGCCCTTGGCGGCGAAGACGCGCGCGACGGCGCCGTCGTCGTCGGCGCGCGCGGCCAGGCCGTACACGGTCTCGGTGGGCATGGCGACGAGTTCGCCGCGCGCGAGCGCCGCCGCGGCGTCGTCGACGGCCTGCGCCACCGCTGCGCCGTCGGCGCCCGTTGGCGCGGCGCGAGCGGCGGCGGCGATGCGCGGCGTCGCCAGCGTCTCCTCATCGTGCAGCGGCGGCAAGCCGAGGGCGGCGGCGGCGAGGCCCGCGACGCGGCGCGCTTCATCGCGGCTGGCCGCGGTCACCGTGAGATGGCCCATCTTGCGCCCGCGCCGCGCCTCGCGCTTGCCGTACAGGTGCAGGTGCGCGCCGGGCAGCGCCAGCACGGCGGGCCAGTCGGGTTCGCGAGCGGCGTCACCGGCGGGAGCGAACCACAGATCGCCCAGCAGGTTCAGCATCACCGCCGCGGAGTGCTGGCGCGGTGCCGGCAGCGGCAGGCCGAGCAGCGTGCGCACCTGGAAGTCGAACTGCGAGAGGTCACAGGCATCGATGCTGTAGTGGCCCGAGTTGTGCGGGCGCGGCGCCATCTCGTTGGCAAGCAGGCGGCCGTCTTCGAGCACGAAGAATTCGACGCACAGCACGCCGACGTAGCCGAGCGACTCGGCCAGCAGCGCTGCGTGCGCGAACGCGGCTTCGGCGGTGGCCGCCGGCACGCCGGGGGCGGGCGCTTCGGTGACCGCCAGGATGCCGGCGCGGTGCACATTGGCCTGCAGCGGCAGGTGCGCTGTCTCGCCGCGGCTGCCGCGCGCGACGATGACGCTCAACTCGGCGGCGAGCCGCATGCGCTTCTCGAGGACGCACGGCGCGCCTTTCAACGCCGACGCGAAGGCGGTGCGCAACTCGTCGCGCGTGGCCACCGTGACCTGGCCCTTGCCGTCGTAGCCGAGGGTGGCGGTCTTCAGGATGCCGGGCAGCAACGCGTCGATGCGCGTGTCTTGGAGATCGGCATCGCGCTCGATGAGAAGCCACGGCGCGCAAGGCACGCCGGCGCGTTCGAAGAGCGCCTTCTCGCGCGCACGGTGCTGGCACGTGGCCACCGCCTCGGCGCTGGGCGCGACGCGGCAGCCGAGTTCGGCCAGCCGCCGCAGCGCCGCCGCGGGTACGTTCTCGAACTCGGTGCTCACCGCATCGCACTGCGCGGCGAGAAGCTCGAGCGCGGCCGCGTCGTCGTAGGCGGCGCACAGGTGCTCGTCGGCCGCGGCGGCTGCGGGGCTGGCGGGGTCGGGGTCGAGCACCCATACGCGATGGCCCAGCCGCTGCGCGGCGTGCACGAACATGCGGCCCAGTTGTCCGCCGCCCAGCATGCCGAGGGCTGCCGGGCGCGTGGCTGCGTGCGCGGTCATCGCGGCGAAGGCGGGGGCTGTTGGGACGTCTGCGGCTGCCCCGGCGACGGTGACGGCGGCGGTGACGGCTGCAGCCCCGTCTGCCGTGCCGACTGCGGCAGGTCCTGCGACATCGCGCGCGCCGCCTCGGTCTGGCGGGCGCGGAAGTCGTGCAGCCGCTGCCTCAGCGCTGCGTCGTCGAGGGCCAGCATCGCCGCGGCGAACAAGGCGGCGTTGGCGGCGCCCGCCGCGCCGATGGCAAACGTGGCCACGGGCACGCCTTTGGGCATCTGGACGATCGAATAGAGCGAGTCGAGCCCGCTCAGATGACGGCTCGGCACGGGCACGCCGAGCACCGGCACGGTCGTCTTGGCGGCCAGCATGCCGGGCAGATGCGCCGCACCGCCGGCCCCGGCGATGATGGCTCGCAGGCCACGCGCTTCGGCCTGCTCGGCGAAGCGGAACATGTCGTCGGGCATGCGGTGCGCCGATACCACCCGCGTCTCATGCACGATGCCGAGATCAGCGAGCACCTCAGCGGCAGGGCGAAGCGTGTCCCAGTCGGAGGAGGAGCCCATGAGAAGGGCGATGAGCGGGGGAGGGGTCACGGGCTTCTAGATCCGACTGAACGCAGCCTCGGTGTCGAAGGGTGCCAGCGTCTTGCGCAACGCAGCGACGTTCTCCTCGTGTTGCTTGATAGCGCCGGCCAAACTGCCTTCCGCTCGAGCGGCTTCCTCAGTCAGGCCGCACGCTCGCATGGCGCCAACCAGTGCCGCCGCGGCGACGACTTGATCGTCCGGCGTGCACTTGGCTAGCGCTTCAACTGGCACAGCGGCAATACAGGCCTTCGCTTCATCGAGCCGCCCGGTCAGCGCTAGGCAGAGTGCCAAATCGCAGCGCAAGACAAGCGAGCGCTCCAACGGGCTGGTACTCGGCATCGTCTCGACCATCTTTGCAAGCGGCGCAAGGGCATCGACGTACCTTCCGGCGAGGATGTGACTCGAAGCCAAGGCGTAGTCCAGTAGCGCCTGCAACGATGTAAGTTGAGCAATTGCTTGGTAGTTGACCGCTGTGCGGACTTCATTGGACAGCCGGGCAGCATGTGAGGCCTCTACCTGTGCCGCTGCCGAATGTACCCGCGCCATGAAGGTACCCATCGCCGCCCGGTTGTAAGTGAGCGCCGCAATCGTGGCGTGATCGCCAAGCTTTGTAGCGTGCTCATGCGCTTTCGCATACCAACGATTC
>JAEUPF010000054.1 GCA_016790425.1 Rubrivivax sp.
CCAACCGGGGCGTCGACTGCGACACGCCGCAGGGCGTGCGCAACCTGCAACGCGAGAACACGCCGATCACGCCCGAGGAGCAGGCGCGCATCGGCGGCCTGCGCGCCCGCCGTGCCACCTGCGCCCGCGCCCCGGCCGCGCTGGGCTGTTGAGCCCGGCGAGCGCGGGGCGGCCAGACCGCGCTAGCGGGCCCTGCTGACGAGGTCAGGGCGCCAGTTCAGGCCGCCAGACGCGGTGAACGAATCTGGCGGTGCCGCGCCCGCCGGCCGACGCGCCGCCGGTCTCGCGCGGGGCCGCTGGTCAGGCCGGGGCGCCGGCCAGGCGGAAGGTCGAGACCTCGCGCTCCAGCGCCTCGGCCTGCTGGCGCAGGCTCGTCGCGGCTGCGGCACTCTCCTCCACCAGGGCGGCGTTGCGCTGTGTCGCCTCGTCCATCTGCGAGACGGCGGTGCCCACCTGCGCCACGCCGGCGTTCTGCTCCTGCGCGGCGTCGCTGACCTCGCCGATGAGGTTGCTCACGCGCTGGATCGACTGCACCACTTCCTGCATCGTCGCCGCCGCCTCGCTGCCCTGGCGGCTGCCCTGCTCGACGCGCTCGACGCTGTCGACGATGAGCGTGCGGATCTCGCGTGCAGCGTCGGCGCTGCGCTGCGCCAGCGCGCGCACCTCGCTGGCCACGACCGCGAAGCCGCGGCCCTGCTCGCCGGCGCGTGCCGCCTCGACGGCGGCGTTGAGCGCCAGGATGTTGGTCTGGAAGGCGATGCCGTCGATGGTGCCGATGATGTCGCCGATGCGGCGGGCGCTGGCGTTGATCTCGCCCATCGTCGCCACCACGGCGGCGACGGCCTCGCCGCCGCGCTGCGCCACCGCGGCTGCGCCGGAAGACACGTCGCTGGCGCTGCGCGCCGAAGCCGCCGTCTGGTCGACAGTGCCCGACAGCTGCGTCATCGAGCTGGCCGCCTGCTGCAACGCGCCGGCAGTCTCCTGCGTGCGCTGGCTCAGCGCGCCGGCGCCCTCGTTGATCTGCTGCGCCGCCTGGCCGATGTGCAGCGTGGCCGCCTGCACGGTGGCGATCGACTCGCGCAGGCCGCGCACCATCGCCCACAGGTCGCGCCTGAGGCCGGCCACTTCGTCTTCGCCGGCCCGCGCGCCGGCCGCGTCGGCGGCGTCGCCGCCGCCGGTCTCGCCGACCTCGACGGCGAGGTTGCCGGCGGCCACCTCGCGCGCCAGGTGCGTTGCCGATTCGAGCTGGCGCACGACGCGCCTTTGCAGCCGCCAGGCGAAGGCCAGCACGGCCAGCGTGCCCAGAACGCCCAGCGCGGCCAGCGCCAGCGTCATGGTCAGGGCCTGCTGTTCGCTGGCGGCGACCTGTTCACCGCGCAGCACCTCGGCGCGCGCGGCCACCGCATCCAGCGCCCGGGTCAGCTCGGTGAAGGTGTGCTCGGCGGCCTTCATCTGGCCGACGCCGATGTTCGGATCGGTGCCGCTCAGGTCGATCGCCTTGTCGCACTGGCGCACGTAGGTGGCCAGCAGCGGCGTGATGGCCTCGACGAGCGGGCGCAGCGACGCTGCGCCTGCAGCGGCCGCGGTGGCCGCGGCGGGCGCTTCGCCGCCCTCGCCGGCCGCCACGGCGGCGGCGGCGCGCTGCATGTCCCCGGCCTGCGCGGCCAGGCCCTTGCGCGCCGCGGTGACGGCGGCGTCGTCCATCGAACCCAACAGCGCCAGCGTGCGGAACACGTCGCCGCGCATCTGCACCAGGCGCGTGCGCACGCGTTCGAGGGCGCGCTGGCGCTCCTCGCCGGCGGCGGTCTGGCCCTTCACCTGCGCATGGTTGCGATGGTCGGCGACGGCGTAGACGGCAGCGCAACCCAGGGCCGCGGCAGCGCACAGCACGGGCGGCAGAAGCAGCTTGGGCGCGAGCTTCACGGTCTTGTTCTCCTGTTGTGGCGTGCGTCGGCGCGGGCCGCTTCAGGCTTCGGCCAGGCTACTTGTAGACGCCGCCGCAGACGGCCGTCTCGCCCAGCTTCTCGCAGTACATCGTCTTGGGCTCGACCTTCTTGCTCACCGGGTTGGTGAACTTGTAGTCCTGCCAGAAGCCGGCCGGCTGCGACCTGGCCAGCGTCACGCGCTCCTTGACGAAGTACTTGCCGTCGATGTCGGTGAGGTCGATCAGGTCCTTGCCGATCTGCTTGGGGTTGGCGCCGTGTGCGAGGCACTTGCCGTCCAGGCCGTAGACGACGAGATAGAGGTCGCGGTCGACGAAGGCGCCGCTCTTGTTGCTGATCTCGGCGTAGCCCTTGTCGATGCCGTTGGTCTTGATGAAGGCGATGCCCTTCTTGACCATCGCCAGCGCCTCTTCCTTGCTGGCGTTGCTGGCGGCGTGGGCGGCGCCGGCGCTGGCCAGCGCGAAGGCGATGCCGGTGAGGAGGGGACGGATCATGGGAAGGCTCCTTGCGTTGGAGGGATCGAACCCGGGATTCGCGGCAGCGGCGGCGGCGAAACGCCGCCGCCGGGGTTGAGCGCGGCTCAGTCGACGAGGCCCATGTCGGCGCTGCTCATCAGCGCCTCGATGTCCATGAGGATCAGCATCCGCTCGGCCTCGCCGCTCCTGACCGTGCCGATGCCGGTGATGAACGAGGCGTCGACCGACGAGTGCAGTTGCGGCGCCGGCTTGATCTGCTCCTTGTGCAGCTCCAGCACGTCGGAGACCGAATCGACGACAGCGCCGACGACGCGGCCGCGCACGTTGAGCACGACGACGACGGTGAAGGTGTTGTACTCGGCGCTCTCGCAGCCCAGCTTCAGGCGCAGGTCGACGATCGGCACGATGACGCCGCGCAGGTTCACCACGCCCTTGATGAACGAGGGCACGTTGGCGATGCGCGTGGGCTGCTCGTAGGAGCGGATCTCCTGCACGCGCAGGATGTCGATGCCGTACTCCTCGGCGCCGAGGCGGAAGGTGAGGAACTCGCCGGCCTGCGCGCCGGCAACGGCCGCGGCGGCGCCGGCTTCATGGGCGGCGGCAGCGGCGCGCAGCGGAGCGGCGGCTTCGGCACGCGAGGCGGTGCGGACAGGGGCTTCGGCGGTGAGGGTCATGGCGGTCATCCTTGCTGGGACGAAAGTCGGGAGTGGAAGCTCGAACTCGATATCGGCAGCGCCGACCCGTGCTGAAGACCGGGAGCGCGTGCGTCAGAACGACTGCCAGCCGTCGTCGACAGCCTGGCCGGCGATGACGGGGTCGGCGGCCGGTGGCTGCACAGCGGCGGGGGCGCCGACGAGCACGCTGGCGACAGCGCCGCTGGCCGCGCCGAGGGCAGCGCCGGCGGCGGCAGCGGCAGCAGCGCCGGCAGCGGCGGTGCTGACGGCCGCTTCCTCGCGCAGGACAGGAATGTCGCGCGCCGCCGGCTGCGCGGCGCGTGCCCGGGCCGCAGCCGGCTCGGCGGCGGCGACCGGAGGCTGCGTCTGGCGGGCCTTGGCGATCGTGCGCTGCGCGGCGGCGGCGCTGGCGCTGGCGCGCGCCGTCGGCGGCGTCGGTGGCGTCGGCGGCTGCAATGGCGCAGCAGGCGCAACAGGCGCAGGCGCAGCCAGCGCTGCCAGCGTCGGCTTCGGCGCGGCCGCGTCGGCATCGGCGTCGACCTTGAACGTCGCCACCAGTGCGGCGAGCTGGCGCGACTGCTCCTTCAGCGACTCGGCCGCGGCGGCCGACTGCTCCACGAGCGCGGCGTTCTGCTGTGTCGCCTGGTCGAGCTGGCTGACGGTGCCGCTGACCTGCTGCACGCCCTGGCTCTGCTCGCCGGCGGCGGCGCTGATCTCGCCGATGATGTCGGCCACGCGCTGCACGCTGGCGACGATCTCGCTCATCGTGCGGCCGGCGTCGGCCACCAGGCGCGCGCCCGACTCGACCTTCTCGACGCTGCCGCCGATGAGGCCCTTGATCTCGCGCGCCGCCTCGGCGCTGCGCTGCGCGAGGCTGCGCACCTCGCCGGCCACCACGGCGAAGCCGCGGCCCTGCTCGCCGGCGCGTGCGGCCTCGACCGCGGCGTTCAGCGCCAGGATGTTGGTCTGGAACGCGATGCCGTCGATGGTGCCGATGATGTCGGCGATGCGGCGCGAGCTGGCGCTGATCTCGTCCATCGTCGCCACCACCTGGCCGACGACCTCGCCGCCGCGCTGCGCCACGGCGCTGGCCGAGCCGGCGAGCTGGCTGGCGCTGCGCGCCGACTGCGCGGTCTGGTCGACGGTGGCCGACAGCTGCGTCAACGCGCTGGCCGCCTGCTGCAGGTTGCCGGCCGTCTGCTCGGTGCGCGCGGAGAGGTCGGCGTTGCCGCTGGCCACCTCGACGCTGGCCACCTGCAGGCTCTGCGAAGCCTGGTGCAGGTCCAGCACCATGCGCGCGAGGCCTTGCTCCATGCGCACGAGTGCGGCCAGCAGGTCGGCCGATTCGTCGCGGCCGGCGACTTCGATGCGCTGCGTCAGGTCGCCGCTGGCGATGGCCAGCGCCGCCTCGCGGGCGCGGGCGATCGGCCCGGTGATGGAGCGCGAGTTGGCCAGCGTCAGCGGCGCCACCACGAGCAGCACCAGCACCAGCGCGCCGGCGAGCGCCCATTGCAGCGCGCTCATCATGCGCTCGAACTCGGCGCGGGTGGCGGCGACCTCGCCGCGCACCAGCTCGAGGATCTTCGCCACGTGCGCTTCGGCGGCGGCGATCTCGGCCTTCGGCCGCGCCAGCATGCGGTCGGCGGCGCGCGCGTTGTCGTAGCTGCCGTTCTGCATGTTCTGCAGCACCGCGTCGAGCGCCTTCTGGTAGGCGGCCAGCCGTTCCAGCGCGGCGCGCGCCTCGGCGTTGTCGGCGTCCTCGTCGCCTTCGAGCAGGCTCTGCAACGACTGGCGCGTGGCGGCCAGCTCGGTGGCCCAGCGCTCGCGCAGCTTGAGCACCGTGACGCCGTCGTCGTAGTCGATGACCATCTGCTTTTCGACCAGGCGCAGCGCCGCCATGTGCTCCTTGACGCGCGAGGCGCTCTCCAGCTCGTGCAGCGCATGCCCGATGAAGCGCCGGTTGACCTCGCCGATCTCGGCGCCGGCCAGCAGCGCCGCGGCGCCCAGCAGCAGGAACAGGGCCATCACCATGACCACGGCACCGAACATGCGGGTGCGGATCGTGAAGCGGCGCAGCGGAGCGACGAGGACGTTCATGGCATCAGGGCAGGGAGAAAGAGGAATTTCGCAGGCGGCGGGAACGTCTGGCCCGCCTCGATGGCTTCGGTGCTTCGGAGTCCCGGCGCGGTCGGCGGCCTCGGCAACGACAGCGGCTTCGCCGACTTCAGTGGCGCGAGCGCCGCACCAGTGCGCCGATGTCGAGGATCAGCGCCACGCGGCCGTCGCCGAGGATGGTGGCGCCCGAGACGTCGGGCACCTTGCGGTAGTTGCTCTCGAGGTTCTTCACCACCACCTGCTGCTGGCCGAGCAGCTCGTCGACGAGCAGCGCGACGCGGCCGCCCTCGGCCTCGACGACGACCATGATGTTGCTGGCGTGCTCGAAGTCGAAGCGGGGCACGCCGAAGACCTTCTCGAGGTCGATCACCGGCATGTACTCGTCGCGCACCTCGACGACGCGGCCGCTGCCGCCGATGGTGCGGATCGTGTTCGCGCCGACCTGGAACGACTCGACGACGGAAGACAGCGGCAGGATGTAGCACTCCTCGCCGACGCCCACGCTCATGCCGTCCATGATGGCCAGCGTCAGCGGCAGGCGCACGCGCACCGTCATGCCGTAGCCCTCGGCGGAATCGATCTCGACCGTGCCGCCGAGCGACGTGATGTTCTTCTTGACGACGTCCATGCCGACGCCGCGGCCGGAGACGTCGGTCACCTGGTCGGCCGTGGAGAAGCCGGCGGCGAAGATGAGGCCGTAGACCTCCTGGTCGGACATGCTGTCGGGCGCGTCCAGGCCGCGTTCGCGCGCCTTGGCCAGCAGCTTGGCGCGGTTGAGGCCGCGGCCGTCGTCGCGCACCTCGATGACGATGCTGCCGCCCTGGTGGCTGGCCACCAGCGTGACGGTGCCGTGCTCGGGCTTGCCGGCGGCACGGCGCACGTCGGGCGTCTCGATGCCGTGGTCGCAGCTGTTGCGCACGAGGTGGGTGAGCGGGTCGGTGATCTTCTCGACCAGTCC
>JAEUPF010000062.1 GCA_016790425.1 Rubrivivax sp.
ACTGACATGGCCGCCCCGCTGCTCGAGGTGCACGACCTGCACGCCGGCTACGGCCGCGCCGAGGTGCTGTCGGGCCTGAACCTCACGCTCGGCCAGGGCCAGGTGGTCACCGTCATCGGCCCCAACGGCGCCGGCAAGAGCACGACGCTGAACGCGCTGATGGGCGTGCTGCCCTCGCGCGGGCGCGTCGTCTTCGACGGCACCGACCTCGCCGGCGCGACGCTGGAAGACCGCGTCATGCTCGGCCTGGCGCTGGTGCCCGAGAAGCGCGAGCTGTTCACGACCATGCCGGTGGAGGACAACCTCGTGCTCGGCGGCTACCGCGCCATGCGCCAACGTGTGCCGCAGTGGCGCAGTGCGCTCGAGCACGTCTACGGCCTGTTCCCGCGGCTGAAGGAACGGCGCGCGCAGCTGGCCGGCACGTTGTCCGGCGGCGAGCGGCAGATGCTGGCGCTGGGGCGCGCGCTGATGAGCGGCCCGAAGCTCCTGATGCTCGACGAGCCGAGCCTCGGGCTGGCGCCGCTGGTCGTGCGCGACATCTTCGAGACCATCGAGCGCCTGCGCGGCGAAGGCGTGTCGATCCTGCTCGTCGAGCAGAACGCGCGCGCCGCGCTGCAGGTGGCCGACCACGGCTACGTGCTCGAAACCGGCGAGATCGTGCTCGACGGCCCGGCTGCCGCGCTGGCCGAGGACGCGCGCGTCATCGAGACCTACCTCGGTGCGCAGCGCGACAAGCACTGACGCGACAAACACTGACGCGACGGGCACTGACGCGACGGGCACTGGCGCGGCAAGCACTGACGCGGCAATCCACTGCAAGGACAACAACGATGAAGATCGAAGGACAGGCGGCGCTGGTCACCGGCGGCGGCTCGGGTCTGGGCGAAGCGGTGGGGCGCGAGCTGGCGCGTCTGGGCGCCAAGGTGGCGGTGCTCGACGTCAACGCCGCCAGCGCCGAGCGCGTCGCCGGCGAGATCGGCGGCAAGGCGCTCGCCGCCGACATCTGCGACAGCGCGAGCCTCACCGCGGCGCTCGACGCGGCCGAAGCGGCGCACGGCGGCCCGGCGCGCATCGTCATGAACATCGCCGGCATCGGCACCGCCAAACGCGTCGTCGGCAAGGACGGCCAGCCGGCGCCGCTGGAGGATTTCGAGCGCGTCGTTCGCATCAACCTCATCGGCACCTACAACGTCGTGCGCCTGGCCGCCGCCCGCATCGCCAGGCTGCCGCCGCTGACCGGCGGCGAGCGCGGCGTGATGCTGATGACGGCCTCGGTGGCCGCCTTCGACGGCCAGGTCGGCCAGGAAGCCTATTCGGCCAGCAAGGCGGCGCTGGTGGGCATGACGCTGCCCCTGGCGCGCGACCTGGCGCAGCACGGCATCCGCGTGTGCACGGTGGCACCGGGCCTGTTCGAGACGCCGCTGATGAAGCAGTTGCCCGAAGCGGTGCAGCAGTCGCTGGCGGCGTCGATCCCCTTCCCGCCGCGACTGGGCAAGCCTTCGGAGTTCGCCGAGCTGGCCGTGCACGTCGTGACCAACGCGCACCTGAACGGCGAGACGATCCGCCTGGACGGGGCGCTGCGCATGGCGCCGCGCTGACCGAACCGGCCGCCGCTGCAACCCGCGAACGCCTGCGCCGGCCGCCGTTTCACCCCCGGGACTTGATCTTTCCTAAGTCCGCGCGAGACCGATCGAACGACCCGGCCCCCTCGGGCTCCGAGCGTGCAGGCAGGCGAATGGTCGCCTCCCATCGCGAGGAGAGCAGGAATGAGTCAATCCGGTTTCGTACGTTCGAGGGTGGGTCTGGCGGTGGCCACGGCCCTGATCGCGGCGCTGCCGCTGGTCGCCGGCGGCGCCGCCTGGGCGCAGGCCCACAGCCACGAGGCCGCCGCGCCGGTGAAGCTGGGCCTGGACCACGGCCGCAAGTGGGCCACCGACGCGCCGCTGCGTGAAGGGATGGGCCGCATCCGCGCGCTCGTCGAGCCGCAGCTGGCCCCGGCGCACGCCGGCAAGCTGAGCCCGGCGCAATACGCGGCACTGGCCGGCCGCGTCGAGACCGAGGTCGCCGGCATCGTCGCCAACTGCAAGCTGAAGCCCGAGGCCGACGCGGTGCTGCACGTGGTCATCGGTGAGATCGGTGCCGGCACCGAGGCGATGGCGGGCAAGAATGCCGCGCAGCGCCCGGCGCTCGGCCTGGTCCAAGTGGCCAAGGCGGTCAACGACTACGCCGGCCACTTCGACCACCCCGGCTTCAAGCCGATCCGCAACGTCCACTGAACGCCACGCAGCCCGCGGGAGCAACCGATGAACGCCATCGACGCCACGGACGACATCGATACCGGCACGCCGGCGTTCTTCTCCCGGGCGCCCCGCATCGTCGTGCACGACGCCCTGGCGCAGTTGCTGGGCGCGTCGGCCGACGGCCGCATCGCGTATCGCTACGCCGATGCGGTCAAGCTCGCCGGTCACTCGTGCCCCACGGTGGCCGGCGCGTGGCTGATGACGCGCACGGCGCTGGCCCGGCTCTACCCGGACGAGCCGGCACGCCGCGGCCAGGTGCGCGTGGAAGTGCGCGAGGCCGAGGACGCCGGCGTCGCCGGCGTCATCGCCAGCGTCGCCACGCTCGTCACCGGCGCCGCCGGCCGCGGCGGCTTCAAGGGCCTGGCCGGGCAGCATGAGCGCTGCGGGCTGCTTTCCTTCGGCGTCGCGCTGCGCGGCCAGTTGCGCTTCACGCGCCTGGACAACGGCGCGCAGGTCGAGGTGTCGCACGATGCGCAGGCCGTGCCGCGCCCGGGCGAGCTGCGCACGCTGATGCAGGCCGCGCTGGCCCCGGGCAGCGATGGCGCGGCGCGGGCCGCGTTCGCGCAGGTCTGGCAGGGATGGGTGGGCGAGATGCTGACGACGCACGCCGACGACCCGGCGCTCGTCATCGTGCACGACGCGGTGCGCGGCTAAGGGCGGCGCAGCGCGCGTTTGCCGGTGGCGGCCCGGGCGCGGGTCTATGCTTCGCGCATGGCCTACACCTATGCCGCCCCGCTGGCCGACATGCGCTTCGTCATCGAGCGCGTGCTCGAAGCGCCGCGCTCGTGGGCGCTGTGCCCGAGCTTCGCCGAGCTCGACGGCGACACCGCTGCCAGCGTGCTCGAGGAAGCCGCGAAGTTCGCGAGCCACGTGCTGCAGCCGATCAACGCCGCCGGCGACCTCGAGGGCTGCACGCTCGACGCCGAGGGCAACGTGCGCACGCCCGCCGGCTACCGCGCCGCCTACCGTGCCTTCGTCGAAGGCGGCTGGCCGGCGCTGCCGTGCGATCCGCAGTGGGGCGGGCAAGGCCTGCCGCTGGTGCTCGACGCGGCGGTGCGCGAGATGCTCTCGGCGTGCAACCACGGCTGGAACATGTACCCCGACCTGCTGCACGGCGCGGCCCAGACGCTGGCCGCGCACGGCAGCGAGGCGCTGAAGCAGCGCTACCTGCGGCGCATCGCCAGTGGCGAGTGCCTGGCGGCGATGGCGCTCACCGAGCCGCAGGCCGGCAGCGACCTCGGCGCGCTGCGCACGAAGGCCGAGCCGCGCGCCGACGGCAGCGTCTGCGTCACGGGCCAGAAGATCTTCATCTCCGGCGCCGACCACGACCTCACCGACGACATCGTGCACCTCGTGCTCGTGCGCCTGCCCGAGGCGCCTTCCGGAAGCAAGGGGCTTTCGCTGGCACTGGTGCCGAAGTGGCTCCCCGACGGCCGGCGCAACGCCTGGGTCGTCGACGCCCTCGAGAAGAAGATGGGCATCAAGGGCAGCGCCACCTGCTCGGTGCGCTACGAAGGCGCCAGCGGCTGGCTCGTCGGCGAGCCGAACCGCGGCCTTGCGGCGATGTTCGTGATGATGAACTCGGCCCGCCTGCACGTCGGCCTGCAAGGCCTGGGGCACCAGGAGATGGCGACGCAGAACGCGCTTCGCTATGCGCAGGAACGCGAGCAGTTCAGCACCCCGATCGCCACGATGCCGGCGATGCGCCACCTGCTGCTGCGCCTGCAGGCGCTGACCGAGGGGCAGCGCGTCATCGCCTACCGCGCGGCGCTGGCCATCGACGAAGCGCACCACCACGCCGACGCCGCGGTGCGTGCGCGTGCCGCCGCCCAGGCCGCGCTGCTGACGCCGGTGGTGAAGGCGTTCTGCACCCACCACGGCTTCCACGGCGCCGCCAGCGCGCAGCAGGTGTACGGCGGCCACGGCTACGTGCATGCCACCGGCGCCGAGCAAGGCGTGCGCGACGCGCGCATCGCCATGGTCTACGAAGGCACCAACGAGATCCAGGCCATCGACCTCGTGCAGCGCAAGGTGCTCGGCGACGGCGGCCGGGCGCTGGCGACCTTGCTCGAGGACTGCGAGGCCGAGGCGGCGCGCACCGAGGCGGTCGCCGGCGAGCGCGGCAGCCACGGCGACCGGGCCAGCCTGGCCGGGTTCGCCGGGGCGCTGCGCGACCAGATCGCCCAGGCGCGCCGGACCACGGCCGCCATCGTTGCCGCGGCCGCTGCCGATGCCCAGGCGCCGCTGCGCGCCGCCGACGACTACCTCTTCGGCGTCGCGCACCTGTTGCTGGCATGGGCGTGGGCGGCCAGCGCGCGCGCTGCGGCGAGCGAGCCGCCTTCGACCCTGGCCGCGCGCAAGCTCCAGCGGCTGGGCTACGGGGTGCGCTGCCTGCTGCCACAGGCCGCGGTTCACTGGCAGCGTGCCCGCGCCTGCAGCGCCGAGCCGCTGCCTTCGCTGTAGCGCCGCCGGCCCGGCCGTCGACGGCGCGGCCGCGGCGCGCGCCAGGCGTGGCGGACGACGCGCCGCGCGCCGGCGGAACCCGCCGGTGCCGTTGTCAGCACCCGGGCGCCATTGCATCATCCTGCGGCGGGCCCGCCGGGCCCTCGACCATCGCACGAGAGGTGCCGCGTTGTCCGATCGCCCGAAGTTCTGTTCCTCCTGCGGGGCCCCGATCACCCCGCCCGACGCCGTGTTCTGCGGCCGCTGCGGCGCGCGCATCGGTGCCGCAGGCCAGGCGGCGCCCGCCGCCGGCAGCGCCTCGGCGATGCAGGCCCTCGTCAACCGCATCACCGACACCGTCGGCCTCGAGCGGCTCGAAGGCTTCAGCATCCAGGCCCTCTTCTCGGAGACGCTGCGCCACCGCGAGCCCGACGAGATGGAGCGCTACATCGGTGTCGGCACCCCCGACACCACGCCGCCGCTGACGGCCGCGATGGGCCAGTGGCCGCGGCCGTGGCTGTTCCTGCGCACGCTCGTCTTCGCGCTCGTCGCCTACGGCCTGCTGCTGCTGACGTGGAAGGAGTTCGGCAACATCAACGTCGTGCCGGCGCTCATCATCGTCGGCTCGTTCGCGGTGCCGATGGCCACGCTCGTCCTCTTCTTCGAGCTGAACACGCCGCGCAACGTGTCGATCCTGCGCGTGGTGCAGCTCGTCATCCTCGGCGGCGTGGTGTCGATCGGCATCTCGCTGGTGCTGTTCCGCGTCACCAACCTCAGCAACGTGCTGGGGCCGCCGGCGGCCGCCTTCGTCGAGGAGGTGGGCAAGCTGGCGGCGCTGCTCGTGCTGGCCCGCTTCGCGCAGCAGGAGCGCTATTCGTTCGCGCTCAACGGCCTCTTGTTCGGCGCCGCGGTCGGCGCCGGCTTCGCCGCCTTCGAGTCGGCCGGCTACGCGCTGCGCATCGGCCTGCGCAGCGCCGACGACATGCTCACCAACATCACGCTGCGCGGCCTGCTGTCGCCGTTCGCGCACATCGCCTGGACGGCGATCGCCGCCTGCGCCGTGTGGCGCGTGCGCGCCGAGGGCGTGCCGCTGCCGCAGGCGCTGTTCAAGCGCAAGTTCCTGCTGCTGTTCGCGGTGCCGGTGGCGCTGCACTTCACGTGGAACTCGTCGTTCCAGCTGCCGCTGATGGGCAAGTTCATCATCCTCGGCTTC
Organism: Rubrivivax sp.; assembly: GCA_016790425.1. Classification (GTDB taxonomy): domain Bacteria; phylum Pseudomonadota; class Gammaproteobacteria; order Burkholderiales; family Burkholderiaceae_C; genus Rubrivivax. Next base: position 5,956 of record JAEUPF010000062.1, read on the forward strand.
CTCGCCTACGTGGTCATCTTCAGCCTCGTGCAGGGCGGCCTGAAGGAAGTGCGCCGCACCGCTTCGCCCGACACGCTGGACCTCGAGGCGCCCGATGCGGTGACGATGCTGCGCACGCTGGTGATGCGGCGCACGGCAGCGCCGCCGCCACCGCACCCGGCCGCGCCGCCGCCGGCACCCCTGCCGCAGCCGCCGCACCGGCCCGAAAGGCCGCAGCAGCCGCCGCCGCATGCCGCGGCCGCGTTCGGGACGGGAGGCATGCCGCCTGCCGATTCGCCGCTGGCCGGCATTCCCACCGCGCCGCCGGCGGCCGACATCGATCTCGGCTCGCTCGGCGGCGACGGCGGCCACGGCGGCCACGGCCTGCACGGCACGCCCGACCCGCACGGCTCGCCGTTGCCGCCGACGCGCAAGCTTCAGTAGGCTCGTCTCGCCCCTCCCCACCGAAAGGCCGCCCATGCCCGCGCCGACCACCGTCATCCTCCCCGGTCGCGCGAAGCCCCGAGGGGCCTACCCGCACCTGCGGCGCGCCGGGCCGTTCCTGTTCGTCTCGGGAACGAGTTCGCGGCGATCGGACAACACCATCGCCGGCGCCAGCGCCGATGCCTTGGGCACCGCGCAGTTCGACATCGCGGCGCAGACGCGCGCGGTGATCGAGAACATCCGCGAGATCCTGGCCACCGCCGGCGCGCGCCTGGAAGACGTGGTGGAGATCAGCACCTACCTGGTCGACATGGCCGACTTCGCCGCCTACAACGCCGCCTACGCCGAGTACTTCAGCGCCGAGACCGGCCCGGCCCGCACCACGGTGGCGGTGCACGCGCTGCCGCACCCCTTGCTGCGCATCGAGATCAAGGCCGTCGCCTACAAGCCCTGAGAACCTGCCGCGCGGCCCGGGCTCAGGCTACGGCCGCAGCACCGCCCTGCCCTTGACCTTGCCCGAACGCAGGTCGTCCAGCGCCTGCGAAGCCTCATCCAGCGGCCGCGTCGCCACCGGCATCGCCGGCAACTGCCCGGCGCGCGCGAGCGCGAGCAGCTCGCGCAGCTCGGCCAGGCTGCCCACGTACGAGCCGACGATCGAGATCGCCTTCATCGACACCAGCGTCGGCATCACCGGCGTGCTGCCGCCGAAGAGGCCCACGCAGACGAGCCGCCCGCCCTTGCGCAAGGCGTTGAAGCCGAAGGCGAAGGTCGTGGCCGCGCCGACGAAGTCCACCGCCGCCGCGACGCCGCCACCGCTGGACTTGAAGAGGTTGCGCGCAGCGCCGTCTTCACCGGGGTCGAAGCAGCTGGCGGCGCCGGCGGCGAGCGCGACGTCCCACTTACCGCGGTCGATCTCGGCAACGACGGGTGCCACGCCGAGCACGTGGCGCGCCAGGCGGATGCCCGACAGGCCGACCCCGCCGGCGCCGATGACGAGCACGGCGTCGCCGGCGGCCGGGCGGCCGATCTTCTTCAGCGCGCTGTAGGCGGTGAGGCCCGAGCAGGCGAGCGTGCAGGCTTCCTCTTCGCGCAGCGGTTCGTACTCGAGCAGCACGCGCGGGTGCGGCGCGACGACGTGGCTGGCGAAGCCGCCGTCGCGGTTGCAGCCGATCACCTGCGGCGCGCCGCACAGATGTTCTTCACCGCGCACGCAGGTGCTGCACTGGCCGCAGCCGATCCACGGGTAGACGACGCGCTTGTCGCCGACGCGAACGCCGTCGGAGGCCTTGACGCCGGGGCCCAGCGCCACCACGGTGCCGGCGATCTCGTGGCCGAGCGTGCGCGGCGGGCGCATCGGCCGGGTCATGTCGATCTTGTTGCCTTCGCCGAGGTCGAAGTAGCCGTCCTGCATGTGCAGGTCGCTGTGGCACACGCCGCAGCTTCCCACCTGCAGCAGCACCTCGGTGCCTTGCGGCTGCGGCGTGTCGCGCAGCACCCGCGCCAAGGGACGCCCGAAAGTCTCGACCTGGTAGCTCAGCATGGTTGGCGGCTCTTTCTCTCTCTCTCGTCGGTGCGCGGGCGACGAGCCCCACGCGAAGCCCGCGGGATGCCCCGGGGGGTGCTGCGCGGCGCCGCCTACGGAGGTTCGGCTCAATGCCCTTGCGTCTCGCGCAGGAAAGCGGCCACCGCGTCGATCACTCTACCCGGCTGGTCGCGGTGCGGCGAGTGGCCGCACTGCGGGATTTCGATGAGCCGCGTGTCGCGCACGCGACGCGCGATGCCGCGCACCTGCTCGAGCGTGCCGTACTCGTCGTCCAGCCCCTGCATCGCCAGCACCGGGCAGCGCACGGCGGCGATCTCCTCCTCGATCGACCAGGCCTTGAACTCCGGCGCCAGCCAGATGTCGTTCCAGCCCCAGAAAGGCGAGTCGGGATCGGCGTGGTGGCGGGCCAGCCGCGCGCGCAGGTCGGTGCCGAGGTAAGCCTCGCGCGCCCTGGCGATGCTCGCCACCGAGACGTCCTCGACGAGGATGTGCGGCGCCAGCAGCACGAGGCCGGCAATCGGGAACGGCGCCAGCGGCGCGAAGCCTTCGGCCTGCGCCGCCGCAGCCAGCAGCGCGATGCTGCCGCCGTCGCTGTGCCCGAAGAGCAGCAGCGGCTCGCCTTCGCGCAGCGTGCCCTCGCGCGCCAGCGCCGCCAGCAGCGCCGGCAGCACCTCACGCGCCTGCCGGTGCATGAAGTCCGGCGCCCAGCGCTCGCCGACGGCGCGCGGCGTGCTGCGCCCGTAGCCCGGGCGCGAGAAGACGAGCCCCCGCGCGCCGACGCTGCGGCACAGGCGCTCGGGAAAATCGCGCCACATCGACACCGAGCCGAGGCCTTCGTGCAGGAAGGCGATCAGCGGCGCGGCCGGCCGCACTCCCTCTGGCCCACCCTCTCGTGCACCCTCTGCGCCTTCTCGTGCGCCTTCTCGTGCGCGTTCTCGTGCGCCTTCCCGCTCGCCTGCGGCTCGACCTTCCCGTTCGCCGACCCAGACCCGTTCGATGCGGACCGGCCGCCCGGCCCAGTCGATGTCGACGAACCCCTCGGTCGGCGCTTCGATCATGGGCGGCCGCCGCCGCCCCCGGCCTCGCGTTCGCGCAGCTTGAAGCGCTGGATCTTGCCGGTGGCCGTCTTCGGCAGCTCTTCGACGAACTCGATCTGGCGCGGGTACTTGTACGGCGCCAGGCGGTCCTTGACGAAGCCCTTCAGTTCGTCCTCGTCGGCGCGCGCACCGGGTTTCAGCACGACGAAGGCCTTGGTCTTCGTCAGCCCCTCGGCGTCGGGGACGCCGATCACCGCCGCTTCGAGCACCGACGCGTGCTGCACGAGCGTCGCTTCCACCTCGAACGGGCTGACGTAGATGCCGCTGACCTTCAGCATGTCGTCGCTGCGGCCGCTGTAGGTGTAGCTGCCGTCGGCGTTGCGCACGTACTTGTCGCCGCTCTTGGTCCAGCCGCCCTGGAAGGTCTCGCGCGTCTTGCTGCGGTTGCCCCAGTACATCAGCGCCGCGCTCGGGCCGGCGATGTAGAGGTCGCCGGGTTCGCCGTCGGGCACCGGCGCGCCGCCTTCGCCGCGCAGCGCGATCTCGTAGCCGGGCACCGGCCAGCCGGTGGTGCCGTAGCGCACGCGGCCCGGTGCGTTGCTGATGAAGATGTGCAGCATCTCGGTGGAGCCGATGCCGTCGATGATGTGCACGCCGCCGAAGTGCGCGGTGAAGCGCTCGCCGATCTCGGCCGGCAGCGCCTCGCCGGCGCTGGAGGCCAGGCGCAGCGCGGTGTCGCCGCGCCGGGGCAGCGCCGGGTGCGCCAGCATGCCCGCGTAGCCGGTGGGCGCACCGAAGAAGACGGTGGGCTTCAGGTTCGCGACGCCGCCGGTCCAGCGCCTGAACACCGCCTCGGGCGTCGGCCGCTCGGGCATCAGCAGCGTCGTCGCGCCCACGCTCATCGGGAAGCTCAGCGCGTTGCCCAGGCCGTAGGCGAAGAAGAGCTTGGCGGCGCTGAAGCAGACGTCGCTCTCGCGCAGGCCGAGCACGGCCTTGCCGTACAGCTCGGCGGTCCAGTACGGGTTGGCGTGCGAATGCACGGTGCCCTTGGGCCGCCCTGTCGAGCCCGAGGAGTACAGCCAGAACGCCGGGTCGTCGGCGCCGGTGGCCGCCGGCTGCGCCATCGCCGCCTGCGCGCCGAGGAAGGCTTCGAACTCGACTTCAGCCGGCAGCTGCACGCCCGGCAGCGTGGCGCCGCGCAGTGACGCGGCGGGCCGCGAGACGACGACCTTCTGCACCTCGTGGTCGGCCTTCGTCAGCGCCGCCTGCAGCGCCGGCAGCAGCGCACCGGAGACGAGCACGGCCTGCGCGCGCGAGTGCTCCAGCATGTAGGCGTAGTCGTCGGCGGTGAGCAGCGTGTTCACCGCCACCGGCACGCAGCCGGCGTACAGGCTGCCGAGGAAGGCCACCGGCCAGTCGGTGGTGTCCAGCATCAGCAGCAGCACGCGCTCCTCGCGCTTGAGGCCGAGCGCGCGCAGCGCCGCAGCGAAGCGCCGCACGCGCTCGTCGAGCTGGCCGTAGGTGAGCGTGCCGGCGTCGTCGGCGAAGGCGGGCTTGCCGGCGCGGCCGGCGTTCACCGCCAGCAGGTGCGCCGCGAAGTTGAAGCGATCGGGCGGGGCCGGCACCTCGGCGGCCGCGGTGGGAACGGCAGCCATGGAGGCGGTGGGGGCGGTGCTCATGACGGGTCTCCTTGTCCTCGCGTGAATCGGCCGCCGCCTGAACTGGACTGCAGCTCGCGCTTGCCAGGCCGGGGTTGATGCAGTATTGTGCCTGAACCGCGTCCGCCACGGAACCCCGAATGCCCCGCACTCCCTTGCCTGCCCGTGCAGCGGCCGCCGCCGCCCGCAGCCGGCTCCCGCAGGAGGCGCGCCGTGGGCGCCCGCCGCTGCCGGGGCCGCCGCAACGCGCCGCGGGCGCCAAGGGGGCGAAGACCGCGAACGGGGCGAAGGGCGGGCAGGTCGCGAAGGCCTCGAACGTGGCGCCGCAAGCCGGCGAAGGCGCCGGCGACAAGCATCCCTTCCTCGTCGCCCTGGGCGAGCGCGTGCGCGCTCTGCGTTCGCGCCGCGGCATCACGCGCAAGGCGCTGGCTGCCGGCGCCGACGTTTCCGAGCGGCACCTGGCCAACCTCGAATATGGCCTGGGCAACGCGTCGATCCTCATCCTGCTGCAGGTGGCGCAGGCGCTGCAGTGCTCGCTGGCCGAACTGATCGGCGACGTGACGACCGGCTCGCCCGAGTGGCTGCTGCTGCGCGAACTGCTCGAAGGCCGCGACGAAGCGACGCTGCGGCGCGTGCGCGTGAGCGTGGGCGAGTTGCTCGGCACCGGCGGCGCCAGCGCCGGCCGCGACGGCGGCCACCCGCCGCGCGTGGCGCTGATCGGCCTGCGCGGCGCCGGCAAGAGCACGCTCGGCCAGGCCCTCGCCGACGACCTCGGGTTCCCGTTCATCGAGCTGTCGCGCCAGATCGAGCAGTTCGCCGGCTGCACGATCAGCGAGATCCAGGCGCTGTACGGGCAGAACGCCTACCGGCGCTACGAGCGCCGCGCGCTCGAGGAGGCGATCCAGATCTACCCCGAGGCGGTGATCGCCACCCCCGGCGGCCTCGTCTCCGACCCGGCCACGTTCAACCTGCTGCTGGCGCACTGCACCACCGTGTGGCTGCAGGCCGACCCCGAAGACCACATGAAGCGCGTCATCGCGCAGGGCGACCTGCGGCCGATGGGCGCGGCAGCGGCGCGCGCCGGCCTGCGGACCGCAAGGGGCGGCAGGCCGGACAAGAGCGGCCTCGGCGGCAGCGCCGCCGCCGCGAGCCGCGAAGCGATGGACGACCTGAAGAGCATCCTCGCCGGCCGCGCCGCCTTCTACTCGAAGGCCGACTTCAGGCTCGACACCAGCGCCCAGCCGCTGGCCGAGACGCACGCGGCGCTGCGCCGCCTGGTGCGGCGGGCGCTGAAGATGCCCGTTTGACGGACCGGAGGCACGCCGCGATCGCCCGCCTCGACATGCAACAAAGTGCTTGACGGCCGCTCGAAGCACGCACTATCATGCATTCGCCTGTCGCCGCCAGCCGCCCAACAGGCACTTTCGTGCATCACCCCCGCCAGTCCCCCGCACAGCCCAGGAGCCGCCGCTGTGAACACCGCCTCCGCCGCCCCCGCCGACCCTGCCGCCGCGCCGCCGCGCGTCGACTACCAGACCGACCCCTCCCGCTACCGCCACTGGAAGCTCGCCTTCGAAGGCCCGGTGGCCACGCTGGCCGCCGATTTCGACGAGAACGCCGGCCTGCGCCCCGGCTACAAGCTCAAGCTCAACAGCTACGACCTCGGCGTCGACATCGAACTGGCCGACGCCGTCAACCGCATCCGCTTCGAGCACCCCGAGGTGCGCACGGTCGTCGTCACCAGCGCCAAGGACAAGGTGTTCTGCTCCGGCGCCAACATCTTCATGCTCGGCGTCAGCTCGCACGCATGGAAGGTGAACTTCTGCAAGTTCACCAACGAGACGCGCAACGGGCTCGAGGACAGCAGCAAGGGCAGCGGCCTGAAGTTTCTCGCCGCGGTGAACGGCGCCTGCGCCGGCGGCGGCTACGAGCTGGCGCTCGCCTGCGACGAGATCGTGCTGGTGGACGACCGCAACAGCGCCGTCAGCCTGCCCGAGGTGCCGCTGCTGGGCGTGCTGCCGGGCACCGGAGGCCTGACCCGCGTCACCGACAAGCGGCACGTGCGGCACGACCTCGCCGACATCTTCTGCACCACCACCGAAGGGGTGCGCGGCCAGAAGGCCAAGGACTGGCGGCTGGTCGACGACATCGCCCGGCCGGCGCAGTTCGCCGCCAAGGTGCAGGAGCGCGCGCTCGAGCTGGCCAAGGGCAGCGACCGCCCGGCGAACGCGAGGGGCGTGCTGCTGCCGCCGCTGGCACGCACGATCGAGGCCGACGCGCTGCGCTACGGCAACGTCAGCGTCGAGATCGACCGCGCCCGCCGCACCGCCACCTTCACCCTGAAGGCGCCGGGCGGCGCGCAGCCGGCCGACATCGCCGCCATCGAGGCCGCCGGTGCCGCCTGGTACCCGCTGGCGCTGGCGCGCGAACTCGACGACGCCATCCTGTCGATGCGCACCAACGAGCTCGACATCGGCACCTGGCTCATCCGCACCCGCGGCGACGCCGCCGCGGTGCTGGCGATGGACCGCGTGCTGCTGGCGCACCGCAACCACTGGCTCGTGCGCGAGACGATCGGCGCGCTGCGCCGCACGCTGGCGCGGCTGGACGTGAGCAGCCGCAGCCTCTTCGCGCTCATCGACGAAGGCTCTTGCTTCGCCGGCACGTTCCTCGAACTGGCGCTGGCCTGCGACCGCAGCTACCACCTCGCCTTGCCCGACGATGCGGCGAAGGCGCCGAAGATCACGGTGGGCGAAGCGAACCTCGGCCCTGAACCCCTGTACCCGATGGTCACCGGCCAGAGCCGGCTCGGCCGCCGCTTCTACGACGAGACGCCGGCGCTCGACGCCGTGCGCGCCAAGCTCGGCCAGCCGCTGGACGCCGGCGCCGCGCTGGCGCTCGGCCTGGTGACGAGCGCGCCCGACGACATCGACTGGGCCGACGAGACGCGCATCGCCATCGAGGAACGCGTGGCGATGAGCCCCGACGCGCTCACCGGCATGGAGGCGAACCTGCGCTTCAACGGCCCGGAGAACATGTTCACGCGCGTCTTCGGCCGCCTCACCGCGTGGCAGAACTGGATCTTCCAGCGCCCCAACGCCGTTGGCGACAAGGGCGCGCTCAAGGTCTACGGCAAGGGCGACAAGGCCCAGTTCGACTGGAATCGGGTTTGAAGGACAACGGAGCAGCAGCCATGAGCACCATCGACTACGGCGAGAAGATCCCCAACAACGTCAACCTGAGCGAAGACCGCACGCTGCAGCGTGCGCTCGAGCAGTGGCAGCCGAACTACCTCTCGTGGTGGGCCGACATGGGCCCCGAGGGCTCGCCCAACTACGACGTCTACCTGCGCACCGCGGTCAGCGTCGACCCGCAGGGCTGGGCGCAGTTCGGCTACGTGAAGATGCCCGAGTACCGCTGGGGCATCTTCCTGAACCCGGCCGAGAAGGACCGCAAGATCCACTTCGGCGACCACAAGGGCGAGGCCGCCTGGCAGGACGTGCCCGGCGAATACCGCGCCAACCTGCGCCGCATCATCGTCACCCAAGGCGACACCGAGCCCGCCAGCGTCGAGCAGCAGCGCCACCTCGGCCTCACGGCGCCCAGCCTCTATGACCTGCGCAACCTGTTCCAGGTCAACGTCGAGGAAGGCCGCCACCTGTGGGCGATGGTGTACCTGCTGCACAAGTACTTCGGCCGCGACGGCCGCGAGGAAGGCGAGGCGCTGCTCGAACGGCGCAGCGGCCAGCAGGACAACCCGCGCATCCTGCAGGCGTTCAACGAGAAGACGCCCGACTGGCTGAGCTTCTTCATGTTCACCTACTTCACCGACCGCGACGGCAAGTTCCAGCTGTGCGCGCTCGCCGAGAGCAGCTTCGACCCGCTGGCGCGGACGACGAAGTTCATGCTGACCGAAGAAGCGCACCACATGTTCGTCGGCGAGTCGGGCGTCTCGCGCGTCATCCAGCGCACCTGCCAGGTGATGAACGAGCTGAAGACCGACGACCCGAAGAAGCTGCGTGCCGCCGGCGTCATCGACCTGCCGACGATCCAGCGCTACCTGAACTTCCACTTCAGCGTCACGATCGACCTCTTCGGCGCCGACGAGAGCAGCAACGCCGCCACCTTCTACTCCACCGGCCTCAAGGGCCGCTACGAGGAGGGCAAGCGCAACGACGACCACCAGCTGCGCGGCCAGACCTACCGCGTGCAGCAGGCCAGGGACGGCCAGCTCGTCGACAAGGACGTGCCCATGCTCAACGCACTCAACGAGGTGCTGCGCGACGACTACATCAAGGACAGCATCGGCGGCATCGAGCGCTGGAACAAGGTCATCGAGAAGGCCGGCCTCCCGTTCCGCCTGAAGGCACCGCACAAGGCGTTCCACCGCAACATCGGCGGCCTGGCCGGCGTCAAGGTTTCGCCGCAAGGGCAGGTGGTGAGCGAGGCCGAATGGAGGGCGCGCGAGGCCGAGTGGCTGCCCAGCGCCGACGACCGCGCCTTCGTGCAGGGTCTGATGGGCCGCGTCGTGCAGCCGGGCAAGTTCGCCAACTGGATCGCGCCGCCGGCGATCGGCATCAACCGCCAGCCGGTGGACTTCGAATACGTGCGCTTTGGTTGAGGAGTAAAACCGGGCCCGGAGAATCGCCGATGGACATGGCCGTGAGCCCCGTCATCAAGCAGCACCTGATCGACCCCGAGATCTGCATCCGCTGCAACACCTGCGAGTCGATCTGCCCGCGCGGCGCCATCACGCACGACTCGCGCAACTACGTCGTCGACGCGGCCAAGTGCGGCCAGTGCCTGGACTGCATCTCGCCGTGCCCCACCGGCAGCATCGACAACTGGCGCATGGTGCCGCGGGCGCGCGCCTACACCGTCGACGAGCAGCTCGGATGGGACAGCCTGCCGGCCGAGCTGAGCGCCGAGCAGCTCGCCGAGGCCGGCGGCGCGGCCGGGGCGGAGACGTCCTCGGTGGCAGCCGCGGCGGCCGATGCCACGCTGCAGGCCAGTGTCGCGGCGGCCAGCGCGGCGGCCAGCGCGGCGGCCGCTGCCGCCGAGCCCGCCGTCAGGCCCTTCGCCGGCGCGCAGTACAGCGCCACGCTGCCGCCGTGGTCCGCTGCACACGCCTACGTGAACCTCTACGGGCCGAAGGCGGCGCAGAAGACCGTCACCGCCACCGTCAGCGGCAACGTGCGCGTCACCGCGGTGGGCAAGGACTACGACACGCACCACATCGTGCTCGACTTCGGCGCCATGCCGTTCCCCGTGCTCGAGGGCCAGAGCATCGGCATCGTCCCTCCGGGCACGGGCGCCGACGGCCGGCCGCACCACCCGCGCCAGTACAGCATCGCCAGCCCGCGCAACGGCGAGCGGCCCGGCTACAACAACCTCTCGCTCACCGTGAAGCGCGTGCTCGAGGACTACCAGGGCCGCCCGGTGCGCGGCGTCGCCAGCAACTACCTGTGCGACCTCAAGGTCGGCGACAAGGTGCAGGTGATCGGGCCTTTCGGCACCAGCTTCCTGATGCCCAACCACCCGAAGAGCGCCATCGTGATGATCTGCACCGGCACCGGCAGCGCGCCGATGCGCGCGATGACCGAGTGGCGGCGGCGGCTGCGCACCTCGGGCAAGTTCGAAGGCGGCAAGCTGATGCTCTTCTTCGGCGCCCGCACCAAGGAAGAGCTGCCGTACTTCGGGCCGCTTCAGAACCTGCCGCGCGACTTCATCGACATCAACTTCGCCTTCAGCCGCACGCCCGGGCAGCCGCGCACCTACGTGCAGGACCGCCTGCGCGAGCGCGGCGCCGACCTGGCACTGCTGCTGAAGGACCCCAACGCCTGCTTCTACGTGTGCGGCCTGAAGGCGATGGAAGAAGGCGTGGTGCTGGCGCTGCGCGACGTGGCCACCGAAGCCGGGCTCGACTGGGAGCCCGTGGCCGCGGCGCTCAAGCGCGAAGGCCGCCTGCACCTCGAGACCTACTGAAGCCCGGCGCCCGACCCCGCGCGCAGCCGAGCGCCAACCCCCCTTTCCGATGAGCAGCGTCGCCACCCTCTACGCCACCTTGCAGGTCAGGAACCGCGCCCGCGGCGTCGCCCAGGTCACGATGGCCCGGCCGGCGGTCTTCAACGCCTTCGACGAAGCGATGATCGCCGAGCTCGACGCCGCGTTCGCCGCGCTCGAAGCCGACGCTTCCGTGCGTGTGGTGGTGCTTGCCGGCGCCGGCACGCACTTCAGCGCCGGCGCCGACCTGCAGTGGATGCAGCGCGCCAGCCAGGCCACGCACGAGTGGAACGTGGCCGACGCGCGGCGCTTCGCCGGCATGCTCTCGCGCATCGAAGCCTGTGCCAAGCCCACCGTGGCGCGCGTCCAGGGCGCGGCGCTGGGGGGTGGCGTCGGCCTTGCTGCGGCGTGCGACATCGCCATCGCCGCCGACAACGCCACCTTCTCGGTCAGCGAGGCGAAGTTCGGCATCCTGCCAGCGGCCATCGGCCCGTACGTGGTCAACGCGGTGGGCAAGCGGCAGGCGAAGCGGCTGGCCTTGACCACCGAGCGCATCGGCGCGGCCGAGGCACTGGCCATCGGCCTCGTGCAGCGCGTCGCGCCCCTGGACGGCCTCGATGCCGCGGTCGACGCCGTCGTGGCGCAGCTCGTCGAAGGCGGCCCGCAGGCGCAACGCGAGATCAAGCAGCTCTTCGCGCAGCTCGAGCCCGGGCCGATCGGCGCCAGCGTGCGCGAGCTGACGGCGCAGACGATCGCCCGCGTGCGCGGCACCGAAGAAGCGCGCGAAGGCTTCGCGGCGTTCCTCGGCAAGCGGCCGGCCGCGTGGGTCCCCCAACGCGACGAGACCTGACACGAGCGGCGCGCCGGCCGCCGCGCTCGCCGCGCCTGCCGCGTGCGCCGGCTGCCCCGATCGGCCGGCGCCCTGCGAACCGCGACAATCGCGCCCCATGGACCTTCGCAACACACCGGTGCTCGTGGTCGGCGCCGGCATCATGGGCGCCGGCATCGCGCAGGTGGCGGCACAGGCAGGCCACGCGGTGAAGCTCTACGACACGCGCGCGGGCGCTGCCGCCGAGGCGAAGGCGAAGCTGGCCGCCACGCTCGAAGGCCTCGTCGCCAAGGGCCGGCTCGAAGCGGCGGCGGCAGCCGCGGCGGTGGCGCGCATCGTGCCGGTGTCCGCGCTCGGCGAAGCCGCGGATGCGCAGCTCGTCGTCGAAGCCGTGGTCGAGAAACTCGACGTCAAGCGCGGCCTCTTCCGCGAGCTCGAAGGCATCGTCGCGCCGTCGTGCGTGCTGGCCACCAACACCTCGTCGATCTCGGTGACGGCCATCGCCAACGGCCTGGCGCACCCGGGCCGGCTGGCCGGCATGCACTTCTTCAACCCGGTGCCGCTGATGAAGCTGGTGGAGGTGGTGTCGGGGCTGCAGACCGACGCCGGCGTGGCCGCCGCGATCTTCGAGCTCGCCAAGGCCTGGGGCAAGGTGCCGGTGCATGCGAAGAGCACGCCCGGGTTCATCGTCAACCGCATCGCGCGTCCCTACTACGCCGAGGCGCTGGCGCTGCTGCTGGAGCGCGCGGCCGAGCCGGCCGCGCTCGACGCCTGCCTGAAGGCCGCGGGCTTTCGCATGGGGCCGTGCGAGCTGATGGACCTGATCGGCCACGACACCAACTTCGCGGTCACGCAATCGGTCTACGAGGCGAACTTCTTCGACAAGCGCTACCAGCCCTCGCTCGTGCAGCGCGAGATGGTCGACGGCGGCCTGCTCGGGCGCAAGAGCGGGCGCGGGTTCTACCGCTACGGCGGCGGCGCGGGCGGCGGCGGCGCGGGCGACGGCGCTGCCGGCGCGCCGGCCGCCGACACCGCCGCGCCAGCGGCGCCGCCCGGCGCGCACGAAGTCACCGTGCACGGCGACGGGCCGATCGCCGAGCTGCTGGAGGCGGCCGCCACCCAGGCATTGGCCGGGCACGGATGGGGGCCGGCGCGCGACCGTGGCAGCGCCTGGACGGGCCTGCGCATCGACGGCGCGCGCCTGATGCTGAGCGACGGCCGCACGGCGCAGCAGGTGGCCGCGGCGATGGCCGTGGCCGACGTGGCCTTGTTCGACCGCCCGCTCGTTCTGCCCCCGCCACCGGGCACCGCGCTCGCCTTCGCGGTGGCGCCGCAGGCCGGCGACGCCTGGCGGGCGCAGGTGCCGGGCTGGCTGGCGGCGCTGGGCTTCACGCCGGTGCCGCTGGCCGATTCGCCCGGGCTGGTGGTCACGCGCACCGTGGCCATGCTCGTCAACGAGGCCGCCGACGCGGTGCTGCAAGGCGTGTGCACGCCCGCGGGCGCCGACGCGGCGATGAAGCTGGGTGTCGCGTACCCCGCGGGGCCTTTCGAGTGGCTGGCGCGCTGGAGCCCGGGCGGCGCCGCTGCCGGCGGCGGCGCGGCCGCGGTCATCGGCGTCCTCGAGGCACTCGACGCGCACTACCGCGGCGAGCGCTATCGCGTCAGCCCGTGGCTGCGCCGGCAGCAGGCGGCGGCGCAGTGAGCGCAGCACACTGACGCATGAGGTTCGCCGAGTTCCACGCCGGCCAGGTCATCGAGGCCGGCCCGCATGCGGTGAGCGAAGACGAGATCGTGCGCTACGCCGATGCGTTCGACCCGCAATGGTTCCATACCGACAAGGCAGCGGCCGAACGCGGCCGCTTCCAGGGCCTGATCGCCAGCGGCTGGCACACCTGCGCCATCGCGATGCGGCTGGCGGTCGCGGCAGCGCTTGGCGGCAGCGAGAACTTCGCCTCGCCGGGCGCCGGCTACGTGCGCTGGCCGAGCCCGGTGCGCCCGGGCGACCGCCTGACGCTCAAGGCCACCGTCATCGAGACCCGCCGCTCGCACGCGAAGGCCACGCTCGGCCTCCTGCGCTGGCGCTGGCAGCTGTTCAACCAGCACGGCACCGAGGTGCTCGACACCGAGGTGACGAGCCTGTTCGACCTGCCGCCCCTGCAAAGCCACTGATTCGACCGCACCGAGGAGTTCACCCGCCATGACCCCCTACGCCTTCATCTGCGACGCCATCCGCACCCCCATCGGCCGCTACGGCGGCGCATTGAGTCCGGTGCGCACCGACGACCTCGGCGCCATCCCGCTGAAGGCGCTGATGGCGCGCAACCCGAAGGTCGACTGGGCCGCGCTGACCGACGTGCTCTTCGGCTGCGCCAACCAGGCCGGCGAGGACAACCGCAACGTCGCGCGCATGAGCCTGCTGCTGGCCGGGCTGCCCAAGGAAGTGCCCGGCGCGACGATCAACCGCCTGTGCGGCAGCGGCCTCGACGCGGTGGGCACCGCCGCGCGCGCCATCAAGGCCGGCGAAGCGCAGCTGATGATCGCCGGCGGCGTCGAGAGCATGAGCCGGGCGCCGTTCGTCATGCCCAAGGCCGACAGCGCCTTCTCGCGCAGCAACGCCGTCTACGACACCACCATCGGCTGGCGCTTCGTCAACAAGGCGATGAAGGAGATGCACGGCATCGATTCGATGCCCGAGACGGCGGAGAACGTGGCGGTGGAGTACCGCATCGAGCGCGAGGCACAGGACCGCATGGCGCTGGCGAGCCAGTTGAAGGCGGTGGCGGCGCAGAAGGCCGGCTTCTTCGACGCCGAGATCACGCCGGTGACGATCGCGCAGAAGAAGGGCGACCCGGTCGTCGTCGCCAGGGACGAGCACCCGCGCGAGACGAGCCTCGAAGCGCTGGCCAAGCTCAAGGGCGTGGTCAAGCCCGAAGGCAGCGTGACCGCAGGCAACGCCAGCGGCGTCAACGACGGCGCCTGCGCGCTCATCGTCGCCAGCGAGGCCGCCGCCAGGCGCCACGGCCTCGTGCCGCGTGCCCGCGTCGTCGGCATGGCCACCGCGGGCCTGGCGCCGCGCATCATGGGCATGGGCCCGGCGCCGGCGACGCGCAAGGTGCTCGAGCTCACCGGGCTGACGCTGGCGCAGATGGACGTGATCGAGCTCAACGAGGCCTTCGCGGCGCAGGGCCTGGCGGTGCTGCGCGACCTCGGGCTTGCCGACGACGACGCGCGCGTCAACCCCAACGGCGGCGCCATCGCGCTCGGGCACCCGCTGGGCGCCAGCGGCGCGCGCCTGGCGACCACCGCGGTCAACCAGTTGCAGCGCATCAAGGGCCGCTACGCCTTGTGCACGATGTGCATCGGCGTCGGCCAGGGCATCGCCGTCGTGCTCGAGCGGGTCTGAGCCGGGAAGGACGAGTCATGAGCAAGACGACGACGATGAACGTCGAGATCCGCTTCGGCGACTGCGATCCCGCGGGCATCGTCTTCTTCCCGCGCTACCACCGCTGGATGGACGCTGCCTCGCTGCACTTCTTCATGAGCAACGGCGTGCCGCCGTGGCACGTGCTCGAGCACGAGACGGGCATCATCGGCACGCCCTTGCTCGAGCACCACGCGCGCTTCGTCAAGAGCGCCACCTACGGCGAGAAGATCCTCATCACCACCTCGATCCAGGAGTGGCGGGCCAAGGTCTTCCTGCAAAAGCATGTCATCACGCGCGGCGACGACCTCATCTGCGAGAGCGTGGAGACGCGCATCTTCTGCAAGCGCGACCCCGCCGACCGGCGTCGCATCTACGGCGTGCCGGTGCCGGAGGACATCCGCCGCCTGTGCGAATGACGTGATGCGAGGCGCCCCGGCGCGCCGGCCCGGGAGACCGGGCCGCGCAGCGGGTTCTCTGTCACACCGTGTCAGCGCTCGCGGTGCGGGTCGGCAGCCCACGGTGCGGAGGGCCGCTTCGTGCGCGCCAGCCAGTCGTCCAGCGCCTGCACGTGCTCGGTCTCCTCGGCGGCGAACTCCGCGGCCAGGCGCTTGACTTCCTCATCGCTCGAAGTGATGCCGGCGTCGCTGTAGTACTGCATCGCGCGCAGCTCGTTCTCGCGCGCGTAGCGCAGCGCATCGTAGGCGTTGAGCGTCGGGTCGAAGGCTTCCTCGCCGCCGGCTTCGGGCGGCTGCCGCCACGCGTAGTCCCAGGGGCCGAGCGTCGGCAGCGAAACGCCTTGCGCGCGCTCGACGATCGAATCGTGGTGCAGCCGCGAGTAGCGCACCATGTCGCGGAACAGCGAGGCCACCTCGTCGTTGCGGTGCGCCTCCATCATGTCGGCGAGCTCGAGGTAGCGCTCGGCCGCCTCGCGCTCCAGCGCGATGGCGTGGGCGAGGAACTGCGCGAGGGTGTAGTCCATGGCCGCCACCTTCAGCCGGCCATCGTCAGCCCGCCGCTGACGCTGAGCACCTGGCCGGTGACGTAGCCGGCGCCGTCGCCGGCGAAGAACAGCACCGCGTCGGCCACCTCTTCGGGCCGGCCGAGGCGGCGCATCGGGATCGCCTTCTTCAGCGCCTCGGTCACCTTCTCGGGCACCGCGGCCATCAGCGGCGTGTCGGTGGGGCCGGGGCAGACGCAGTTGACGCCGATGCCGTAGCGCGCCACCTCGCGCGCCAGCGACTTGGTGAAGGCGATCAGGCCGCCCTTGGCGCCGGAGTACACCGTCTCGCCGAGGCTGCCCACGCGCCCGGCGTCGCTGGCGATGTTGATGATGCGGCCACCGCCATTCCCACCGCCACCGCCCCTGCCGCGCTCGATCATCGCCAGGATGAACGCCTTGGCCAGCCGCATCGGGCCGACGAAGTTCAAGGCGATGATCTTGTCCCACAGCTCGGGCGAGCCTTCCCAGAACGGGTGCGTCGTGCCCCAGCCGGCACCGTTGACGAGCACGTCGGGCGTGCCGAAGCGCGCCTGCACGTCGGCGGCGAAGGCGGCGATCGACGCCGCGTCGGTCATGTCCACGCGCACGAACTGCGCCTTGCGGCCGGCCGCGCGCAGCGTGGCGGCGCGGCTCTCGCCGGCGTCGGCCTGGATGTCGGCCACGATGACCAGGGCGCCGGCTTCGGCGAGCTTGGCCGCGGTGGCCGCGCCGATGCCGGAAGCCGCGCCGGTGACGACGGCCAGTTTGTCGACGAGGCTCATGAGGTGGATCCTTCTTTCGGGTTGGCAGTGCCGCGTTCGACGGGCCTGTCGTCGACGGCGGACTTGGGGACGGACCTGTCGAGGAAGGCCGCGACGCGGCGCCGCGTCTCGGGGTCCTGGTAAAGGCGCCGCGTCGCCTCGATCTCGGCGGCGAAGCCGACGCCGCCGGGCACGCCGGCCAGTGCGATGCAGCGCTTGTTCTCGGCGAAGGCCACGCGCGGCATCGCGCCGTAGCGGCGCGCCAGCGCAGCAGCCTCCTCGGCCAGCTGCTCGCGCGGCACGGCCCATTGCACGAGACCCAGGCGCGCGGCCTCGGCGGCACGCGGCGTCTCGGCCCCGAGGATCAGCCGCCGCGCCAGGCCGTGGCCCACCAGCCGCGTCAGGCGCTGCGTGCCGCCGGCGGCGGCGAGCAGGCCGAGCCCCGCTTCGGGCAACCCCACGCGCACGTCGTCGGCCGCGATGCGCAGGTCGCAGGCCAGCGCGAGCTCGAAGCCGCCGCCGAGCGCCGCGCCGCCGAGTTCGGCCAGCGTCACGCACTCCAGCGCTTCGATGCGCCCGAACACGCGCTGCATGCGGCGCACCGTGCCGAGCATCGCCTCGCGGCCCTGCGCGGTGGCCACGCACGAGCGAATCAGCGCCAGGTCGGCGCCGGCCGAGAACACCTTGCAGGCGCTGCGCAGATGCAGCACGGCGAGTGTGTCGTCGGCCTCGACCTGGTCGAGCACGGCCTCGAGTTGCGCCAGCAGCTCGTCGTTGATCGCGTTCACCGGCGCGCGCTGCAGCGTCAGCACGAGAACTTCGCCGGCGCGCTCGGCGCGCACCAGCGCTTCCGCCGCCGGCGGGACCGCGCCACGCGCGGCACCGGCTACCGGCTGCGGCGCGGCGCCGATCATCGCTGCCCGCCCTGCTGCCGGTGCAGCTCCACGAGCTTGCGCCGCAGCAGCTTGCCGGTGGGCCCGCGCGGGAAGCTGTCGACGGCGTGCAGCCAGCGCGGGCGCTGGTACGGCGGCAGCGTGGCGGCCACCTGTTCGAGCGCGGCGCGCGCGCGCTCGGCGTCGGCAGCGACGTAGAAGTACGCCACCGCGTCGACGCCGTCGGCGTCGGGCACGCACACCGCCGCGCCGTCGTTGACGGCGCCGGCCTGCGCGGTGAGCTTCTCGGCCAGTTCGACCAGGTTGACCCAGCGGCCGCGGATCTTGACCAGCGAATCCTCGCGCCCGGCGAACTGCCAGAAGCCGCCTTCGGTGCGCTGCCACAGGTCGGCCGGGCAGAACGCGCCTTCGCGGAACGACTCGGCCTGCGCGATCGGGCGGTCGTAGTAGCCCGAGGCCAGCGTCGCGCAGCGCACGAGCAGGCGCGTCGGCGTGTCGCGCGCGGACTCGTCGAGCGCGCGGATCTCGACGCCGGGCGACGGCAGGAAGCCGCGCTCGTCCGCCGCCTGCATCACGAGCACCAGCGTTTCCGAAGCGCCGTAGCCGTCGATGATCGGCAGGCCGCTCGCGCTCACCCAGCGCCGGCGCAACTGTGCCGGCAGCGCCTCGCCGGCGGAAACGCACAGGCGCACACCGGCGGCGGCGATGGCGCCGGCCGCCGATTCGTTGAGCAGGTCGCGGTACAGCGAAGGCACGCTGAACAGCACCGTCGGCCGCATGCGCGCCACGGTGGCGGCGACGCCCTTCGCGGTGGGCCACTGCGCATCGAGCACGAGCGTCGCACCCAGGCGCAGGCCGGCCAGCAGCAGGTTCGTCAGCGGGTAGGCGAAGAACAGGCGCGAACTGGCGAACAGGCGGTCGCCCGGCGCGATGCCGAAACGCTCGGCCGAGATGCGGCCGATCTCGCGCACGCAGCGGTGCGTGTGCACGACCGCCTTCGGCTTGCCCGACGTGCCCGACGAGTGCACCCAGAACGCCGGCGCCTCCTCGGGCATCGGCACGGCCGGCAGCGGCGGCGTCGCCGACACCGCGGCGCGCGCTTCATCGACGAGGCTGACGCGGGCATTCCACGGCGGCGGCGTGTCTTCGGCCGACTCGGCGACGATGACATCGAACCCGGCTTCCTCGAGGATGAACTGCCACTCCGGCGCCGGGATGCGCGGGTTGACGCCCACCGCCACGCCGCCGGCCCAGATGGCACCCAGCCAGGCGACGACCCAGTCGAAGCCATCGGGCAGCTTGACGGCGACGCGGTCGCCCGGGCGCAGGCCGCGCTGGCGCCACAGCGCGCCGGCGCGCGCCACGCGGTCGCGCAGCTCGCCGTAGCTCATGCGCTTGCCGTCGCATTCGATGGCGATCGAAGCGGCGTCGTGGCCGGCGAGCAGCAGTTCGGCGCCGTTGAGCTGCGGTGCTGCTACGGCTGCGGCGGCGGCCGCGGCGCCCGCGGCCGGGCGTGCCGCGCCGGCGCGCGCCTGCCAGCGCGACAGCTCGGCGTCGAGCATGCGCTCGTGCTCGCGCTCCTCAGCGTTCAGCTCCTCGTACAGGCGCTGCTCGGCCGAGCCGGGGATGGCGGCGGCGGCGCTGGCGGCGAACGTGGCCGCGGCCCGCTGCTCGAAGCCGATGGCGATGCGCAGCAGGTCGGAAGGGTCGCCGATCAGACGGTCGATGCCGGCGAAGACCACCGCGGTCTGCAGCGAAGCCAGCGGCGGCGGGTCGGGCACGTCGACGCGGTAGCGCCGCGCCAGCGCCTCCATGTGCTCGCCTTCCATCACCGCGAAGCGGCGGAAGAGCTCGCGCAGCGCCGGGTCGGCGCAGTCGACGGCGGCGCGCTGGTAGAACGCGCGCCCGCCGAGCTCGATCTCGAAGGCGGTGCGCACCGCCGCCAGCGCCGGCGTTTCGGCGCCCGCGGCGGCCGCCGCTGCACCGTCCGCGCCCGGCGCGCCCGCGTTGCCGCATTGCACGAGCACGCCGCCGCACTTCGGGCAGCGGCCCCAGGGGAAGGCAAAGCCAACGCTTCCCTCGCCGCAGCCGGCGCACTGCCACTGGCAAAGCATCGTCGGGTGTTCCTCGTCGCTCGGTCCCGGATGGGCGCGCCCAGCGCGCCGGCTCGGGCGCCCGACGGCAGTCCCCAGCGTCACTGCATTCTGGTACCCGAATACAGCTATGAACTTGACC
Organism: Rubrivivax sp.; assembly: GCA_016790425.1. Lineage (GTDB taxonomy): Bacteria > Pseudomonadota > Gammaproteobacteria > Burkholderiales > Burkholderiaceae_C > Rubrivivax. Next base: position 25,741 of record JAEUPF010000062.1, read on the forward strand.
TGGTTCAACCGCTGCGCCGCCCTGGCAACCGGGGGAACCCGCACGCCGACCGGCGCCGGCGGCGCCGAGCGCGCGCAGGCGCTGCGCGTTACCGGGCGTGTCTGCCGCGGGCCGGCGCTGCAACGGCCGCTGCAACGGCCGCGGCGGTCTTCATCGCCGCCGGGGCGCCACGCCGGCAGCCGGTAGCCGGTCCAAAGCGCCGCCGCGCGCAGCGCGCTCGCCGCGGCGGCACCGGCCACCAGCGCCGCCTCGTCGCCGGCGCCGAAGCGCGTGGCCAGCACCGTCACCCAGCCGCCGGCGAAAGCGCACAGCGCATACGGCCGGTGGTCGCTGAAGGCGCGCGGCACCTCGTTGCAGACGATGTCGCGCAGCACGCCGCCGAAGACGGCGGTGACCATGCCCATCAGCACCGCGGCCAGGGCCGGCAAGTTCGCCGCCAGCGCCACCTGTGTGCCGCCGGCGCAGAACAGCCCCAGGCCCAGCGCGTCGGGCCACTGCATCGCGCGCTCGGTGGGCGCGAAGTGGCGCGCGCGCATGAACAGCATCGCCGCGATGCAAAGCGCCAGAAGCAGCCACAGCCACACCGCGTGCTGCACCCAGAAGAACGGCCGCCGGTCGAGCAGCACGTCGCGCAGCGTGCCGCCGCCGAAGGCGGTGAGCCCGGCGACGACGACCACGCCCACCGCGTCGAGCCGCTTGCGCGCCGCCTCGATGAGGCCTGACAGCGCGAAAGCCACCGTCGCCACCACCTCGACGACCGACTGCGCGAGCGACAGCGACGGCAACGCGATCATGTGCGCGGCATTGTCGCCGACGCACTCATCCGGTCTATCCTCGCCGGCGTCCTTGCACCGGCCCGCCGGCCGCTTTCACCGCGGCCGCGTCCCCCACAGCGCGATGAACACCGACAACGAACTCCGCAACGCCTTCGCCCCTGGCGGCCCGCTGCGCGCCTCGATCAACCTGGGCAACCCGATCCTCGCCCACCGCAACGCCGCCACCGGCGCGGCGGGCGGTGTCTCGGTGGACCTGGCCCACGAACTCGGCCGGCGCCTCGGCCTGGCGGTCGAGCTCGTCGTCTTCGACACCGCCGGCCAGTCGGTCGAGGCGGTGGCCGAGGAGCGCGCCGACATCGGCTTCTTCGCCATCGACCCCGCGCGCGGCGCGGCGATCGCCTTCACCGCGCCCTACGTGCTGATCGAAGGCTGCTACCTCGTGCGCGACGCTTCACCGCTGAAGACCAACGACGAGGTCGACCGCGCCGGGCACACCGTTGTCGTCGGAAAGGGCAGCGCCTACGACCTGTTCCTGACGCGCGAACTGAAGCACGCCGCAATCGAGCGCGCGCCGAGTTCGCCGGCCGTCGTCGAGACCTTCGTCGGCAACGGCCGCGCCGATGTCGCCGCCGGCGTCAGGCAGCAACTCGAAGCCGACGCGAAGCGGCTCGCAGGCCCGGGCGGCCTGCGCTTGCTGCCCGGGCACTTCATGGTCATCCGGCAGGCGATGGGATTGCCAAAGAGCCGCGGCGGCGCGGCCGCGGCGTTCCTCGCCGCGTTCGTCGAGGAGATGAAGGCGGGCGGCTTCGTCGCCGCGGCGCTGGCGCGGCACGGCGTGCAAGGAGCGTCGGTGGCGCCGCCGGCGTGAGCGGGCCGCGCGGTCGCGCGGGCGCCGCGCCCGCGGACATGCGGCTCTTCGTCGCGCTGTGGCCCGACGCCGCGGTGCGCGCCGCGATTGCCAGCCGCCGCGACGCGATCGCCTGGCCCGCCGGCACGCGCGCGACGCCCGACGACAAGCTGCACATCACGCTGCACTTCATCGGCTCGTGGCCCGCGGCGGCGTTGTCGCGGCTCACCGAGGCACTGGCCGCCGTGCCGCCGGGGCCGGCCTTCGAGCTCGAACTCGGCCCCGTTGCCGCCTGGCCCAACGGCCTCGTCGTGCTGCTGGCGCGCACCGTGCCGCCGCCGCTGTCCGACCTGCACTCGCGGCTTTCCGAAGCGCTGCGCTCGCTCGGCGTCGAGATCGACCGCCGCCGGCTGCGCCCGCACGTCACGCTCGCGCGGCACGGCCCGCGCCGCATCGAAGCGCCTGCGTGGCCGCCGCTGCGCTGGGCGGTGCAGGGCTTCGCGCTGGTGGAATCGGCCGCGGGCCGCTATCGCGTCGTCGCCGGCGGCCCCTGAAGGGCTGCCTTCCAGTCGCGGAACACGTCGAGGTCCAGGCCGTCGGGGTAGTTGAGGTACCCCGGCGCATGGCCCTTGGTGTCGGTGACGCCGTACTGCCAGATGATCCGCTTGGTCTGGCGGTCGATGACGACGACGCGGTTGCGCAGGTCGTCCACGACCAGGATGTCGCCGGTGTCGGGCAGCTCGCGCGCCAGCGAAGGGTGGTCGAGCGCGCCCTCGCCTTCCTTGACGTGGTACTCCCACGTGCGTTTGCCGGTGGCCGGGTCGAAGATGACCACGCGGCCCGGCTTGCTGAAGTCGGCCAGGATCACCTGCCTGCCGTCGACCGTGGGAAACGCGTCCGAGGGGTAGCGCACGTCGGGCGCACGCCGGCTCCAGACGACCTTGCCTTGGCGCGTGATGCGCGAGATCCACGCGTCGGTGATCTCGGTGACGAGGATGTCGCCGTTGTCCATCGGCGTGGCGCCGTTGGGCCAGGCCAGCGAGCGCGGCGGGTCGTGCCGGCACTGGCCGGGCTGGCCCCACTGCGTGTCGATCTGGTTCGTCTTCGGGTCGATGATCAGCACGCGGCAGTTGCGGATGTCGGCGGTGAGGAACTTGCCGTCTTCGAGCAGGTGCGCGTCGTCGGGGTAGTTCAGGTGCGCGCTGCCCTTGCCGCGCGTGTCGGGCACGCCGAAGGTCCACGTGACCGTGCGGCTGTCGTAGTCGACGATGTGCAGGTCGTAGTTGTCTTCCTCGCTGACGGCGAGCTGCGTGCCGTCGGGCGAGAAGTTCACGTCCTCGTTGCCGCGGTACAGCTTGAGGTTCGGCGACGGCAGCTCCCAGACGATGCGCTTGTCGGGCGTCACCTCGATGAGGCGGTTGTTGCGCCGGTCGGCGATGACGATGGGATAAGGCAGCGGCTTGCCCCACGAGGCCACCGGCCGGGTGCGGTTGCCGGTGACCGGCGGGGGCTTGGGCAGCACGACGCCGCTGCTGACGATGCCGGCGCCGGTCATCTCCGGCGTCACTTCCACGGGCGTGCCGGCACCTGCTGCTGCTGCCGCGTTCTTCTTCGCCGGCCCGGCGGCCTGGCCCGGCAGGACGAGGAGCATCGCGGCGGCCAGCGCCAGCCAGACACGCCACGACGAGGGCGCGGCCGCGTGGCCCGGCGCCATCACGGAAGGACGAGAAGAACGGGTCTTGCGCATCCAGCCACGATGCGCCGGCCGCGCCGGCGGGGCCTTGAACGGCGTCAATCCGCCGGCGTTCGCCGGGACCGCTTCAGCGGTTCACCGGTCGCCGCCTCCGCGCCTCGGCTTCAGCTTCAGCCCTCGGCGCTTCACCGCGCCACCGGTTCGCCGCCTCAGCGCTGCGGCATGTCCTTGGCGCCGTAGCCCAGGCTCACCGTCGCGTCGGCGGGCACCGGCGGCATCGACGCTTCCCACGCTTCGTAGGCGGCGCGCATCGCGTTCAGCCGCCCGGGCTCGTACGGTGCGCGGTTGGCGCGTTCGCGTTCGTCGGCGTCGATGTCGAAGAGGTACTCGTGCCCGTCGACGCGCAGGTACTTCCAGCGCCCGTCGCGGTGCGCGCGCTGGCCGCGGTGGTTCATGCGCCAGAACATCGGCCGCGCGATGCGCTCGACCTCGCCGCGCAGCACCGGCATCAGGTCGATGCCGTCCAGCGGGCAGGCCGCGTCGGGCACGGCACCGCCTGCGGCGATCATCGTGGCGCTGAAGTCCATCGTCAGGCAGTGTTGAGCGCTGACGCGGCCGGGGGCGATCACGCGCGGCCAGTGGGCCACCCAGGGCACGCGGATGCCGCCTTCGGTGAGATCCATCTTGCCGCCCACCAGCGGCCAGTTGTCGCTGAAGCGCTCGCCGCCGTTGTCGCTGGTGAAGACGACGAGCGTGTCGTCGAGCACTCCCGCCTCGGCCAGCGCCGCGACGATGGCGCCGATGCCTTCGTCCATGTGGTGGATCATGCGGCGGTAGGTTTCGATGTTGCCGCCGCCGAGGTGGAAGATGTTGCGGCTGACCTCGCTCGAGCGGGCCACCTCGCGGTCGTCGCGCGTCTCCCACGGCCAGTGCGGCGCCGTGTAGTGCACGCTGACGAAGAACGGCGCCCCCCCGGCCGATCGGGCCGCCAGGCGCCGCACCACTTCCACCGTTCGCTCGCTGATGAGGTCGGTCAGGTAGCCCTGGCCCGCGCTCTCGGCTTCGCCTTCCCACAGGTCGTGCTCGCCGTTGGTGGCCGCGTGGGTGAAGTAGTCGACGCCGCCCGACATGGGACCGAAGAACTCGTCGTAGCCCGAACGCAGCGGCCCGAAGTGCGGCGGATAGCCCAGGTGCCACTTGCCCACCAGTGCCGTGCGGTAGCCGGCGTCGCGCAGCAGCGAGGGCAGCGTCGGGTGCGCCGGCGGCAGGCCGAGCGTGGCGCTGCCGCGCGTGCGGATGCTGATCGGCTCCTCGGCAGCGCCGCGCAGGCGGTACTGCCAGCGTGCCGTCATCAGCGCGAAGCGTGTGGGCGAGCACACCGGCGAGTTGGCGTAGCCCTGCGTGAAGCGCAGCCCGCGCGCGGCCAGCGCGTCGATGTTCGGCGACACCGCGCCGAAGCCCGCCGGCCGGCCGCCGTAGCAGCCGAGGTCGGCATGGCCGAGGTCGTCGGCGACGATGAAGACGAAGTTGGGGCGGCGCGCAGGGGTCATGGCGGCGGCGATTCTTTGCGCTGCAAAGCGGCGCAGGAATGCGGGGAAGCGAGCAGCGGCGGCGGCGGCGCGACGGCCGTTCAGCCGATCGTCATCAGGCTGGCGTTGCCGCCGGCCGCGGCGGTGTTGATGCTGAGCGAGCGTTCGATGACCAGCCGCTCCAGCGGCACGCGACCCTGCCCCGGCATCAATGCGGTGAGGGCGACGATCGGCCCCGGCCGCCGTGCCAGCGCCGCGGCGGTGGCGAGCAGCTCGGCGGCGCTGCCGTGCTGAAGCGCCGCGTCGAAGTGCGCCTGCGGCGCCGTCCAGTCCTGCGCCAGGGCCACGTGCTCGCGCACGTCGGCGGGCAGCCGGTCGCGCAGCGCCTGCGCCGACGCCGGCCACAGCGCCTGGCTGCCCACGGCCAGCACGGCAGCCAGCTGCGCCAGGCGGTCGGCGTCGCCGGCTGCGCCTTCGCTCGCCAGGCACAGCACTGCGGCACGCGGCAGCACGGCGTAGAGGTTCGCTTCGCCGGTGGGGCCGGGCAGTGCGTGCCAGATGCCCACCGGCGACTCGGCCGCGGCCTGGTCGCACTGCGCCGCCAGCACCGACAGGCCTTGCGCCACCGCCCAGCCGCGCAGCGCGTCGAGCGCCTGCGCCGCGCCGGCCGCCGCCGCGCCCGCCGGCCCGGCCTGCAAGTCCAGGCCGCGCACCGGCGGCAGGCTGGCACGGCCGGCCTGCGCCACTGCCAGCCGCGCCGCCTGCACCGGCCGCCTGGCCAGCAGGCGCAGCAGGTACAACGGCCCACCGGCCTTGGGGCCGGTGCCCGACAGCCCTTCGCCGCCGAACGGCTGCACGCCCACCACCGCGCCGACGATGTTGCGGTTGACGTAGACGTTGCCCGCGTGCGCCGCGGCGAGCACCTGCGCCACCGTCTCGTCGATGCGCGTGTGCACGCCCTGCGTCAGGCCGTAGCCGGTGGCATTGACCGCCTCCAGCGTCGCCGCAAGTTCCTCGCGCGCGTAGCGCAGCACGTGCAGCACGGGGCCGAAGACCTCGCGCTCGAGTTCGCCGATGCGCTCGATCTCGATCACCGTGGGCGGCACGAAGTGGCCGCGGTCGGCGCCGGTGCCGTCGCTGGCACCGCCGCGCAGCCGCCACACGCGGCGGCCGCGCCCGGCCATCGCTGCCACGTGGCGCTCGATGCCTTCGCGCGCCTGGGCATCGATCACCGGCCCCACGTCGGTGGCCAGCCGGCGCGGGTCGCCCAGGCGCAGCTCCTGCACGGCGCCTTGCAGCATCGCGACGACGCGGTCGGCCACCTCGTCCTGCACGCACAGCACGCGCAGCGCCGAGCAGCGCTGGCCGGCGCTGTCGAAGGCCGAGCTGACGATGTCGGCCACGGCCTGCTCGGCGAGCGCCGAGCTGTCGACGACCATCGCGTTCTGGCCGCCGGTCTCGGCGACCAACGTCACCGGCTGGCCGGCGGCCGTCAACCGCTGCGCGAGCGCGCGCTGCAGCAGGCGCGCCACCTCGGTGCTGCCGGTGAAGAGCACGCCGTTGACGCGGGCGTCGGCCACCAGCGGCGCGCCGACGGCCTCGCCGCCGCCGGGCAGCAGTTGCAGCGCCGCGCGCGGCACGCCGGCGTCGTGCAGCGCGCGCACCGCCGCGGCGGCGATGAGCGGTGTCTGCTCGGCGGGCTTGGCGAGCACCACGTTGCCCGCCGCCAGCGCCGCGGCCACCTGGCCGGTGAAGATGGCGAGCGGGAAGTTCCACGGGCTGATGCACACCACCGGCCCGAGCGGCTCGTGGGTGGCGTTGCCGAAGTCGCGCGCCACCTCGGCGGCGTAGTAGCGCAGGAAGTCGACCGCCTCGCGCACCTCGGCCACGGCGTTGGCGCAGGTCTTGCCGGCCTCGCGGACGATGAGCGGGATCAGCTCGAAGGCCTGCGCTTCCAGCAGGCGCGCCGCCGCGACGAGGCATTCGGCGCGCTCGGCCGGGGCGGTGGCCGCCCACAGCGGCGCGCCCGCCTCGGCCGCGGCAAGCGCGGCATCGACCTCGGCGCTCGTCGCTTCGCGCACCTGGCCGACGATGTCGGCGGGGTCGGCAGGGTTGCGCACGGGTTGCCACGGGTTGGCGCCGCTGTTGGCGGGGCTGTTCTCGCCACCGCTCGTGCCACCGCTCGTGCCACCGTTCGTGCCACCGTTCGTGCCACCGTTCGTGCCGTTGTTCGTGCCGTTGTTCGTGCCGCTGTTCGTGCCGCTGTTCGGGCCACTGTTCGTGCCGCTGTTCGCGCCGTTGCTCGCACCGCCGTTCGCGCCGTTGCTCGCGCCGTTCACGGCGGCGGCGCTGTCGCTGCCCGTCGCGGTCGGTTCGGCGCGCCAGGCATTGCCCTGCGCCGCTCGCATCGCATCGGCGGCAAACGCCCGCGCCAGCGCCGCCAGCGTGCCCTCGTCGGCAAGATCGACGCCGCGCGAGTTGCTGCGCGCCTCGCCGTACAGCGAGCCCGGCATCGCGATGGCCGCATGCGGCGCGCCGAGCACGCCTTCGGTGGCCGCCGCGGCGCGCACCGTCTGCACCGGGTCCTGCACGAGCGCTTCGAGCGCGAAGTTCTCGTCGGCGATGCGGTTGACGAACGACGTGTTGGCGCCGTTCTCCAGCAGGCGCCGCACGAGGTAGGCCAGCAGCGTGTCGTGCGTGCCCACCGGGGCGTAGATGCGGCACGGCCGGCCGAGGCCGGCCTTGCCGCGGTCGCGGCCGGGCCTGCCTTCGGCAGCGGGCCCCACCACCTGCTCGTACAGCGGCTCGCCCATGCCGTGCAGGCACTGGAATTCGTACTGCCCGGCGTGCCAGCGCGCCGGGTCGGCGAGCTCGTGGATCGCCGCCAGGCTCATCGCGTTGTGGGTGGCGAACTGCGGGTACACCGCGTCCGCTGCCGCGAGCAGCTTCTTCGCGCAGGCAACATAGGCCACGTCGGTGTGCGGCTTGCGCGTGTACACCGGGTAGCCGGCCTGGCCTTCCTGCTGCGCGCGCTTGATCTCGCTGTCCCAGTACGCGCCTTTCACCAGGCGCACCATCAGGCGGTGTCCGCTGCGCCGCGCCAGGTCGACGAGGAAGTCCACCACCGCCGGGCAGCGCTTCTGGTAGGCCTGGATGACGAAGCCGATGCCGTCCCAGCCGGCCAGCGCCTCCTCGTGGCACAGCCGCTCGAGCAGCTCGAGCGAGAGGTCCAGCCGCTCGCTCTCCTCGGCATCGATGTTCAGGCCGATGCCGTGCCGCCGCGCCAGCGCCGCGAGTTGCACCAGCCGCGGGTACAGCTCGGCCAGCACGCGCTCGGCCTGCGCGCGCGCATAACGCGGGTGCAGCGCCGACAGCTTGATCGAGATGCCCGGGCCGTCGATGACGCCGTGCCAGGGCTGGCCGCGGCGCGCCGCTTCGGCCGCCTGAGCCGCCGCGGCGCGCCCGATGGCGTCGATCGCCCCTTCGTAGGCGGCGAAGTAGCGAGCGGCGTCGGCCGCGGTCATCGCCGCCTCGCCGAGCATGTCGTAGCTGTAGCGAAAGCCCGCGGCCTCGCGCTCGCGTGCGCTCGCCAGCGCCTGCTCGATCGTCTCGCCGGTGACGAACTGTTCGCCCATCAGCCGCATGGCCATGTCCACGCCCTTGCGGATGAGCGGCTCGCCGCCGCGCGCGACGACGCGCCGCAGCGTGGCGGTGAGCCCGGCGTCGCTGTGCGTGGCGACGAGCTTGCCGGTGAGCAGGAGGCCCCAGGCGGCGGCGTTGACGAACAGCGACGGGCTGGAGCCCAGGTGCTGCTGCCAGTTGCCGGCGGCGATCTTGTCGCGGATGAGCGCGTCGCGCGTCGCCGCGTCGGGTATGCGCAAGAGCGCCTCGGCCAGGCACATCAGCGCCACCCCTTCGGCCGAGCTGAGCGCGAACTCCTGCAGCAGGCCCTGCACGAGCCCGGCGCGGCCGCCTGCGCGCGAACGCTCGCGCACGCCGCGGGCGATGCGCAGCGCCAGCGTGCGCGCCGCCTCGGCCTGCGCCGGCGTCAGCTCGGCCTGCTGCAGCAGCCCGGGCAGCAGCTCGGGTTCAGGCGTCCGCGTGAGCGCGCGAATGGCCTCGCGCAGCGGCGAGACTGCCAGGGGTCGGGCCAGCGGTTCGGACGGCGGCGGCGTGTTCACGGTGGCGCGATGCTAGGCCCCCGGCGGCGTCCGGGGCGTCGCCGCCGCCATTCGCGGTCGTTGCCGCGAGCAGGCCGAAGAGATCCTTCGGGTCGGCCAGCGCCGGCACCAGCGCCAGCGCCTCGCCGATGCCCTGTTCGAGCGCCGCGTCGCGCAGGAAGCACAGCGCCGCGTGGTCCTCGAGCGCGAAGCCGACGCTGTCGAAGACGGTGATCTGGCGCGCGTCGGCACGCCCCGGCGCCAGCCCTTGCAGCACGCGCCAGAACTCGGTGACGGGGAAGTCGGCAGGCATCTGCTGCAGATCGCCTTCGATGCGCGTCTGCGGCTCGAACTCGACGAAGACGCCGGCCGCTTCCAGCACGCCGGGATGCAACTCGGTCTTGCCGGGGCAGTCGCCGCCGACCGCGTTGATGTGCATGCCGGGCTCGAGCATCGCCGGCGTGACGATCGCCGCCTTCGCCTTGTCGGCGGTGACGGTGGTGACGATGTCGGCGCCGCGCACCGCCTCGGCCGCACTGCGGCACAGGTGCAGCGCCAGGCCGCTGCCGGCGAGATTGGCCGCGGCCTTGGCGCTGGCGGCGGTGTCGGTGTCGAACAAGCGCAGCTCGCGCACGCCCACCGCGTCGCGGAAGGCCAGCGCCTGGAACTCGCACTGGGCGCCGTTGCCGATGATCGCCATGCTGCGGCTGCCCGGGCGCGCCAGCTGCCGGGCCGCCAGCGCCGACATCGCCGCGGTGCGCATCGCGGTGGCCAGCGTCAGCTCGGCCAGCAGGCGCGGCGCGCCGGTGGCCACGTCGGCCAGGACGCCGAAGGCCATCACCGTGGGCAGGCCGGCGCTCGTGTTGGCCGGGTGGCCGTTGACGTACTTGAACGCGAACTGCGACGCATCGGCCACCGGCATCAGCTCGATGACGCCGCTGGCCGAGTGGCTGGCCACGCGCGCCGTCTTGTCGAAGTGCTGCCAGCGGCGGAAGTCGGCCTCGATGCGCTCGGCGATGGCGGCCAGGCAGGCCGGCAGGCCCTTGCGGCGAACGAGCTCCAGCACGTGCTGTGCGCCGAGGTACAGCGTCGAGGCGGCAGCGGCACGGCTCGTGCGGGTCGCGCGGGTCGTGGCGCCGCGGGGGGTTTCCCGGGTGGCGTTCATGGTCTTGCTCATGGCGCGGTTCGTCGCCGAAGCGGCGAAGCGCTGTGTGTTGTTTGCCTGGACGACTTTGCCCATCCGTCGCGCCAGCCGGAAGCCAGCGCGATGCAGCGGTTCGCGCTGCCGGCTGCCGCTTTTCGCAGCCACAATTGCCGAAACGGCAACGGACCCCGCGTTCCGATGGACGACGTCGATCGCCAGCTCATCGCGCTGCTGAGGAAGGACGCCCGCGCCAGCGTCGCGGCGCTGGCAGCCAAGCTCGGCGTCTCGCGCGGCACGGTGACCAACCGGCTGCGCAAGCTCGAGGACAGCCACGTCATCGTCGGCTACGGCGTGCTGCTCAGGCCCGACGCCGAGCCGCACGGGATCTCGGCCTGGATGGGCGTGCGCGTCGACGGCAACCAGACGCGCGCCGTCATCGCCGCGCTGCTGGGCGAGCCCGGCGTCGCGGCGCTGCACGACACCAACGGCCGCTGGGACCTGCTGGCCGAGCTGCGCGCGCAGAGCATGGCCGAGCTGTCGCAGGTGCTGGAGCGCGTGCGCCTGGTCAAGGGCATCGCCAACACCGAGACCAGTATCCTGCTGGCCTCGTACCGCTGAACCGCCGAAGGAGACAAGACCGCCATGGCCTCGCAACGCCGCACCGTCGCCCTCGCTGCTGCCGCTGCCGCCGCCGTCGCCGCGGGTGCGGCCGCCTTCGCGCTGCCCGCCTTCGCACAGGACAAGTACCCGGCCAAGCCGGTGACGATCATCGTGCCGCAGGCGCCCGGGGGCGCCAACGACGCCATCGCGCGCATCGTCGCCGCCAAGCTCACCGAGCAGACCGGGCAGCAGTTCATCGTCGACAACAAGCCCGGCGCAGGCGGCAACATCGGCATGGCCGCGGTGGCCAAGGCCCGGCCCGACGGCTACACGCTGGTGCTCACCGCCGACAGCGCCGCGGTGATCAACCCCTCGCTGTACAAGACCACCGGCTTCGACACGCTGAAGGACTTCGAGCCCGTCGCCCCGGTGGCCACCGCCGGCTACGTGCTGGTGGCCAACAACGCGTTCCCGCCGAAGAACGTGGCCGAACTCGTCGCTGCGGCGAAGGCGGCGCCGCGCAAGTACACCATCGCCTCGGCCGGCAACGGCACGCTGAACCACCTGATCGGCGAGATGCTCGGCAAGGCCGCCGGCATCGAGCTCGTTCACGTGCCGTACAAGGGCGCCTCGGCCGCGGTGACCGACCTCGTCGGCGGCCAGGTGCAGGTGTCGGTGCAGAGCCTGCCGTCGTCGATCTCGTTCATCCGCGGCGGCAAGCTCAAGGTGCTGGGCGTGGTCAACGAGAAGCGCGTTGCCGCGCTGCCCGACGCACCGACGATCGGCGAGACGATCAACGGCTTCGGCCAGACGCCGTGGTACGGCCTCTTCGCGCCTGCCGGCACGCCCCGGGCCGTCGTGGCGCTGGTGCAGGCCGAGGTGGCCAAGGCGCTCGACGCCGCCGACGTGAAGGAGAAGCTCGCCACCGTCGGCTGCGAGCCGTTCAAGGGCAGCGCCGAGCAGTTCGCCGCGCTCGTCAGGAGCGACCTGTCCAAGTGGGCGAAGATCGTCAAGGACTCGGGCGCGACGATCGATTGAGTCGGAGGAACGCTGCCGTGGACCGGGAAGCACAAGGGCTGCCGCCGAGCGCGCTGCGCGGCGTGAAGGTCGTCGAGATGGGCCAGCTCATCGCCGGCCCCTTCGCGGCCAAGACGCTGGCCGAGTTCGGTGCCGAAGTCATCAAGATCGAGCCGCCGGGCAGCGGCGACCCGCTGCGCGGCTGGCGCCTCGTCAAGGACGGTACCTCGGTGTGGTGGCAGGTGCAGTCGCGCAACAAGCGCTCGATCGCGCTCGACCTGCGCAGCGCCGAAGGCCAGGACATCGCGCGCCGGCTCATCGCCCGGGCCGACGTGCTGGTGGAGAACTTCCGCCCCGGCACGCTCGAAGGCTGGGGCCTGGGCTACGAAGCGCTGGCGAAGACGAACCCGGGGCTCGTGATGCTGCGCATCTCGGGCTACGGCCAGACCGGACCGTACCGCGACCTGCCCGGCTTCGGCGCCATCGGCGAGGCGATGGGCGGCTTGCGCCACCTCACTGGCGAGCCCGGGCGCGTGCCGGTGCGCTGCGGCGTCTCGATCGGCGACACGCTGGCCGCGCTGCACGGCACCATCGGCGTGCTGATGGCGCTGTACCACCGCAAGGTCAACGGCGGCCGCGGGCAGGTGATCGACGTCGCGCTGCACGAGGCGGTGTTCAACGTGATGGAGAGCCTGGTGCCCGAGTACAGCGCCTTCGGCGCCGTGCGCGAACCGGGCGGTTCGGCGCTGCCGGGCATCGCGCCTTCCAACGCCTACCGCTGCGGCGACGGCGCCGTGGTGCTCATCGCCGGCAACGGCGACAGCATCTTCAAGCGCCTGATGAGCGCCATCGGCCGCGACGACCTGGGCCGCGACCCGGCGCTGGCCGACAACGCCGGGCGCGTGAAGCGCGTCGCCGAACTCGACGCCGCCATCGGCGCGTGGACGGCCGCTCGTCCGTCGGCCCAAGCGCTGGCCGCGCTCGCCGAGGCGAAGGTGCCGGCCGGGCGCGTCTACACCGCCAAGGACATCGTCGAAGACCCGCACTACCGCGCGCGCGACATGGTCCTCAAGCAGACGACGCGCGAAGGCTTCGAAGTCGAGGTGCCGGGCATCGTGCCCAAGCTCACCGGAACGCCCGGGCGCCTGCACAGCGCCGCGCCGCGGCTGGGCGAAGACACCGACGCGGTGCTCGGCGAACTGGGCTTTTCGGCGCCGGACATCGCCGCGCTGCGCGGCCGCAAGGTGGTGGCATGAACGCTTCCGTGAACACGGCAACACCGGTCTGGAGCGGCAACGGCCGCCGCATCCGCATGCAGGAGGTCGGCACGCGCGACGGCCTGCAGGTCGAGGAGCGCTTCGTTGCCACGGCAGACAAGATCGCGCTCGTCGAGGCGCTGGCCGATGCCGGGCTGGCCAAGATCGAGGTCACCTCGTTCGTCTCGCCGAAAGCCATTCCGCAGCTGCGCGACGCCGAGGTGGTGCTGCGCGAGATCCGGCGCAGGAGCGGCGTCGTCTACAGCGCGCTGGTGCCCAACGTGCGCGGCGCCGAGCGGGCCGTCGAGTCGAAGGCCGACGAGCTCAACCTCGTGATGTCGGCCACCGAGACGCACAACCTCGCCAACCTGCGCATGACGCGCGCGCAGTCGTTCGCGGGCTTGGCGGAGGTGGCCTCGATCGCCCGCGCCGGCCGCGTCCCGTTCAACGTCTCGCTGTCGTGCACCTTCGGCTGCCCGATGGAAGGCAACGTGCCCGAGGCCGCCGTGCTGCAATGGTGCGAGCGCTTCGTGGGCGAGCTCGGCGCGCACGGCGTGTCGCTGTGCGACACCACCGGCATGGCCTACCCGCCGCAGGTGGCAGCGCTCGCGGCGGCGTTCCGCCGGCGCTGGCCCGGCACCGAGCTGACGCTGCACTTCCACAACACGCGTGGCATGGGCCTGGCCAACGTGCTGGCCGCCATCGACGCCGGCGCCGACCGCTTCGACGCCTCGTTCGGCGGCATCGGCGGCTGCCCGTATGCGCCCGGCGCCACGGGCAACATCTGCACCGAGGAGATCGCGCACGCGCTGGCCCTGATGGGGTACGACACCGGCGTCGACGTGGGCAAGCTGATCGCCGCGGCGCGGCGCCTGCCGGCGCTGCTCGGGCACGACATCCCGAGCCAGCTCGTCAAGGCCGGGCAGCGCTTGGACCTGCACCAGCCGCCGGCCGACTTCGAGGAGATCCGCGCGCGGGCCCTGGCGCGCGGTTGAGGCCGGCCGCCGGCGCCGGGGCCGGCGCGCCGGTTCGCGCGCCCGCCTCGCTCAGACCCCGACCTTCAGCGCGCCGCGGCGGATCTGGTCGCGCTCCATGCTCTCGAAGAGCGCCTTGAAGTTGCCCTCGCCGAAGCCCTCGTCGGCCTTGCGCTGGATGAACTCGAAGAACACCGGGCCGAGCAGCGTCTCGCTGAAGATCTGCAGCAGCAGCTTCTTCTGCCCGCCGGCGGTGGAACCGTCGAGCAGGATGCCGCGCGTGGCCAGCTCCTTCACCGGCTCGCCGTGGCCGGGCAGGCGCTCGTCGAGCATCTCGTAGTAGATGTCGTTGGGCGCCGTCATCAGCGGCACGCCGGCCAGTTGCAAGGCGTCGACGGTGGCGAGGAGGTCGTCGGTGGCCAGCGCGATGTGCTGGATGCCCTCGCCGTTGAACTTCATCAGGAATTCCTCGATCTGCCCCGAGCCGCCGCCGGCGCCCTGGCCCGACTCCTCGTTCAGCGGGATGCGGATCAGGCCGTCGGGCGCCGTCATCGCGCGGCTGGTGAGGCCGGTGTATTCGCCCTTGATGTCGAAGTAGCGGATCTCGCGGAAGTTGAACAGCCGCTCGTAGAACGCGCCCCAGAACGCCATGCGGCCGCGGTAGACGTTGTGCGTGAGGTGGTCGATCGTGCGCAGGCCGTGGCCGCGCGGGTGGCGCTGCGCCAGCGGCTGGAATGCGGGCAGGAACTCGAAGTCGATGTCGTAGATGCTCCTGCCGTCCTCGTGGCGGTCGATCAGGTACAGCGCCGCGCCGCCGATGCCCTTCACCGCCGGCAGCCGCAGTTCCATCGGACCGGTGGGCACCTCGACCGGCTGGGCGCCGAGTTCGAGCGCGCGCGCATAGGCCTTGTGCGAATCCCTGACCCGGAACGCCAGCGCGCAGGCGCTGGGGCCGTGTTCGGCGGCGAAGTAGCCGGCGAGGCTCTTCGGCTCGCGGTTGACGATGAAGTTGATGTCGCCCTGGCGGTACAGCGCAACGTCCTTGCTGCGGTGGCGGGCGACGAGGCTGAAGCCCATCTTCACGAACAGCGGCTCGAGCAGGTCGGGCACGGGCGAGGCGAACTCGACGAACTCGAAGCCGGCCAGGCCCATGGGGTTTTCGACGAGGTCAGGCATGGCAGTGCTCCGCGGTTCGATGCGCCGCCGTGGCGGCGGCAGGGGCGCGATTGTGCCGGCGGCCGCACCATCGTGCAGCGCCGGCCGCCTCGGGCACACTGGCGGGCCGACAAGGACAGGAGGAGCCTCGATGCTCGATGCCGCGCAGCACGCCGCGCTGGCGCAGGAACTGCAAACCGCCGAGCGCACGCGCGTGCAGGTGGAGCAGTTCTCCAAGCGCCACCCCGGCATGACGATGGCCGACAGCTACGCCATCCAGCGCCACTGGATGAAGCTCGAACGCGATGCCGGCCGGCGCGTCGTCGGGCACAAGATCGGCCTCACGTCGCGGGCGATGCAGCAGGCTTCGCAGATCACCGAGCCCGACTACGGCACGTTGCTGGACAGCATGCTGCTGCGCGACGGCGGCGAAGTCGCGGCGGCGCGCTTCATCGTGCCGCGCCTGGAGGTCGAGTTCGCCTTCGTGCTGGCACGGCCGCTCGAAGGGCCGGGCGTGACGCTGTTCGACGTGCTCAACGCCACCGACTACGTGGTGCCGGCGCTGGAACTCATCGACGCGCGCATCGAGCCCTTCGACCGCGTGACGAAGGCGCCGCGCAAGGTGCTGGACACGATCGCCGACAACGCCGCCAACGCCGGCATCGTGCTCGGCGGGCGGCCGATGAAGCCCGACGCCGTCGACTGGCGCTGGGCCGGCGCGCTGCTGTACAAGAACGGCGTCATCGAGGAAACGGGCCTCGGCGCGGCGGTGCTGAACCACCCGGGCAA
This sequence comes from Rubrivivax sp., assembly GCA_016790425.1. Classification (GTDB taxonomy): domain Bacteria; phylum Pseudomonadota; class Gammaproteobacteria; order Burkholderiales; family Burkholderiaceae_C; genus Rubrivivax. The sequence continues at coordinate 41,681 of JAEUPF010000062.1, forward strand.
CGGCGTCGCCTGGCTGGCCAGCAAGCTGGCGCCGCACGGCGAAGCCCTGGCCGCCGGCGAGATCGTCCTCGGCGGCTCGTTCACGCGGCCGGTGCCGTGCGCGGCGGGCGACACGTTCCATGCCGACTACGGTCCGCTGGGGTCGATCTCGCTGCACTTCGTCTGACAGCGCCGCAAGCGGAAAGGAACGGCAAGCATGAAGAAGGTCTGCATCGTCGGCGCCGGCGCCATCGGCGGCTTCATCGGCACCCGGCTCGCCGCGGCCGGCAGCGCCGAGGTGTGCACGCTGGCGCGCGGCGCGACGCTCGAAGCGTTGCGCCGGCACGGCTGGCGGCTGCAGACCGCCGCCGGTCTGGTGCAGGCGCCGGCGCGCGCCAGCGACAGCGCCGCCGAGCTCGGCGTGCAGGACCTGGTGGTCGTCGCCGTCAAGGGCCCCGCGCTGACCGCGGTGGCGCGCGGCATCGCGCCGCTGCTGGGGCCGCACACCTGCGTGATGCCGGCGATGAACGGCGTGCCGTGGTGGTTCTGCGAGGGCGTGCCGGGCTTCGCGGCCGGCGGGCCGCTGGCGAGCGTCGACCCCGGCGGCGAGGTCGCGCGCGCTGTCCGCTTCGAGAGCGTGCTCGGCTGTGTGGTGCACGCCAGCACGTCCACCGCCGAGCCCGGGCTCGTCGTGCACAAGGTGGGACAGGGCCTCATCGTCGGCGAGCCCGCGGGCGACTCCGGCCGGCGCAGTGCGCGCGTGCAGGCCGTCGTGCAGCTGCTCGCGCAGGCCGGCTTCGACGTGACGCACAGCGAGGATGTGCGCCACGACATCTGGTACAAGCTGTGGGGCAACCTGACGATGAACCCGGTGAGCGCGATCACCGGCGCCACCATCGACCGCGTGCTCGCCGATCCGCTGCTGCGCGCGTTCTGCTCGGCGGCGATGCAGGAAGCGGCGGCCATCGGCGCGCGCATCGGCTGCCCGATCGCCCAGAGCCCCGAGGACCGGCACGCGATCACCGCCAGGCTCGGCGCCTTCAAGACCTCGATGCTGCAGGACGTGGAAGCCGGCCGTGCGATCGAGCTCGACGCGATCGTCGGCGCCGTGCACGAGATCGGCCAGCGCATCGGCGTGCCGGCGCCCAACGTGGCGGCGCTGCTCGGACTGGCGCGCCTGTTCGCGCGCGTGCGGGGCCTCTATCCGGCTGCCTGAACGGCCCGCCCGCGGGCGCTGACAATGGGCGCGTGTCGCAGCTCTTCGAAGTCCACCCCGAGAACCCGCAGCCGCGGCTGCTGAAGCAGGCCGCGCAGATCCTGCACGCCGGCGGCGTGGCCGCCATTCCGACCGATTCGAGCTACGCGCTCGTGTGCCACCTCGACGACAAGGCCGCCGCCGAGCACCTGCGGCGCGTGCGCCAGGTCGACGAGAAGCACCACCTGACACTGCTGTGCCGCGACCTCTCGGAGCTTGCCAGCTACGCGCGCGTCGACAACCGTCAGTACCGCATCCTCAAGCTCGGCACGCCGGGGCCGTTCACTTTCATCCTCGAAGCGACCAAGGAAGTGCCGCGGCGCGTGTCGCACCCTTCGCGGCGCACCATCGGCCTGCGCGTGCCGGCGCACCACGTGACGCAGCAGTTGCTGGAGATCTTCGGCGCGCCGTTGCTGGCGACGACGCTGATCCCTCCCGGCGAGACGCGGCCGCTGAACGACGCGCACGAGATCCGCGCGCGCTTGCAGAAGGCGCTGCAGGCGGTGGTCGACGCCGGCGCCTGCCCGGCCGAGCCGACGACGGTGATCGACCTCAGCGTCGAGCCGCCGCTGGTGGCGCGCCTGGGCCGCGGCGATCCGGCGCGGCTGGGACTGGCGGCGCTGCCCTCGCCGGCCGCATGAGCGCGGCGCGCCGGTCGCGCCTGGCCGGCTTCGGCGCGCGGTGAACGCGCGCCGGCCCGTCCTCGATCGAGTCAGCGCGTCGGGCGCGACGGGCGGGCGCCTTGCCCGCCCCTTCCGCGACCGCCGCCGGTGCCGCCGCCGCGGCCGCCGCGGCCGCCACGGCCGCTGCCGCCGGGCCCGCGGTCATGGGCAGCCGACGGCGAAGGCAGGTCGAGCAGCAGGTCCACCGGGCCGCCGCGAACCGCGTGCGGCGCCGGTGCACCATGGCCGGCGCTGCGCGAGGCGTGCGCGCCGTGCGGCCCATGCGAACCGTGCGCCGGGCGCGAACCGCTGCGCTGCGGTGGCGGGCCCGACGGCCGGCCGTGGCCCGCGCCGTGCGACGAGCCGTAGCCTGGCCGGCCGCGGCCGCCGCCGCGCGCCCCGGCGCCGATCGTCATGCGGTGGCCGAGCACGATCGGCTCGGCGCGCTCGCCGGCCGGCGGTTCGAAGCCGGGCACCGGCACGCGCTTGATCGGCCGCTTGATCAGCCGCTCGATGTCGCGCAGGAAGTCCTCTTCGTCCAGGCAGACCAGCGAGATCGCCTCGCCCGACGAGCCGGCGCGGCCGGTGCGGCCGATGCGGTGCACGTAGTCCTCGGGCACGTTGGGGATCTCGTAGTTCACCACGTGCGGCAGCTCGGAGATGTCGATGCCACGGGCGGCGATGTCGGTGGCCACCAGCACGCGCAGCTCGCCGCTCTTGAAGTCGGCCAGCGCCTTGGTGCGCGCGCTCTGGCTCTTGTTGCCGTGAATGGCGAGCGCGCTGATGCGCTGGTCGTTGAGCCAGTCGCACAGCTTGTTGGCGCCGTGCTTGGTGCGCGTGAAGACGAGCACCTGGTGCCAGTCGCCGCACTCGATGAGGTGCTTCAGCAGGTCCTTCTTGCGGTCGCGGCCCACCGGGTGCGCCACCTGTGCCACCAGGTCGGCGGTGGCGTTGCGCCGCGCCACCTCGATCAGCGCCGGCTTGTTCAGCAGGCGGTCGGCGAGCTCCTTGATCTCGTCGCTGAAGGTGGCGCTGAAGAGCAGGTTCTGCCGCTTCGGCGGCAGGATCGCCAGCACCTTCTTGATGTCGTGGATGAAGCCCATGTCGAGCATGCGGTCGGCTTCGTCGAGGACGAAGAACTGCACGGCCGACAGGTCCAGCGTGCCTTGCTGGTGGTGGTCGAGCAGGCGGCCGGGCGTGGCGACGAGGATGTCGACGCCGCGCCTGAGCTTGTCCACCTGCGGCTGCATGCCCACGCCGCCGAAGATGACCATGCTCCTGAGCGTGAGGTACTTGCCGTAGGTCTGCACGCTCTCTTCCACCTGCGCGGCGAGTTCGCGCGTGGGCGTGAGGATGAGGGCCCGGATCTTGATGCGGTTGGTGCGCGGGTCGCGTGCCGCTGGTTCGTGCGCCAGCCGCTGCAGCATCGGCAGCGTGAAGCCGGCGGTCTTGCCGGTGCCGGTCTGGGCGCCGGCGAGGAGGTCGCCGCCGGCGAGCACGGCCGGAATGGCCTGCGCCTGGATCGGCGTGGGGGTTTCGTAGCCCTGTTCGCGCACGGCGCGCAGGAGCGGCTCGGCCAGGCCGAGGTCGGTGAAGTTCATCGATGAAGGGCCCTGAAGTTGGCGGGCCAGGTTCGCTGCCTGCGGCGACCCGTTGCGGGTGCACCAGTCTCGAGGCGCGAGGGAGTACGCAAAGAAGCGTACGAGCGTCGGAAGTGACTGCGCGCAATGACTGGAAGGTTGCGACGCAGGCGCGAGTTTACCCCGAGTGCATGCCCGGGCCCCGGCGGGGGCATCGGCCGAACGCCTGAACAGCGGGGCGAATGCAGGCCAGACGCCGCCTGCTTCGCCGTCAGGCGCTTCAGCCCGGCATCGGCCGGTGCGCGTTCAGCCGCAGCCAGCCGCGCGCGACGCGGTAGGTGGCCCACAGGCCGAGCACGATCAGCCCCAGCGCGAAGGTGCCGAAGCCGATCAGCACCAGCGTCAGCGGCAACGAGACGAGGCCGACCACCAGCGCCCACAGCAGCGCGAACCAGAAGGTGCGGATCTGCCAGCCGAAGTGCGATTCGAGCCAGGTGCCGCGCGCCTCGCCGCGCTTCAGGTAGCCCAGGATCACCGCGATGATCGACGGCCAGCCGAACAGGAACGTCCCCAGCACCGTGGCGGCGCCGAACGCGCCGATGCAGATGCCCAGCGCGTGCAGCGCGTAGACGAGGTGCGCGATGCGCACCAGCGACGCCGGCGCCTCCACCGTCATGGCCCTCGCCGGGGTTGTCGTCAGGCTCATCGTTTGCCCTCCTGCTCCTGGGGAACTGTGCCAGCGTTGCCGCAAGTGGGTCCGCGCACGGGTTCCGCAAGGCCCCGGCAGGCAAGTCCCTGTCGACGACAGTTCTCTGGCCGGTCGGGGAGGATCACCGGATGCCGCCGCCGAGCCCTCCTTCGCCGCCGCCCGCCTCCCCGGAGCCGGCAGCGCACGCGGCGCTGGCGGCGCTGGCCCTGCACGATTCGCCGAGCGCCTTCATCGTGCTCGACGAGAAGGCGCGCGTCCAGTGGTGGAGCGACGCCGCCGAGGGCCTTTTCGGCTACGAGGCGCGCGAGGCCGAGGGCCAGCCGCTGGACGAACTGCTGCTGCACGGCGGCGAGCCGGCGGCGCGCGAGCAGGCCGCGGCCTTCGAGCGCGCCCTGCGCGGCTGGCGCGTCGTGCGCGAGCGCGCCTGCCGGCGGCGCGACGGCGTGCTGCTGTACGTCAACGAGTCGCTGCGCGCCGGCAGCGGCGAAGGCGGCACGCGGCACGTCGTGGCCGTGCTCGCCGACGTGACGGCGCTGCGCGTGCAGCGCGACAGCCAGCTGGTCGTCGCCCGCTACCAGGGCGTGCTCGAGTACGCGCCCGATGCCATCGTCATCGTCAACGACGTCGGCCGCATCGTGCTGTTCAACGCCCGCGCCCGCGAGATGTTCGACCGGCCGTCGGCGGAGGTCATCGGCGAGCCGATCGAGATGCTGCTGCCGGCGCGCCTGCGCCAGGCGCACGTGCGCCACCGCAGCGCCTTCCTCGCCGCGCCGCGCATGCGGCCGATGGGCGCCGGGCTCGAACTGCACGGCGTGCGCCGCAACGGCGAGGAGTTCCCGGTCGAGATCAGCCTGAGTCCCATCGACTCCGAGGGCCTGCGCCTGGTGATGAGCGCCATCCGCGACACCAGCGAGCGCCGCCGCTTCGAGCAGGCGCTGCGCGAGAAGAACGAGGAGCTCGAGCGCGCGATCCGCGCCAAGGACCTGTTCCTGGCGACGATGAGCCACGAGCTGCGCACGCCGCTGAACGCGATCATCGGCTTCACCGGGCTGATGCTGATGAAGCTGCCGGGGCCGTTGACGGCGGCGCAGGAGCGGCAGCTCACGCTGGTGCAGTCCAGCGGCCAGCACCTGCTGTCGCTGATCAACGACCTGCTCGACCTGGCGAAGATCGAGTCGGGCCGCGTCGAGCTGCATTTCGAACCCGTGCCGTGCCGCGCGTTGCTGGAGGAAGTGGCCGCGACGCTGCGGCCGGCCGCCGGCAGCAAGGGGCTGGCGCTGCGGGTGGAGGTGGCCGGCAGCGGTGAAGGCGGCGGCGGCACCGGCGACGTGGTGGCGCACGCCGACCGGCGGGCGCTGCACCAGATCGTGCTCAACCTCGGCTCCAACGCCGTCAAGTTCACCGCGCAGGGCGAAGTGGTGCTGCAGGCGGCGTACGTGCACGCCGGCAACGAGCCGGCGAGCGTCGAGGTCGCCGTGGCCGACACGGGGGTGGGCATCAGCGCCGAAGACCAGGCGCGCCTGTTCCAGGCCTTCACGCAGCTGGGGCCGCGCAGCGGCCGCCCGGCCGAGGGCACCGGGCTCGGCCTGCACCTGTCGCGCAAGCTGGCCGAGCTGATGCAAGGCACGCTGCGCGTGACCAGCGAGCCCGGCCGTGGCAGCCGCTTCGTGCTGACGCTGGGGCCGGCGCGTCAGGACGGCACCGCCAGCACGGCCTGAGGCGCGCCGCAGGCCGCCCGAAGCACACGCAGCGAGACCGACCATGGCCACCCGCATCCTCGTCATCGAAGACAACCCGGTCAACCTGGAGCTGATGCAGTACCTGCTCCTGGCGTGGCAGTACGAGGTTCTGACGGCCACCAACGGCGCCCAGGGCCTGGCGCTGGCTGCGTCGCAGCGCCCCGATCTCGTCGTCTGCGACATCCAGATGGAAGGCATCGACGGCTACGAGGTGGCGCGCCGCCTGCGCGCCGACCCGGCGCTTTGCCACATCCCGCTGGTCGCGGTGACCGCTTTCGCGATGGTGGGCGACCACGAGAAGGCGCTCGCCGCCGGCTTCGACCGCCACCTGCCCAAACCCATCGACCCGGCCAGCTTCATCGCGGCCATCCAGCCGCTGCTGTCCGGCGAGCGCGTGCCGCCGGCGCCGCGGCCGCAGACGGCAGCCGCCGGCGGCGCGGCCGACCCCGCGGGCCGCGTGCCCGAGACGCTGCGCGCACCGCGCAAGCCGTGCACGCTGCTGACGGTGGACGACGGACCGCTGAACGTCGAGTACAAGGCCGACCTGCTGCACGCCGCCGGTTACGAGCTGCTCACCGCGCGCAGCGTCGAAGAGGCGCTGGCGGCGCTGCGCTCGCACCGGGTCGACCTCGTGCTGTCCGACGTGCGCATGCCCGGCGGCGGCGGCTTCGAGCTGCTGCGCCAGGTGCGCGCCGACGCGGCGACGCGCGACCTGCCGTTCGTCTTCCTCACCGCCTCGGCGCGCGACGAGGCCTCGCGCCGCGAAGGCCTGGCCCTGGGCGCCGACGCCTACCTGGTGCGGCCGGTGCCGGCCGCCGAACTGCTGGGGCAGGTCCGCCGCTGCCTGAACGGCGAGGGCGGCGGGGGCGGCGGGGGCAGCGGGAGCGGCGGGGGCGGCGCGGGATAATGCGCGGTTCCCGCTCGCACCGAGCGCCGAGACTCCCTTCGAAAGCAGCCCGATGGCGCAGTACGTTTTCACGATGAACCGGGTGGGCAAGGTCGTCCCACCCAAGCGGCAGATCCTCAAGGACATCAGCCTGAGCTTCTTCCCGGGCGCCAAGATCGGCGTGCTCGGCGTCAACGGCAGCGGCAAGAGCACGCTGCTGAAGATCATGGCCGGCCTGGACAAGGAGATCGAAGGCGAAGCGGTGCCGATGCCGGGCCTGAAGATCGGCCACCTGCCGCAGGAGCCGCAGCTCGAGCCCGGGCAAACGGTGCGCCAGGCGGTCGAGCAAGGCATCGGCGGCGTGCTGGCGGCCAAGAAGCGGCTGGACGAGGTCTACGCCGCCTACGCCGAGCCTGATGCCGACTTCGACAAGCTCGCCTCCGAGCAAGCCGAGCTGGAGGCGGTGATCGCTGCCGCCGGCAGCGAGAACACCGATCTGCAGCTCGAACTCGCCGCCGACGCGCTGCGCCTGCCGCCGTGGGACGCGGTGATCAGGAACCTCTCCGGCGGCGAGAAGCGGCGCGTGGCGCTGTGCCGGCTGCTGCTCAGCAAGCCCGACATGCTGCTGCTCGACGAGCCCACCAACCACCTCGACGCCGAGAGCGTCGAGTGGCTCGAGCACTTCCTGCAGCGCTTTCCCGGCACCGTGGTGGCGATCACGCACGACCGCTACTTCCTCGACAACGCCGCCGAGTGGATCCTCGAACTCGATCGCGGCATGGGCATCCCGTGGAAGGGCAACTACAGCGAGTGGCTCGACCAGAAGGAACGCCGCCTCGAGGTGGAACAGAAGAAGGAAGACGCGCGCATCAAGGCGATGAAGGAAGAGCTGAAGTGGGTGCGCAGCAATGCCAAGGCGCGCCAGACCAAGAGCAAGGCCCGCCTGGCGCGCTTCGAGGAGCTTTCCGACACCGACTACCAGCGCCGCAACGAGACCAACGAGATCTTCATCCCGGTGGCCGAGCGCCTGGGCAACGAGGTGATCGAGTTCAAGAACGTCACCAAGAGCTTCGGCGACCGCATGCTGATCGACAACCTCAGCTTCAAGCTGCCGCCCGGCGCCATCGTCGGCATCATCGGCCCCAACGGCGCCGGCAAGTCGACGCTGTTCCGCATGATCCAGGGCGTCGAGAAGCCCGACAGCGGCGAGGTGATCATCGGCAAGACCGCCAAGCTCGCCTTCGTCGACCAGAGCCGCGAGAGCCTGGACAACAAGAAGACGGTGTGGGAAGACGTCTCCGGAGGCCTGGACAACATCACCGTCGGCCCGTTCGTGATGCCCAGCCGCGCCTACCTCGGGCGCTTCAACTTCAAGGGCAACGACCAGCAAAAGCAGGTCGGCAACCTCTCCGGCGGCGAACGCGGCCGGCTGCACCTGGCCAAGACGCTGGCCCGCGGCGGCAACGTGCTGCTGCTGGACGAGCCATCGAACGACCTCGACGTCGAGACGCTGCGCGCGCTGGAAGAAGCGCTGCTCGAGTTCGCCGGCAGCGCCATGGTCATCAGCCACGACCGCTGGTTCCTCGACCGCATCTGCACGCACATCCTCGCCGCCGAAGGCGACAGCCAGTGGGTGTTCTTCCCCGGCAACTACCAGGAATACGAAGCCGACAAGGTGCGGCGCCTGGGCGAGGAAGGGGCGCGGCCGAAGCGGATGCGGTTCAAGCCGATCCACTGAAGCGGCGGCGCCGCCCAGCGGCCGCGCGCCCTGGGCGGCCGGCCCCGCAGGGACGGCCCGGGCGCCGCCTCGCCACGCTGCGCCTTCGGCGCGCCGCACGGCCGCGTGCGCTCTTGCTCGCCGTAACGTCGCCGCGCCCCCGCGGCCGGTGACGTTGATCAACAATGGCCGCATCGCCCTGCGACCGGGGCGCGAGTGAGCTGCCATGCGGCCGACTGCCTTGCCCGCCTTCGCTTCCCCTTCATCGCCTTGCGTTCCTCACCGCCGCGGCGCCGTCGCCGCCGCCGCGCTCGCTGCCTTGCTGGCCCTGGCCGGCTGCGCCGCCACCGCCCCCGACAAGGAGCGGCCGGCGCAGACCGAAGCCCGTATCGCCGACGCTCGGCCCGCCGCCACCACGGCGCCGCGACTTCCGGCATCCCAGGGCAACGGCGGGCCCGGCGCTGCGAACCGGCCGCAAGGCGCAGCGTCGTCGGCCTCGGCGGGGCTTGCGGGGCCGGCCACCGCCGCCTCCGGCCCCGGGGGCGCCGGCGTCGCGAACGCGGGCAACGGCACCTCCGGCGCTTCGTCCAGCGGCGGCCCGCCGCCGTTCATGAACGTCGTGCGCGAGGCCCGGCGCATCGACGGCCCGATCGTCATGTGGCAAAAAGACGAGAAGGTCTGGCTCGAGTTGACGCCGCAGGACTTCGGCCGCCCGTTCCTGCTGAGCCCCAAGATCAAGAGCGGCATCGGCGAAGCGTGGGTGCTCGGGGGCCTGATGGCCTACCCGGTGAACGGTGCCGGCGGCGCGCAGCTGGTCGAGTTCGTGCGCGTGCACAACACCGTGCGCCTGCAGGCGCGCAACACCGACGTCGTCGCCCCGGAAGGCACGCCCGAGGCGCGGGCGGTCGCCGACAGCTACTCCAACAGCCTGCTCGGCGTGGCCGGCGTGGCCAGCCAGCCGCACCCGGAACGCAAGTCGATCCTCGTCGAGGCCAACAGCTACTTCATGAACGACATCGTCGGTGTCGGCATGATGCTGCAGCGCGCCTTCCGCCAGGGCTACAGCCTCGACCGCGGCAACAGCACCATCACCGCGGCGCGCAGCTCCAAGGAAGCGGTGATCCTGGAGACCTCGAATCACTTCTACACCGGCAGCATCAGCACGCCCGGCTTCGTCAACGTGCCGCTGGGCGGCAGCGGGCCCTCGGTGCCGCGCTTCCTGCCCGATGCGCGCAGCATGATCGTCGGCCTGCACTACTCGCTGGCGCCGCTGCCCGACAAGCCGATGGCCACGCGCGCCGCCGACCCGCGCCTGGGCCTGTTCACCAGCACGCGGCTGGACTTCGGCAACGACCTCGCCCTGTCGCCGCGGCAGCGCATGGTCAACCGCTGGCGGCTGGAGAAGAAGGACCCGGCGGCGGCGCTGTCCGAGCCGGTCAAGCCGATCACCTTCTGGATCGACCGCAACGTGCCGCACGCGTACCGCGCGACGGTGCGCGCCGCCATCCTCGAATGGAACAAGGCCTTCGAGCGCATCGGCTTCAAGGACGCCCTCGTCGTGCAGCAGCAGAGCGACGACGCCGCCTTCGACACGCTCGACTTCGGCGTCGCCTCGGTGCGCTGGATGATGAACGCCGAGCCGAGCTTCGGCGCCATCGGCCCCAGCCACGTCGACCCGCGCAGCGGCGAGATCCTCGACGCCGACATCGCCTTCGAGGGGCTGTCGGCGCGTGCCGTGCGCGGCATCCGCACGCAGGTGCTGGGCGCGATGGCCGCCACCGCCGGCGGCGCTTCGCTGGCCGGACTCGGGTTGCCGGCCGTGCCCGAGGCCGCGGGCGCCGGGACGGCCGCGCCGCCTTCGTTCGCGGCCCCGTTCACAGCCCCGTTCGCAGCCCCGTTCGCCCCCGGCCTCGACGCCCAGCAGGCCATGCCTTCGGCGCCGCACGACCACCGCCTGTGCCTTTACAGCACCCTCGGCGCCGAGCAGCTCGGCTACGCGCTCGACGTGCTCGAGGCACGCGGCGACCTCGACCCCGAGAGCGCCGAGGCGCAGCAGTTCGTGCTCGACTACGTCAAGGACGCGCTGATGCACGAAGTGGGGCACGCCCTGGGCCTGCGCCACAACTTCCGCGCCTCGCGCGTGTACAGCGAGGAGCAGCTGTCGGACCCGGAGTTCACGCGCGCACACGGCACCACCGGCAGCATCATGGAATACAACGCCGTGAACCTGCCGCGTCCCGGCCAGCGCGGCGGTACGCCGTTCATGACCACGCTCGGCCCCTACGACTACTGGGCCGTCGAGTACGCCTACAAGCCGCCGGCGCCGAACGCCACCGCCGCCCAGGAGCGCGAGATGCTGCAGGCGATCGCCGCACGCAGCAGCGAGCCGCTGCTGGCCTACGGCACCGACGAGGACGCCTGGTTCGGCATCGACCCCGAGACGATCCAGCTCGACCTCGGCAACGACCCGATCGCCTTCGCCGCCAAGCGGGTGGAGATCGCGCGCGACCTCTTCCGCCGCCAGGAGACGCGCGAGCTCTCGCCGCAGCGCGACTACGCGGTGCTGCGCCGCTCGCTGAACTACGCGCTGGGCGACGCGGCACGCGCGGTGGGCGTGCTGGTGCGCCAGATCGGCGGCGTGCGCACGCTGCGCGACTACCCCGGCAGCGGCCGCGACCCGCTGCTGCCGGTGCCGGCCTCGGTGCAGCGGGCGGCACTGGATACCATCGCCAACGCCGTGCTGGCCGCCGACGGCCTGAAGCTGTCGGCCCCGCTGCAGCGCCGCCTCGCGCCCGACTACATGGAGCGCGCCGAGATGGGCGCCCCCACCGACTACTCGCTGCCCGGGCGTCTGTTCGAGCTGCAGCGCGCCGTGCTCGCCTACCTGATGAGCGAGTGGATCGCGCAGCGCGTGCTCGACAGCGTGGGCAAGTTCGACCACCCGGCCGAGGCGTTCCAGTTGCGCGAGCTGTACGACCGTCTGGCCGAGGACGTGTGGAGCGAGTTGAAGAGCGGCGCGCCGGTCACGCCGGCGCGGCGCGAGTTGCAGCGCGAACACCTGAACCGGCTCGCGTTCATGGCCCTTCGGCCCGCCAGCCGCGTCGACGCGCGCGCCGTGCTGCGCGACGAGGCGCGCACGCTGCTGCCGCGGCTCGAAGCGGCGGTCCGGCGCCCTGGGCTGGACGCCGACACGCGCGCCCATCTGGCCGACAGCGCCGAGACGCTCAGGCGCGCGCTGGCGGCGCCGTTGCCGCGGCTGGGGCTGTAGCGGTCGCGTTCCCCGCCCTGCCCCCGCGCGCGGCGACAGCGCCGGGGTGCGGGGCCCGCAGCGGCGCCCCAGGCCGCCAATCCGGCCCCTCGTCGCATGCCGCATGGTGCGCCGGCGCGCGCGTTGCTATCGTGCAGCCACGATGACGCCCGCCCCGCACACGAACGCAGGCGCCGGTGCCACGCCGCCGTCGCCCTCGCCACGGCAGGCGCCGCCGGCATCGCGGCGACTGGCGGCTTCGTTCAACGCCGGCAACCTGGGCGTGGCCGTCGGCTTCGGCGTCACGGCGGCGGTGATCTTCTCGCCGATCTTCGTGTCGTTCCCGGTGCTGCTGGGGCGCACGCTGTTCCTGGCGCTGATGCTGCTGCTGACCTTCGTCGCCGCGCAGCACCTGGTGCCCGATCGCTGGCTGCCGCGCTGGCTGCCGCGGTGGCTGTTCACGATGCTGGCGGTGGCCGTGGCGGCGCCGTGCGGCACCTTCGTCGTCTACCTCGCCTCGGTGGGCGGCGACCTCAGCCTCTTCCTCGGCAGCGAGCCGCGCATCCGTGGCTTCGTGATGCTGGCCAGCACCGGCCTCGTGCTCGGGCTGATCATCACCCTCACCGCGCAGGTGCGCGAGCGCGAGGCGCGCGCGCGCACGCTGGCGCTGGAGTTCGAGCTCGAACGCAGCCGGCTGGAGCGGCAGGCGCTCGACGCGCGGCTGGCGCTGCTGACGGCACAGATCGAGCCGCACTTCCTGTTCAATACGCTGGCCAACGTGCAGGCGCTCGTCGAGAGCGGTTCGCCGCGCGCCGCGCCGGTGCTGCAAAGCCTCGTCGCCTACCTGCGCGCGGCGATGCCGCGGCTGAACGAAGGCGCGGCGACGCTCGGCCGCGAGCTGGCCCTCGTGCGCGCCTACCTCGAGCTGATGGCGATGCGCATGCCCGACCGGCTGCGCCACGCGATCCAGGCCGACCCGGCGCTCGATGCCGAGCCGTTCCCGGCGCTGGCGCTGCTGACGCTGGTGGAGAACGCCGTGCGCCACGGCGTCGACCCCAGCGAACGCGGCGCCACCATCGAGGTCGGCGCGCGGCGCGACGCCGGCAGCGGCGCGCTGCATCTGTGGGTGGCCGACAGCGGGCCGGGCCTTTCGGAGCACGCCGCCCCGGGCACGGGCCTGGCCAACCTGCGCGAGCGGCTGAAGGGCGTCTACGGCGAGCGGGCGCGCCTCGAACTGAGCGAGAACGCGCCCGGCGGCGGCCTGCGCGCCGAGATCGTCATTCGCCCGGCCTAGAGGCACCGCGATGAACGCTGCCGACCCGCCCGCCGGGCACCCTGCGCGGGCGCCTCGAACACCGCCGGCGCCGACCGCCCTGGTCGCCGACGACGAGCCGCTGCTGCGCGAGCGCCTCGTGGCGCACCTGGACCGCCTGTGGCCCGAACTGACAGTCGTCGCCCAGGCCCGCAGCGGCCGCGAGGCGGTGGAGCTCTTCGACGAGCGCCCCTGCGACATCGTCTTCCTCGACATCCACATGCCCGGCCTGAACGGGCTCGAAGCGGCACGCGCGATCGGCAACCGCGCCCTCGTCGTCTTCGTCACGGCGTTCGAGCAGTACGCGCTCGACGCCTTCGAGCGCGGCGCGCTCGACTACCTCGTCAAGCCGTTCGACGAAGCGCGGCTGGCGGCGACGCTGCAACGCCTGCGCGCCCGGCTGGCCGAGCGGATGCAGGCGCAGGCGATCGCCCCTTC
>JAEUPF010000019.1 GCA_016790425.1 Rubrivivax sp.
CGGCAGCACCTTGGCGTAGAAGGTGCGGCAGTGGTCGCACACGCCCTTGTCGTCGAAGGTGATGGCCGAGTCGGTGGTGTCCATCACGCAGTTGGTGCAGATTCGCAATGCCGTCATGCCGCGCCTTGTTCGATGCCGCGTTCCACGCCTTGCCCGGCGCCTGGCCCGACGCCCTGCTCGATGGCGTTCAGGAATCCCTCCACGTCGTTGAAACGCGGTCCCAGCCGATGCAGTTCGGCCTCGTCGAGCGACCACCAGCGCGAGGCCAGCAGGCGGCGCACGATGTCCTCGTCGAAGCGGTGGCGCACGATGCGTGCCGGGTTGCCGGCCACGATGGCGTAGGGCGGCACCGCCTTCGTCACCACGGCGCCCGCGCCGACCACGGCGCCGTCGCCGATCTCGACGCCGGGCAGCACGATGGCCGAGCGGCCGATCCACACGTCGTGGCCGACGCGCACGCGCTCGGGCGGCGGCCGCCGGTGCCGCGAGAACTTGGCGCGCACGCTGTCGCGGCCTTCGTAGAACACCGGCGACATCGCCACCCACTCCATCGGATGCCGGCCGCCGCCGATGACCACGCCGTTGGCGATCGAGACGAAGCTGCCGATGTCGGCCTGGTACACGTCGCAGTCGTAGCCGCAGAACGAGTGCTTCTGCATCGTCGAGGCGTAGAACATCGTGCCCGCCTCGAGCTTGGAGGTCGGGTGCACGGTCGAGCCCTTGACCGCGACGAGGCGGGCCTTGCGCAGCATCTTGAAGGCCAGCAGGCGAAGGTTGTCGGCGAGGCGGGACATCGGACGGCGCGCCGGGTGATCAGGCCGCTGCGGGCAGCGCGGCCGCCGGTGGCCGCGGCACGGCGAGCCGGCCGGCGGCGCGGCGGCGGCCATACAGCCAGATGAAGTACACGGCGGTGAAGAAGAAGTAGTTGGTGACGATGGCCCCCGACTGCGACAGCCCCAGCATCGGGAACGACAGGATCGCCATCACCTTCAGCCGTTCGGGCTCGGGCAGCTTGTGCCTGAACAGGCGGCGCAGGGCCCAGCCGGTGAGCCAGAGGTAGCCCAGCAGCACCGGGTAGCCGAAGTCGACGACGAACTGCAGCAGCGCGTTGTGCGGGCTCTGCGCGCCGCCCAGCTGGTACTGCGGCAGCGTCAGCACCAGCCACGAGCCGCCGGCCCCCAACCCGAGTCCGAACGTGCGCAGGTACTCGATGACGACGAAGATCGCCGCGTCGGTGCGGTTGTTCAGCGAGCCGAGGTCTTCGCCGGAAGCCTGCAGCGTCACGATGTTGACGATGGGCTGCAGCAGCAGCTCGCCGACGCTGTAGACGTCGTTGGCGAACTGGATGTCGACGTCGGAGAAGGCGAACAGCGCCGCCAGCGCTGCCGCTGCCAGCGAGGCCGCCACTCCGGCCCACAGGGCCGGCGGAATGCGCATCGTGCCGCTGGCGCGCTGGACCGCCCACACCGGCAGCGAGATGAACAGGAACGAGATCAGCGCCGCCTTGGAATCGTTGAGGTACAGCAGGGCCACCGTCGCCAGCACGACAAACAGGCGCGTGAAGCCGCGGTAGCGATCCAGCGTCAGCGCGATCCAGCCGATCACGCACAGCACGACCGCGAGGTCGTTCTGGTTCCAGAAGAACGCGCGCACCGAACCGTCTTCCGATTCGTCGGGCTCGAGGTTCGGGTAGTACGAGCCGACGGCCATCTCCAGCAGCAAGTTCAGCAGCAGGAACACATAGAAGGCCTGCACGAAGGTGAGGAAGCTGCGCTCGAAGCGGGCATCGCGCGAGCGCAGGTGCAGCATCATCACCAGCGGGATGAACAGATAGAGGTAGTGCACCAGCGAGGGCAGCAGCTGCGAGAAGTCGCCGCCGTAGGCGGTGGCGAGCGCGAAGTTGTAGACGGCGAAGACGGCATAGGCCGCCAGCGCCTTGGCCGCGAGCCCCGGATTGGCCATCGACACCGCCAGCAGCCCGAGCGGGGCCAGCAGCCGGTACAGCGTGTACGGGTTCTCCAGTCCCGGGCGCAGCACGGTGTTGCCGATGCCGGCGATCAGCACGGCGAAGAAGAGCGCCTTCATCGCTTGGTCTCGCCCGCTGTCTCGGCACGCGCCACGGGGCGCACGCCGGCGGCGGCTGGCGGTGCGGCGCGCCGGTCCGGCGTCAGCCGCTTGCCCAGGCGGATCAGCGGCAACTCGAAGTGCTTGTACAGCACGACGGAGACGGCGATCGTGACCACCACCGTGAGCAGCATCGACAGGCGGGGATCGAGCGCCGCACCGGCAAGGCGCAGGCTGCGTTCGATCGCCTGAAACACGATGGGGTGCAACAGGTACACGCCGTAGGTGGCCGCTCCCAGCAGCGCCAGCGGCGCTGCCAGCCAGCGCGGCAGCGCGGCGCCGAGCCTGAAGAAGCCGAGCACGATGGCGGTCGACGCGGCGACGAACGCCACCCGCGGCCAGCCGGTCACCGTGACGACGAGGTCACCGCCGACCGGGTACCAGGCGAGCACGGCGCAACCCACGGCCAGCAGGGCCAGCACGGCGGGGGTGCCGAGCTTCAGGTCGCGGGCGTTGAAGTACAGCGCCAGGCCGATCGCGTAGAGGCCGAGGTTGTTGAAGGGGTTGATGTAGGTGAGCCACTGGCTCGCCAGCGTGCGCGCCGGATCGAGCGCGAACCACGCGAAGTACAGCCCCGGCAGGAGCGACAGCGCCACCAGCGAATTGCCGGCCGCCTTGCCGCGCTGGTAGGCGGCCAGCAGCAGCGGCGTGAGCGCGTAATACACCATCTCGTTGCCGATCGACCAGGCGCCGGTGTTGATGTAGGCACCCGGGCTGATGAAGCCGAACAGCGTCGTCAGGTTCAGCAGCACGACGGACCATTCGACGCGGCGGCCCTCGACCACCCAGGCGCCCAGCGTCACCGTCGCCACCGCCAGCCACAGCAACGGCCAGATGCGGAAGATGCGCCGCACGTAGAAGCGCGCCGCGCTCGCCGGGCCGCGCATGAAGTCGTGGTAGGTGGCGGCCATCGCCAGCCCCGACAGCACGAAGAACATCGACACGCCGTAGATCCCCAGGCGCCCGAGCAGCGTGTCGGCCTCGGCCGGGCCCAGCTTCCACAGCGTCAGGTGGTACAGCGCGATGGACAAGGCCAGCAGGCCGCGCAGCCAGTCGAGCGACTCGAGGCGGTTCATGGCGCGCTCGTGGCCGGGGAGGAGGCGAGTCGGCCGGCGCCGGCGCGCGCAGCCGCTGCGGGCGGCGCGCAGGCACGTCGCGACTGCGCGATCAGTTCGCCGATGAGCTCGTCGACGGTGAGGATGGTCTCGCTGTCGTCGAACGCGATCTCCGGGTGGATGAGGCGCCCGCGCAGCAGCACCTTGCGGCCCTGGAACGCCGGGTCGATCTGGCAGGTGGAGAAGAAGGATGCGAACACCGTGCCGGCGCGGCCGTTGACCTCGGCCAGGTCGGCCAGCAGGCGGAAGCCCGCCGGAGCGCCGCTGCGGTGCCGGTTCGGGTGCGGCTTGTAGTGCAGCACGACGCCGGGCACCTCGGCCAGGCCCCGGCGCAGGCGTTCGAGGGCGACTGCCTCGTTCTCGGCGATGAGCTGGCCCGAGCCGGCGAAGGTCTGGCCGAGGAAGACCAGGCGCACGCGCTCGTCGGCTGCGGCGTCGCCGGCGCGCGGGGCCGGTCCGCCGCCGCGCTGGTTCAACGGCCGCATCGCGTAGTGGCAGGGGCGCGTCGCGTGGTAGTACTCGACCTGCCTTTGCGTCAGGACATGGAACGCCTGGTACGCGTGCATCGGCAGGTACTTGCCGACGCCGTGGGCGCTGTTGACCACGCGCACGGGCCGGCGCGCCAGCGCGCGCGTGAAGTCGAGGCTGCCGATGTCGAACTCGTCGGACAACTGCACGCGGGTGACACCCAGCGCCAGCACCTGGCGGGCGTGCAGCAACTGCGCCCGCGCCTCCAGCCGCATCAGCGTGCGCACGTCGCGCCGCCACAGGAAGCGCATCAGGTCGAGCGGCCGGTAGGCATGCCCGGCGAGCTTGAAGGCGTGGCCGGTGCGGCGCAGGAAGCGCAGGTAGCGCCACTGCCGCAGCGCGTTGATCGGGAACGGGTACACCGCGCGCACGACCCCCGCTTCCTCGGGGTCGAACACCAGCTCGATGTCGTCGACATAGGCCTTGCGGTAGGTGCGCGTGCCGCGCTGGCGGATGCCCCGGTCGGCGGCGCGCCCGACGAGCGCGAACAGCCAATGCGCCAGCACCTTGGCCAGCACCACGGCCACCTGCCTGGCGCGCAGCCGCTGCCGGTAGACGTCGGGCAGCGGCCCCGGCTCGGCGGCGCGCCCGGCCAGATACGCCTGCGGCGCCTCGGCGAAGCAGCGCGCCTCGCCGGCGTAGAAGTCGGCGGCGTAGCGATGCGACCAGTTCACCCGTCGGTGCAGGTGGTAGCGGCCCTCGCCGAAGCGCGCCGCGGCGGCGAGCAGGCGCGCGGCGAATGCGGCCGACTCGCGCAGCAGCGGGATCTCGGTGGTGCTCATCGCAGCAGCGGCCTTCGCATCGCCTTCAGCGGCGCAGGCGCCAGGGCATCGGCACCGACGCCGCGGCCACGGCCCACACCAGCAGCAGCAGCAGCGCGTTGTTGACCGTGAACGAGACGGCGGCGCCGACGAGCCCCCACTGCGACGTGAGCAGGGTCGACACGCCGACGCCGACCACCGCCACCGTGCTCGAGGTCGCCGACAGCCGCCCGGTGCGCTCGGCGAAGAAGAGGTAGTTCACCACCGCGTAGTACATGCCTTGCAGCACGAAGCCGGCGACCATCCACGGCACCAGCGGCCGCGCCTCGGCATAAGCCGCACCGACCAGGCGTTCGAACAGCAGCCAGGCCGCCGCGGCCAGCACCACGCCGACCAGCGCCAGGGCCACGAACAACCCGTACGTGCGGCGCACGATCATGCGGCGCACCGCCTCGTCGTTGCGGGCGAGCTGGCGGAACAGCCACGGCGCCAGCGCCTTGTTCAGCGGCTCGACCAGCGCGATCATGACCATGCCGATCTGCATCGCCGCCATGTACAGGCCCAGGCTCGGCGCGCCGAGCAGCGAGGAGACGACCATGCGGTCGAGGTACGTGATGGCGGTGCCGGCGGCCACGTGCGGCAGCATCGGCGCGCCGAAGGCGAGCAGGGCGCGCAGGCGCCGCGTGCTCAACGCCGCCGGCCCGAGGTGGCCGTGGCGCCAGGCCACCGCGAGGCCGAACGCGGCGCTGGCCAGCAGCGCCGCGGTGTATGAGGTGGTGCGGGCACCGGCGTCGGGCAGCAGCAGCCGCAACAGCGCCAGGCACAGGCCGAGCTCGACCGCGCCCTGGATGAGCCGCGCCGCGAGGTAGTGCAGCGGCCGGTCCGACGACTGGAACAAGGCCAGGCAGACGCCATTGACGCTGAGTGCCAGCGCCGCCGCCACGGCCAGCGCACCGGCCGCCGTGGAGAGCTCCAGGTAGCGCGCCAGCGGCCCCTGCAGCGCCAGCACCGCCAGCAGCGCCACCGCGTGCGCGGCCAGCACCAGCAGCAGCGCGGCCGACACCAGGCGACGCAGCTCTTCGCGGTCGACCTTGAAGTAGCGCACCGAGACCAGGCCATGCACGCTGAGGCCCGCGGCGTTGGCGATGATCGCCGCCAGCATCAGGAAGGCGGTGACCTGGCCGAACTCGGCCGGGTTGAGCGTGCGCGTGAGCACCGGCAGCAGCACGAACGGCGTCGCGCCTGCGACCGCGAAGGCGCAGGCGTAGATCAGGACCGACCGGCCGAGCTGCCGCGACATCAGCCATGCGCAACGAAGGCCCGAAGGATGTCGAGGCCGACGCGGCCGCTCTTCTCGGGGTGGAACTGGAACCCCGTGACGTTGCCGCGCCGCACCGCTGCGGTGACGCGGTGGCCGCC
>JAEUPF010000021.1 GCA_016790425.1 Rubrivivax sp.
TCGGCCGTGGGCGGGCAGCCGGGCACGTAGACGTCCACCGGCACGATGCGGTCGCAGCCGCGCACGACGCTGTAGCTGTAGTGGTAGTAGCCGCCGCCGTTGGCGCACGAGCCCATGCTCAGCACCCAGCGCGGCTCGGCCATCTGGTCGTAGACCTTGCGCAGCGCCGGCGCCATCTTGTTGCACAGCGTGCCGGCGACGATCATCAGGTCGCTCTGGCGCGGGCTCGGGCGGAAGAGCATGCCGAAGCGGTCGATGTCGTAGCGCGCCGCGCCGGCGTGCATCATCTCCACGGCGCAGCAGGCCAGCCCGAACGTCATCGGCCACAGCGAGCCGGTCTTGGACCAGTTGATCAGCTTGTCCACCGAGGTGGTGACAAAGCCTTCCTTCAAGACGCCTTCGATGCCCATGTCGCTGTTGCTCCGCGGACTACTCCCAGTCCAGGGCTCCCTTCTTCCACTCGTACACGAAGCCGACCACGAGGATCAGCAGGAAGACCATCATGGCCCAGAAACCTGACGCGCCGATGTCATGCAGCGCCACCGCCCAGGGGAAGAGGAAGGCGATCTCGAGGTCGAACAGGATGAACAGGATCGCCACCAGGTAGTAGCGGACATCGAACTTCATGCGCGCGTCTTCGAACGCTTCGAAGCCGCACTCGTAGGGGCTGTTCTTCGCGCTGTCGGGCCGGTTGGGCCCGAACACGAAGCCGATGACCTGAGGCGCCACGCCGACGGCGACGCCGACGAGGATGAACAGGATCACCGGCAGGTACGGCTGCAGTTCCATCGTGCTCGGTGCTCCTCGCTGCTGTTCGATCCGGTTGTTCGTGTTCGGTTGCGATCGCGCTTCGTGCGGCCGCAAAAAAGCGCGCTGGTGCCGGCGGTGGCCGGCCTGGGGCGCGCTTGGTTCGTGTATGTTCTGCTGATAGCTGGTGCCGACGGCGAGACTCGAACTCGCACAGCTTTCGCCACTACCCCCTCAAGATAGCGTGTCTACCAATTTCACCACGTCGGCACGACGTCAAAGGCTCGTCTCGCGCCCTGGCTCGCTGGAGGGATTCATCGCCAGGACCAAGGGAAATTCTAGCCCCAATCAACGCGTGGTCTCGCGGGCGTCGGGTGCCGCGCTCACTTGCCCGCAGTGCTGGCCGCAGCGCCCGGCGCCGAAGCAGCGGCAGTGGGCGAAGGCGTCGCTGCCGGCGCGGGCACGCCGGCCGCGCCGGGCGATGCGCTGGCCGCTGGCGCGGGCGACGTCGTGGCAGGTGCGGCCGGAATCGCCGGCGCCGTCGGAATCGCGCCGCCAGGCACGCCTTGCGCGCCCGATGCGGCGCCGCTCGCCGCAGCGCTGGCCGCGGCCGCGGGGCGGTCGAGCACGCTGCGGCCGCCATCGGTGCGCGCGCCGCCGCCGGTGCCGAGGTAGGCCAGCGCCAGCGTGCAGATGAAGAAGATCGTCGCGCACACCGCAGTGGAGCGCGACAGGAAGTTGGCGCTGCCGGTGGCGCCGAACAGGCTGCCCGAGGCGCCGCTGCCGAACGAGGCGCCCATGTCGGCGCCCTTGCCGTGCTGCACGAGCACCAGGCCGATCATCGCCAGCGCCGACAGGAGCTGAATGGCGAGGACCAGCGTCAACCAGACTTGCATGATCTTGGGAACTCCAGGAAAGCCGTTGTTCTTGTGCCGCGCGCTTGTTCGACGCTTGTTCGCCGCTTGTTCGACGCTTGCTCGAAGGACGGGCGCGCGCCTTCAACCGCCGGCGCGGCAGATGGCGATGAAGTCGGCCGCCTTCAGCGAAGCGCCGCCGATCAGGCCGCCGTCGATGTCGGGCATCGCGAACAGGGCGCGTGCGTTGTCGGCCTTGACGCTGCCGCCGTAGAGGATGCGCATGCGATCGGCATGCCCGGTGGCGGCCTGCAGTTGCGCGCGCAGCACCGCGTGCACCGCCTGCGCCTGCTCGGGCGTGGCGGTGCGGCCGGTGCCGATGGCCCACACCGGCTCGTAGGCCACCACCATCTCGGCGGCGCAATGCGCCAGCGTATGGATCACCGCCGAGAGCTGGCGCTTGACCACCGCCTCGGTCTGGCCGGCGTCACGCTGCTCGAGCGTCTCGCCGACGCAGACGATCGGCGTCACGCCGCGGCCAAGCGCCGCCTGCGCCTTGGCCGCCACCAGTTCGTCGCTCTCGGCGTGGTAGGCGCGCCGCTCGCTGTGGCCGACGATGGCGTAGCGGCAGCCGCACTCGTGCAGCATCGCTGCCGACACTTCGCCGGTGTAGGCGCCTTCGGCCTGCGCCGAAACGTCCTGCGCACCCCAGCGCAGGTCGCTGCCGGCCAGCTGCGCCGCCGTTTCGCCGAGGAAGACGAACGGCACGCACACCGCGACGTCGCAGCCGAACGGCCGCGCCGCCACGAGCGCCGCCAGCAGCTCGGCATTCGCCGGCCGGCTGCCGTTCATCTTCCAGTTGCCCACCACGAGCTTGCGCCGCATCGCCGTCGTTCTCCGAATGTCAGTTGCTTGGGCTGCGTTGTGCACGGGACTCACTGCCAGCTCAGCACGATCTTGCCCACGTGCGTGCTGCTCTCCATCAGCGCGTGCGCCGCGGCGGCCGCGGCCGCCGGGAACACCTGGTGGATGACCGGCCTGACACGGGCCGCGCCGGCGCTCCCCGCGCCCTCCAGAAGCGGCCACACCTTCTCGCGCAGTTCGCGCGCGAGCCGGGTCTTGTACGGCACCGGGCGCGGGCGCAGCGTCGAACCGATGATCGCCAGCCGCTTGCGCAGCAGCAGGCCGGCGTCGATGCGGCTCGCGGTGCCGCCCTGCACGGCGATCAGCGCCAGCCGCGCGTCCTCGGCCATGCATTGCAGTTCACGCTCGATGTAGTCGCCGCCCACCATGTCGAGCACGACATCGGCGCCCTTGCCGCCGGTGAGGCGTTTGACCTCGGCGACGAAGTCCTGCGTCCGGTAGTTGATGGCGTGGTCGGCGCCCAGCGCCACGCAGGCGCGGCACTTGTCGTCGCTGCCGGCAGTGACGATGACCTTGGCGCCGAAGGCCTTGCCGAGCTGGATGGCAGTGACGCCGATGCCGCTGGAGCCGCCCTGCACGAGCAGCGTCTCGCCGCCTTGCAGCGTGGCGTTCACGAACACGTTCTGCCAGACGGTGAAGAAGGTCTCGGGCAGGCTTGCCGCCTCGACCATCGTCAGGCCCGCCGGCACCGGCAGGCACTGTCCGGCCGGGGCCACGCAGCGCTCGGCATAGCCGCCGCCGGCAACGAGCGCGCAGACGGCATCGCCCACCTTCAAGCCGGCCGCGGCCAGGTCTGCCGCAGCGCCGGCGGCCACGGTGCCGGCGATCTCCAGGCCGGGGAGATCGGACACCCCTGGCGGCATCGGATAGAGGCCCTTTCGCTGCAGCACGTCGGGACGGTTGACGCCCGAAGCCTGCACCGCGATGAGCAGCTCACCGGCGGCGGGCACGGGGTCCGGTCGCTCGGTGGCTTGCAGCACCTCGGGCGCGCCGAAGCGCGAGATCTGAACCGCGCGCATGGGCTTAGTCCCCGCTTCAGCCTTGCGAGCCGCCGCCCTGGCCACCCTGGCCGCCCTGGCCGCCCTGGCTGCCCTGGCTGCCATAACCGCCGCCCTGGCTGCCGGCCGGCGTGGCCTCGCCCGAACCGCCCGCGGCCGGCGCACCCGCGGAGCCGTTGTTGTCGCCGTTGCCCTCGCGCGGCTCGCGCGGCTCGCGCGCCTCGCGCGGCTCACGCTCGCGGCGCGGGCCGCGGTCGCGGTCGCCGCGGTAGCCACCGCGCTCGCCGCGGTCACGGTCGCCGTAGTCGCGGCGCGGCCGCTCTTCCTCGACGTAGCCCTCGGGCCGCTCGAGCAGCGCCTTCATGGAGAGCTTGATGCGGCCCTTCTCGTCGGTCTCCAGCACCTTGACCTTCACCACCTGGCCTTCGGCGAGGTAGTCGCTCACCTTCTCGACGCGCTGGTGCGCGATCTGGCTGATGTGCAGCAGGCCGTCCTTGCCGGGCAGGATCTGCACCAGCGCGCCGAAGTCGAGGATCTTGGTGATCGGGCCTTCGTAGACCTTGCCGATCTCGGCCTCGGCGGTGATGTCCTCGATGCGCTTCCTCGCGAACGCTGCCTTGTCGGCGTCGGTGCTGGCGATGGTGATCGTGCCGTCCTCGGCGATGTCGATCGTCGTGCCGGTCTCCTCGGTCAGCGCGCGGATGGTCGCGCCGCCCTTGCCGATCACGTCGCGGATCTTCTCCGGGTTGATCTTCATCGTGTACAGGCGCGGCGCGAACTGGCT
>JAEUPF010000070.1 GCA_016790425.1 Rubrivivax sp.
GGCCTCACCGCCCTCCGGCCCGAGGTCGACGATCCAGTCCGACGCACGGATGACGTCGAGGTTGTGCTCGATGACGAGCAGCGAGTGCCCGGCATCGAGCAGCTTGCGCAGCGCCCGCATCAGCTTGGCGATGTCGTCGAAATGCAGGCCGGTGGTCGGCTCGTCGAAGAGGAACAGCGTGCCGCGCCGCGCCACCGGCTGCTTCGAGGCCGACACCGCCGCCTCGGCCAGGAAGCCGGCGAGCTTCAGCCGCTGCGCCTCGCCGCCGGAGAGCGTGGGCACCGGCTGCCCCAGGCGCACGTAGTCCAGTCCCACGTCCACCAGCGGCTGCAGCCGCGCCACCACGTCGCGGTCGCCCTGGAACCAGTGCACGGCCTCGGCCACCGTCAGCTCGAGCACGTCGGCGATGCTGAACTGCTGCGGTCCGCGCATCACCTTCACGTCGAGCACTTCGGCGCGGTAGCGGCGGCCATCGCAGTCGGTGCAGCGCAGGTAGACGTCGGAGAGGAACTGCATCTCCACGTGCTCGAAGCCGCTGCCGCCGCAGGCCGGGCAGCGGCCGTCGCCGGCGTTGAAGCTGAAGGTGCCGGCGGTGTAGCTGCGCTCGCGCGAGAGCGCCGCGTTGGCGAAGATCGCGCGCAGCTCGTCGAAGGCGCCGACGTAGCTCGCCGGGTTGCTGCGCGCCGTCTTGCCGATCGGGCTCTGGTCGACGAACACGGCGTCGGCCAGCGCCTCGGCGCCGAGCAGCCGCTCGTGCGCACCCGGCGTCTCGGTGGCCTTGCCGAAGTGGCGTGCCAGCGCCGGGTACAGCACGTCCTGCATCAGCGTGCTCTTGCCCGAGCCGGAAACGCCGGTGACGCAGACCAGGCGCTGCAGCGGCAGCTCCACCGTGATGCCGGCCAGGTTGTGCTCGCGCGCCCCGGTGACCACGAGCCGCGGCGTCGCCGGCAGCACCGGCCGCCGCTGTGCCAGGCTCACCTGCTTGCGCCCGCCGAGGTAGGCGCCGGTCAGCGTGTCGGCGTGGCGCGCCGCGTCGGGCGGGCCGTCGAAGACGATGCGCCCGCCGCGCTCGCCGGGCCCCGGGCCGAGGTCGATCAGGCGGTCGGCGGCCAGCATCACCGCCGGGTCGTGCTCGACGACGACAAGCGTGTTGCCGGCGTCGCGCAGGCGGTGCATCGCCTGCACGATGCGGCCCATGTCGCGCGGATGCAGGCCGATGCTCGGTTCGTCGAGCACGAACATCGTGTTGACGAGCGAGGTGCCGAGCGCCGTCGTCAGGTTGATGCGCTGCACCTCGCCGCCACTGAGCGTGCGGCTCTGGCGGTCGAGCGTCAGGTAGCCAAGGCCGACATCGACGAGGTACTTCAGCCGCGTGCGGATCTCGTCCAGCAGCAGCTTCAGCGCCTCGTCGAGCAGGGCGCTGGGCAGTTCGACGCCGTCGAAGAAGCGGCGCAGGCGCTCGATCGACAGCTGCATCAGGTCGTGCAGCGACAGTCCCGGCAGCGCCTCGAGCTGCGCGCGCGACCACGCCGCGCCCACCGGCAGGAAGCGGTTCGCCGGAGCGAGCACCGCATCGGCATCGGCCTTCGAGCCCAGCCGCCACAGCAGCGCCTCCAGCTTCAGCCGCGCGCCGCCGCAGACGGTGCACGGCGTGTAGCTGCGGTACTTCGACAAGAGCACGCGGATGTGCATCTTGTACGCCTTGCTCTCGAGGTACTCGAAGAAGCGGCGCACGCCGTACCAGGCCTTGTTCCAGTCGCCCTTCCAGTTCGGCGAGCCGCCGATGACCCATTGCCGCTGCGCCTCGGTGAGTTGCTGCCAGGCGGTGTCGCGCGGGATGCCGGCTTCGCCGGCGTAGCGCAAGAGGTCGTCCTGGCACTCGGCCCAGGCGGGCGTCTGCAGCGGCTTGATGGCGCCGTTGCGCAGCGTCTTCTTCGCGTCGGGGATCACGAGGCCCCAGTCGACGCCGATGACGCGCCCGAAGCCGCGGCAGGTGTCGCAGGCGCCGTAGGCGCTGTTGAAGCTGAACAGGCCGGGCTGCGGATCGGCGTAGCGGATGTCGCTCTCGGGGCAGTGCAGGCCGGTGCTGTAGCGCCAGGCCGCGGCGCCGTCGCCGGCAAGGACGTTCAGCCGCCCGCCGCCGCGCTTGAGCGCCAGCTCGACCGCCTCGACGACGCGCACCTTCTCGGCGCCGGCCAGGCGCAGGCGGTCGGCGACGACGTCGAGCACCTTCTTGCCGTTGACCACGCGCTCGCCGGCCACGCGCGTGAAGCCGCTCGCCGCGAGCCACTGCTCCTGCTGCTCGGCGCTGGTGTCGGCGGGCAGCTCGACCGGGAAGGTGAAGACCAGCCGCGGGTCGCCGGCCGCGGCCGCGCGCGCCACCAGGTCCTCGTAGATCGTCTCCGGTGAGTCGTGCCGCACCGGGTGCGCGGTGGCCTTGTCGAACAGCTGCGCGGCGCGCGCGAACAACAGCTTCAGGTGGTCGTTCAGCTCGGTCATCGTGCCGACGGTCGAGCGCGACGTGCGCACCGGGTTGGTCTGGTCGATGGCGATGGCCGGCGGCACGCCTTCCACCTTGTCCACCGCCGGCCGGTCCATGCGGTCGAGGAACTGCCGCGCGTAGGCGCTGAAGGTCTCGACGTAGCGCCGCTGCCCTTCGGCGTACAGCGTGTCGAAGACGAGGCTCGACTTGCCCGAGCCGCTCGGCCCCGTCACCACCGTCAGCTCGCCGGTGGCGATGTCGAGGTCGAGGTTCTTCAGGTTGTGCTGGCGGGCGCCGCGGACGCGGATCACACCTCGGGACATGGCGGGTCGGTTCGGCTTGCGGTTCGGGATCTGCCCGTGCGGCAAGCCCGCGGTGGAAGCACTGGGGCCCGGGGGCAATCGGCCAGTATAGGCAAGCGCCTTCGCGGCCATCGGCGCAGGCGTTTCGCTGCGCCGCCAGCCCCGCTGCGGCCGCCTCGCGCGCCGGTTGAGGGCGCGGATGACCCTGCCCGCGAGCTTGGGGGGTTGTCCCGGCGGGCGCCGATTCCGACCATCGCGGTCGCATCCGCCGACGCCGCGCGAGACGGCCGGGCGGCAACCAAGGAGGCTCCTTGATGATCGCGTTCGCGCCGCTGTCGACGCGGTGGCTGCACGGCGCGCTCGCGACCGCGTTCATGCTCGGGGCATGCGGCGGCGGCGGTGGAGAGGCCGCGCCAGGCGTCGTCGTCAACCGCGCGCCGCAGGTCACCTCCGCGCCGGCGACGACCGCGTCGGTCGGCGTGCCCTACGTCTACGAGGCCAAGGCCAGCGACCCCGAGGGCGGTGCGCTCGCCTGGTCGCTCACGCAGGCGCCGGCGGGCATGTCGATCGGCGCTGCCGGTGGCCTCGTCACGTGGACGCCGGCACCCGCGCAGGCGGGCAACCAGGCGGTGGTGCTGCGCGTCGTCGACCCGGCCGGCCTGGCCGCCACGCAGTCCTTCTCGATCGCGGTGACGGCGGCCAACGCCGCGCCGCGCATCACCAACACGCCCCCGGCGACCGCGGTCGTCGGGGCCCTCTATCGCCACCAGATCGAGGCCAGCGACCCCGACGGCGACGCGCTCGCATTCACGCTCGACGCGGGGCCCGACGGTCTCGGCCTCGACGGGGCCACCGGCATCCTCGGCTGGACGCCGCGGGCCGACCAGCTGGGCAACCACGCCGTCACGCTTCGCGTGGCCGATGCACGCGGGCTGTCGGCGACGCAGTCGTTCACGCTGACCGTCGTCGCAGGCCGCGCGCCGCCGCAAATCACCTCGGTGCCGGTGACCACGGCCCTCGTCGGCGCGCTCTACCGCTACGTCGTGCGCGCCGTCGACCCGAACGGCGACGCCTTCACGCTGTCGCTGCTGCAGGCGCCCGCGGGCATGTCGATCGATGCCGCGAGCGGCGCGATCACCTGGACACCGGCCGCGCAGCAGACCGGCGCCCAGGCGGTCACCGTGCGCGCCGCCGACGCCGGCGGGCTCGCCACGACGCAGGTCTTCTCGGTCGCCGTCGGCGCGGCCAACGTGGCGCCGCAGATCACCTCCGCGCCCGTGACCGCGGCGACGACCGGCCAGCCCTACAGCTATCTCGTCGTTGCCGCCGACCCGGACGGCGACCCGCTCGCCTACTCGCTGCTACAAGGCCCCGCCGGCATGACGCTGGACGCCGCGAGCGGCCTGCTCGGCTGGACGCCCACGGCGGCGCAGGCGGGCTCGCACGCGGTGAGCGTGCGCGCCGCAGACCCCGCCGGCCTGGCGGCGACGCAGTCCTTCGCGATCGCGGTCGCGCCGGCCAACGCGGCGCCGCAGATCACCACCGCGGCCGTCACGAGCGCGGTGGCCGGCACGGCCTACCGCTACGACGTCGACGCCCTCGATCCGAACGGCGACGTGCTCGCCTACGCGCTCGTGCAGGCGCCGGCCGGCATGACCATCGAGGGCGGCAGCGGCGTCATCGCGTGGGCGCCGTCGGCGGCGCAGGCCGGCACCCATGCGGTCGTCGTGCGCGTGGCCGACCCGCGCGGTTTGGCCGCCACGCAGAGCTTCTCGATCATCGTCGCGCTGCCCAACGTCGCTGCGGTCATCACCTCGTCGCCCGTGCTCGGCGCCAGCGTCGGCGCGCCCTATGTCTACAAGGTCATTGCCGCCGACGCCAACGGCGATGTGCTCGCCTACTCGCTGGCGCAGGCGCCGGCCGGCATGGGCATCGATTCGAGGAGCGGCGTGATCGCCTGGACGCCTTCGTACGCGCAGGTCGGCCGGCAGGCGGTGACGGTGCGCGTCGTCGACCCCGGCGGCCTCGCCGCCACGCAGTCGTTCGACGTCGTCGTCGGCGGCACGACGCGCGCCGACATGGCCACGCCCGCCGACACGAAGGCCGACGCCGGCGGCACGGCGACGATCTCGCTGAACTGGGTGCGCGTGCCGACGGCCGCCGACACGCTGCAGTTCATGCACCTCGTCAGCGGCAGCGGGCAGGTGTGGTCGGTGGACGATCACTGGACCGCTTCGGCCACCTGGGCTGCCGGCGCCTTCACCGAGGCGCGCACGATCACCGTGCCGGCCGGCCTGCCGGCGGGCACCTACGACATCCGCGTCGGGCTTTCGGGCGGCAACCCGTGGGGCAACTTCGCGCTCGCCGCCGGCGCCGGCGTCACCGACCCGGCCGGCGACCACCGCTACCGCGTCGGCACGCTCACCGTCGAAGGCACCTCCGCCGGCGGCTCGATGCAGATGGCCTGCGCCGACGGTGCCGGCTGGCAGTGCAGCGGCCAGACCGTGCTGCGCACCGATCGCGGCGTCGCGCTCACGCGCTCGGGCGTGCAGGCCTACGGCCGCTCGACGAGCGACAGGGGCGCGACGAACCCGAACCGCGCCACCGCCTTCGGCCTCGCGGTGGCCAGCGGCGGTGTGGCCGAGATCCGCGTGCGCAAGGACGGCAACGCGGCGCCGGTCGATGCGGCCGTGCTGCTCAGCGACCTCGACATCTTCTGGAGCGGCCAGCAGAACCGGCCGCAGATCATCGAAACGTTCAACCCCACCGCCGGCCGCGTCTTCCTCGAAGGCTCCGGCGCGCTGGGCGGGGGCGGATTGCCGCCCAGTTCCGACCTCGACTACTACGACTTCGCCAGGCTCGGCACGGCCGGCACGCGCGAGAACTACGCCAACAACCGCTACTTCCCGCGCGCCGCTGCGCCGCGCTGCGTGCCGGGCGGCTGGTGCTCGACCTACGAGACCACCGGCCTGCAGTTCGGCGGCGGCTCGTGGCGCTCCGGCGGCAGCGACCCCGACCGCATCACCGGCATGCGCAACCACGAGGACGGCGACGTGCACGCCGGCAACGGGCTGCCCGACGGCAACGGCAACCCCACGCTGCTGCCCGGCGCCAGCGGCTTCGGCGTGCCGATGCCGGGGTCCAAGGGCTACCGCACGCTCGACCACTGGAGCTACCGCTACGGCAACCTGGCCTCGTGGTTCACCGAAGACACGGTGAGCATCGCCGAGTGGGGCGGCATCAACGAACACAACAAGAACCGCCGCGGCTTCGTTGCCTTCGGCGACACCACCGACCCCGCTGCCGTGCCGGGCAGCGGCACGGCCACCTACTTCGGCATCGTGCGCTTGCGCTACACGGCCAACGGCAGCAGCGATCCGGCCCTGTACAGCGGCCAGGCCACGGTGGTGGTGAACTTCGCCAGCCGCACCGTGACCGTCTCGATCCAGGGCACCCCCGTGGACATGACGGCCACGGCGACGCTGGCCTCCGGCGCCAACGCCAACTACCTGCAAGGGCCCGCCGCCAGCGGCGGCCTGAGCGGCGGTCTCGGTGGCCGCCTGTTCGGCCCGATGACGGGCGGCGGCGCGGGCAGCGCGCCGGCGGAGATCGGCGGCGCGTTCTCGCTGACGAACGGCAACGCGGCCGTGGTCGGCGGCTTCATCGCGCGGCTGCAGTAGGCCGGCAGGCGGCAGGCGGCGGCGGGCGCTGGCCCTGCAGGGCGCCGTGCATGCTCCGGGCTAACCCTGATGTGAGGTAGGCCGCCGGGCGGCCGTTCTTCACTCCTGCCGGCCAGCGCTCCCGCAAGCGCGGGGTTGTCCGCCGCGCGGGCGCTTCGTGAACATCCGGTCACGTTTCAACACAAGCCGGCACACGAAGAACGCCGGCCCGTCCGAGGGGCTCCGCATGAAGAAAACTCGTCCGCTGCGCACGGCGTTTCTGGCGCTTTCCTCGCTGGCCGCCGCGGTTCTCGTCGCTTCGTGCGGCGGCGGCGGCAGCGAAACCGATCCGGCCGCCACCGCCGCGGCCGGCAAAGGCGCGGCGGAACAGAAGCGCAAGCTGCCGCCGGGCACGCCGGTGAACGCCGACGCGCATCTGCGCGGCCAGTTCGGCCCGGTGCAGCCGTGGCCGGTGATCCCGGTGCACGCCGTGCTCACCGCCGACGGCCGCGTGCTCAGCTACGGCACGCGCGAGACCGGCCAGCAGACCGCGTTCTTCCAGTACGCGGTATGGGACATCGAGGACAACAGCCACACCACCTGGACCAACGGCACCGGCACCGACATCTTCTGCAGCAGCCAGATCCTGCTGCCCGCCGGCGACCAGGTCTTCATCGCCGGCGGCGACAACTGGACCGGCAGCGGCACCACCAACACCGGCAACAACAACAGCAACCTCTTCGCCACCGCGAACAGCTCGCTGACGCGGCAGGCCAACATGAACCGGGCGCGCTGGTACTCCAGCTCGACCATGCTGCTCAGCGGCGAGGTCTACATCCAGGGCGGCACCGGCGGCACCGACCGCCCCGAGGTGCGGGGCGCCAACGGCGCGTTCCGCCTGCTCGGCGGCGCCGACACCAGCACGCTGGACTTCATGTACCCGCGCAACTTCATCGCGCCGGACGGCCGCGTCTTCGGCTTCGACAGCGCCGGGCGCATGTACTACGTCAACGCCGGCGGCACCGGCACCTTCACCAGCGCCGGCCAGTTCAGCGCCACGGTGGCGGGCAGCGATGCCAGCGCGGCGATGTTCTCGCCCGGCCGCATCCTGCAGTTCGGCGGCAACAGCAACGGCGCCATCGTCATTGACATCACCGCCGGCGGCACGCCCCGCGTCACCAACACCGCGGCGATGGCGATGCAGCGGCGCCTGGGCACCGCCACCGTCATGGCCGACGGCAAGGTGCTCGCCAGCGGCGGCAGCCGGGTGTGGAACGAGATGACCGACGTCGTCTATGACGCCGAGATCTGGAACCCCGCCAACGGCCAGTGGACGCGCGCCGCCACCGCCGTGCAGGCGCGCCTGTATCACAGCGTGGGCCTGCTGCTGCCCGACGCCACGGTGCTGGTCGCCGGCGGCGGCGCCCCGGGGCCGCAGAACAACCTCAACGCCGAGATCTACCACCCGCCGTACCTGTTCACCAGCGGCGCCGAGGCGGTGCGGCCGGTGATCGCCACCGCGCCCACCGTTGTCGACCCGGGCAAGACGGTGGCCGTGAGCTTCACCCATCCGAACGGCCGCCCGGCCAGCCGCGTCACCTTCGCCAAGACCGGCTCGGTCACGCACAGCTGGAACATGGATCAGCGCTTCGTCGACCTGCCGTTCACCGCCGGCGCCAACGGCACGCTGGCGGTTCAGATCCCGGCCCGCGCCTCCGACGTGCCCCCGGGCATGTGGATGATGTTCGTCTTCGACGACGCCGGCGTTCCTTCGGTGGCGAAGATGGTGCGCGTCAACGTCGCGCCGACGCTCAACGTCGCCGTCGCGCCCACGATCACCGCCCCGGGCAACCAGGGCGGCAGCGCCGGCACGCCGATCGCCGGGCTGCAGATGGCTGCCAGCGACCCCAACGGCGACGCGCTCGCGTACTCGGCCAGCGGCCTGCCGCCCGGCCTGGCCATCGATGCGGCCACCGGCTTCATCAGCGGCACGCCGGCCACGCCCGGCACCTACAGCGTCACCGTCGCCGCCAGCGACGGCATCAACAGCGCCAGCACCAGCTTCACCTGGACCATCAGCGGCGCCGGCGCGACGCTGACGATCACCCAGGCCACCGTGCCTGCGCCCTCGGTCAGCGGCACCAGCGCCACCTTCACCGCCAGCGCCAGCGGCACCAACGTGCGCTACCGCTGGAACTTCGGCGACGGCAGCGCCGTCACCGCCTGGTCGGCCAGCGGGAGTGCCAGCCGCACTTACGCCGCGCCCGGCATCTACTTCGTCACCGTCACCGTCACCGACGACAGCGGCGCGCAGGTGTCGCAGACGGTGATGCACCAGGTGTTCCTCACCGCCACGGCCAATGCGCCCAGCATCAGCGGCCAGATGGCCTACGAGCCGAGGAGCGGCGCGCCGGCGAGGCTGTGGGTGGTGAACCCGGACAACGACAGCGTCTCGGTCTTCGACACCGCGGCGCGCACGCGCACGGCCGAGATCGCGGTGGGCACCGCGCCGCGCGCGCTGGCCATCGCGCCGGACGGCTCGGTGTGGGTCGCCAACCGCGGCAGCGGCACGATCAGCGTCATCAGCCCGGCAACGCTGGCCGTCACGCGCAGCATCAGCATGCCGCGCGGCAGCCTGCCCTACGGCATCGCGATGGCGCGCACGAGCGGCAGCGCGCTGGTGGCGCTCGAAGGCACCGGCCAGCTGCTGAAGGTCAGCACCAGCACCTTCGCCACCACCGGCACGCTCGGGGTGGGTGCCAACGCGCGCCACGTGGCCGTGGCCGCTGACGGCAGCACCGCGTTCGTCTCGCGCTTCATCACGCCGCCGCTGGCCGGCGAGGCCACCGCCACCGTCGACACCGCCTCGGGCGGCGGCCAGGTGGTCGTGGTCAATGCCGGCTCGATGAGCACGGTGCGCACGATCACGCTGGCGCACAGCAACAAGCCCGACGCCGAGAACCAGGGCCGGGGCATCCCGAACTACCTCGGGGCCGTGGCCATCTCGCCCGACGGCTCGCAGGCGGTGGTGCCGAGCAAGATGGACAACGTCGCGCGCGGCACGCAGCGCGACGGGCTGGCGCTGAACTTCCAGAACACGGTGCGCGCGATCAGCTCGCGCATCGTGATGAGCAGCCAGAGCGAGGACCTGGCTGCCCGCATCGACCACGACAACGCCAGCGTCGCCAGCGCCGCGGCGTACGACCCGCTCGGCGTGTATCTCTTCGTCGCGCTCGAGACGAGCCGCGAAGTGGCCGTGCTCGACGCGCACCGGCGCAACCAGCTGATGCGCATCGACGTCGGCTTCGCGCCGCAGGGCCTGGTCGTCTCGCCCGACCGCACGACGCTGTACGTGCACAACTTCATGGCGCGCACGGTCGGGGTGTTCGACCTCCGGCCGCTCACCGAACAGGCGCGCGCCGCGGCCGACCCGCTGGCGACGATGGCCACGGTGGCGCTGGACAAGCTTCCCGCCACGGTGCTGCTGGGCAAGCAGCTGTTCTACGACGCACGCGACCCGCGCCTGGCGCGCGACCGCTACATGAGCTGCGCCAGCTGCCACAACGACGGCGGCCACGACGGCCGCACCTGGGACCTGCGCGCGCAGGGCGAAGGCCTGCGCAACACCATCGCGCTGAAGGGCCGCGCCAGCATGGGCCACGGCCGCCTGCACTGGAGCAACAACTTCGACGAGCTGCAGGACTTCGAAGGCCAGATCCGCACGCTGGCCGGCGGCAGCGGGCTGATGAGCGACGCGGCGTACTTCGCCGGCACGCGCGCCCAGCCGCTGGGCGACGCCAAGGCGGGCCTGTCGGCCGACCTCGACGCGCTCGCCGCCTATGTCGCTTCGCTGGACAGCTTCGACCTCGCGCCGGCGCGGCCGAGCGCGTCGGGCCTGTCGGCCAGCGCCAGCGAGGGCCGGCAGGTCTTCATCGACGCCAACTGCGGCACCAACTGCCACGCGGGCAGCAACTTCACCCGCAGCGCCGCCGACAACCCGGCGGACATCGGCACGCTGAAGACCACCAGCGGGCAGCGCCTGAACGGCGCGCTCACCGGCATCGACGTGCCGACGCTGCGCGACGCATGGGCCACCGCGCCGTACCTGCACGACGGGTCGGCGGCCACGCTCGAGGCCGCCATCGGCGCGCACGCCGGGCACGGCCTGGCCAGCGCCGACATCACGCGCCTGGCCGCGTACCTGCGCGAACTGGGCCGCGACGAGGGCGCGGCACCGACGCGGCCGGCCAGCGGCGCCGGGCTGCTGGGCAGCTATTTCGGCAACCTCACGCTCGCCGGCACGCCGCTGGTGACGCGCATCGAAGCCGTCAACTTCGACTGGGGCAACAGCCGCCCGGCCATCGGCGTGCCGGCCGACAACTTCTCGGCGCGCTGGACGGGAACGTTGACGGTGCCCAGCACCGGCACCTATCGCTTCCGCACCAGCAGCGACGGCGGCGTGCGGCTGTGGGTCAACGGCAGCCAGATCGTCAGCGCCTGGAGCGACAAGGCGGCGACCAACAACACCAGCGGCAACGTCACGCTCACCGCCGGGCAGCGGGTGCCGCTCACCCTGGAGAACTACGATCGCACCGGCAACGCGACGATGCAGCTGCTGTGGCGGCTGCCGGGAACGAGCGCCTACGTGCCGATACCGGCGGCGAGCCTGAACACGCAGTGACGGCGCGCGCCGCCGCGGCACCCGCCGCAGCGGTTGCGTGGCATCGCAGGCGCAGGCGGCACGGCCGCCGCGCTCACTTCGCTCCGGCTGCCTCCAGCAGCTTCACCATCGCCGCGTAGCCGCGGCCGCGCGCCAGCGCCAGCGGCGTGCGGCCTTCGCGATCGGCGAGCTTCGTGCTCGCGCCGGCGTCGAGCAGCGCCTTCAGCGTGGCCTGGTGGCGAGCACCGCCGTCGCCGAGCACGATCGACTCGATCACCGCGGTCCAGTGCAGGTTGTTGACGTGGTCCAGCGGCGCGCCGGCGCCGATGAGCTGGCGCACGACGCCGTCGTGCCCCAGGTGCGCCGCGGCGATCAGCGCCGTGCCGTCGTAGCGGCTGGTGACGAGCCGGGCGCTGGCACCCGCGGCCAGCAGGATCGCCAGCGTCTGCTCGTCGTCGGCGACGGCAGCGATGGTCACCGCGTCGTAGCGGCCGCTGTCCAGCGCCGCGTGGTCGGCGCCGGCGGCGAGCAGCGCCTTCACCGCCGCGCGCTGCTTGGCGAACGTGGCCACGTGCAGCGGCGTGCGGCCGTTCCCGTCGCGCGCTTCGAGCGCGGCCTTGTCGCCGCCCTTTGCGGCGGCAGCGCGCGCGATGGCCGCCGCGTCGCCCTGCCAGGCCGCGGCGTGCAGGCCGCGGTAGGCCGCCGCCTCGGCCGCTGATGGCGGCACCTGGGCGCGCGCCGCTTCGGGGGCGGCCAGGCCGGCGAGCGCGACGACCGCCGCCAGCGCGAACGGCGCGAACGGCGCAATCGGCGCAATCGGCGCTATCGCCGCGAACGGCGCACGCGACGCGGCTCGCGTCCTCACTTCAGCAGGTCCTTCACCTTGTCCAGCGCCGCCACGGCGCACTGCTCGTCGAGGTGGCCGCCGGGCGCGCCGCCGACGCCGACGGCGCCGATGACCTCGTTGCCCACGCGGATGGGCACGCCGCCGCCCAGCAGCAGGAAGCCGGGCATGTAGACCAGGTTGGCCGCGGCCGGGTTCTTCTGCGCGTTCTCCAGCATCACCAGCGTGCTGGCCTTCGCCGAAGCCGACGTGTAGGCCTTCGCCTGCGCCGACGAAAGCGTGTGCGGGCCGGCGTTGTCGGCGCGCTGCAGGGCGCGCAACTGGCCGGCGCGGTCCACCACCGCGGCGGCCACGTTGTGCCCGTTGGCCAGGCAGGCGGCCACGGTGGCAGCGGCGATCTGGTTGGCGAGGTCCAGCGAGATGTTGCGCTCGGTCCGCACCGGCGTCGATTGCGCCTGCACGGCCGCGGCGGCGGCAACGGCCACGGCGGCAAGCGCCAGGCGGGAGAGGAGGGTGTTCTTCATCGCGTTCGTGCTCCTGTGCGTGGCCGCTGCAAGGGCGCAACAGCCGTGCCCGGCACTCTAGGCAGGCGCTGCTGCGCCGGCCATTCGCGCGGCTACCCGCTCCACAGCGTAGTTCTACGGAGCGTCTCCCGAGGGTCGCCGGGCCTCGGTGTTCGCCGCCGCGGCGGGCGCGCCCTCAGGCCGGGCCCGAAGCGCCCTCGGCCAGGTCGGCGTAGCGCCGCACGAGCTGCGCCAGCGACTCCACCGCGAGCTTGGCGAACAGGTGCGCGCGGTGCGTCTCCACCGTGCGCGGGCTCAGGCCGAGCGCGCGGCCGACTTCCTTGTTCGTGAGGCCGGCGACGATGAGCCCGAGCACTTCGCGCTCACGCTCGGACAGCCGGCCGTAGCGCTCGCGCGCCTCGCGGTCGCCGCGCTGGCGTTGCCGCTGGCGCGCATGCTGGCGCACGGCCTGCTGCAACGCGTCGAGCAGCGCCTGGTCATCGACCGGCTTCTCGAGGAACTCGGCGGCGCCGGCCTTGAAGGCGCGCCGGCACATGTCCACGGTGCCGTGGCCGGTGAGCATGATCACCGGCTGGTCGACGCCTTCGGCCAGCAGGCGCTCCAGCACCATCAGCCCCGACAACCCCGGCATGCGCACGTCCAGCACGATGGCGCCGATGGCATCGCGGTCGAAGCCAGCGAGGAAGCTATGCGGCTCGGCCCACGGCGCCACGCGCAGGCCGACGGTGCCCACCAGCAGCGCCAGGCTCTCGCGCACCGCCGCGTCGTCGTCGACGAGGTTCACCAGCGGCGAGGTGCTCGCCGCGGCTGCGCTGGCGACCCCGCCAGCCCCGGCACTAGCGGGCGGCATCGGCCGTCTCCGAACCGCCGGCGCGCGGCAGCTCCAGGCGGAAGACGGCGCCGCGCCCGCCGGGGGCGTTGCCGCCGCTCAGGCGGCCGCCCATGCCGCCGGCCAGCGTCTCGCACAAGCTGAGGCCGAGGCCGAGGCCGCCCTCGCGCGTGGTGAAGAACGGCTCGAACAGGCGCGGCAGCGCCTCCGGCGCGATGCCCGGGCCGCTGTCGCGCACGGTCACCACGCCGCGCGCCCCTTCCGCCGCGGCGACGAGCTCGAGCCGGCGTTCGGCAGCCGGTACCTGCTGCAGCGCCTGCGCGGCATTGCCGATGAGGTTGTGGACGATCTGCTCCAGCGCCACCGCGTCGGCGGACACGCGCAGATCAGGCGGGTCGCAGCGCACGCTCGCGCGCACCGCGGCGCGGTCGAGCTCGGGCTGGCGCAGGTCGAGCGCTGCCTCCAGCAAGGTCGCCAGCGGCACCGTTGCCTGCGGCCCGCCGCTGCCACCGGCGGGTTCCACCAGCCGGCGCAACCGTGCCAGCACATCGGCGGCGCGGCGCGCCTGCTGTGCCGCCTGCGTCATGGCGTCGCGCGCCTGCGGCAAGGCCTCGGTGCCTTCGTCGGCGAGCAGCCGCCGTGCGGCCGCGGTGCTCGCCACCACCGCCGTCAGCGGCTGGTTCAGCTCATGCGCGATGCCGGCGGCCAGTTCGCCCATGGCGTTCAGCCGGCTCACCTGGCCCAGCCGCAGCAGTTCGCGCGTGCGCCGCTGCTCGGCGCGCTGGCGCAGCCAGGCGGCGGCGGTGCCGACGGCCAGCGCGCTGAGCACCGACCACGCCAGCATCCAGGCCCACGGCCACTGTGCCCAGGGCAGGCGTTCGCCGACGCGCACCTCGAACGGCTGGCTCTCGGCCGCCAGCGCCTTGGCGAAGGCCAGGCGTGGCCCGGCCAGCCAGGCCGATGCGCCGGCCGCGCTCGCCGGGGCCGCGGCGCCACCGGCCGTGTCGGCTGCATCGGCCGCATCGGCAGACCTGCCCGGCTGCAGCACGAAGCGCTGCCCGCCGTGCGCCAGCGCGACGGCCGCCGCCGCAGGCGCCGCCACCGGCCCCTCGCCGACCGGGGGCAACGCCGCAAGGTCGATCTGCAACGCGTAGCTCGAGGGCTCGGCCGCTCGCACCAGCCAATAGCGGCCGCGCGGCAACTCCACCGGACCGAGCGCCGGGCGCGCCGCGCCGCGCGAGGCCGTCTCGGCGGCCGCCAGGGCTGCCGCCTCGGCGACGGTCACCCCGGACCAAGGCTCGCTGCCGGTGCGGCGCAGCACCCGCAGCACCTGCGGGTAGAGCGCGGTCAGCCGCTGCTCGGGCGCGTCGCGTCCCTCGAGGGCCGGCTGCAGCAGTGCCAGCGTGGCCAGGATCGCGTCATGCTGCACGACGCGCTGGCTGAGCACGCGGTGCACGATGCGCGCGTCGGTCTCGAAGCGCGCGCGCTGCTCGTCGTAGGCGCGCAGCGCGATGAGCAGCGAGCCGCCGGCGGCGAGCAGGGCGCCGGCCAGCAGCCAGCCGATCCATCCGAAGCCCGCAGGACGCATGCGTCGATTCTTGCACTCGCGCCCCGCGGCGCCGCGCGGGCATTGGCGCGGGGCTGCATGCCGGCGCGGCGAATCCCCGTAGCATCCGCCGACCGTTCCCGCCCGGGCGGCCACCCGCCGCCACCGCCATGAGCACCAGCTACCTCGAGACGCGCCGCCACGAGCTGCGCAAGACCCGGCTCGCAATGGTCGACGGCAACCTCGCGGCCAACCTGCGCAGCGTGCAAGGCGGCGTCAGCGCCCGCGCCTACCGCGAAGGCTACTGGGGCTTCGCCTCGGCGCCGCAGGACGACGCCGCCGCCCTCCAGCGCGTGCAGCGCGAGGCGCGCGACAACGCCGGCGCGATGGCCGTCTTCGGCGGCCGGCGCACGTTGGCGCTGCCCGGCGACATCCACGTCGGCGAACAGGCCGCGCACGGCGGGCCCGAGTTGCCCGCGCAGCAGACCATCGAGCGCCTGGCGGCGCTGCACGCGCACTGCATGAAGGCCTACGCCGGCCTGCGCAGCACGCGGCTGATGGCCACCGACGAGCACCACATCAAGCAGCTCGAGAGCGCCGACGGCGGCCGTGCGCTGGCACGCATCCAGCGCGCCGCCGCCTACGTGACGCTGGTGATGGAAGATGCCGAAGGCCGGCCGCTGGAGCTGACCGAGATCGTCTCGGGCATCGGCAGCCTGGCCGACATCGACTGGTCGCTGGCTGCGTTCCGCCCCAGGCTCGATGCGCTGTACGAGCACCTGCTGGCCAAGCGCCAGGCGGTGCCGGCGCAGGGCGGCCTGCGCCGCGTGGTGATGGCGCCAGAACTGGCCGGCATGCTGGCGCACGAGGCGATGGGCCACCCGTGCGAGGCCGACTCGGTGCTCTCCGGCGCCGTCACCGCCGACCTCGCCGGCAAGCCGGTGGCGAGCGAACTGGTGACGATGGCGGACCTGGCGCACCACCACGAGGGCCGCGAGCTGATGGTGCCGGTGTACGCCGACGACGAAGGCACGCCGGCGCGCGACGTGACGATGATCGAGCGCGGCGTGCTGCGCGAGTTCATGCACAGCCGCGAGACGGCGGCGCGCATGGGCCTGGCGCCCAGCGGCAACGCGCGCGCCTACGCGCCCGACGACGAGCCGCTGGTGCGCATGCGCAACACCGCCATCCTGCCGGGCACTTCGACGATGCAGCAGATGATCGAAGGCGTCGACGACGGCTACCTGCTCCTGAAGACGAGCAACGGCCAGGCCGACTCGACGACCGAGTTCATGTTCGGCATCAACCTCGCCTACGAGATCAAGGGCGGCAAGATCGGCCGCGCCGTGCGTGACACCACCGTCTCGGGCTCGGCGCTGAAGGTGCTGCAAAGCGTCGATGCCGTGGGCAACGAGATGGAGTGGAGCTGCAACGGCTACTGCGGCAAGAAGCAGCCGATGGTCGTTTCGGTGGGCGGCCCGGCGCTGCGCGCGCTGGCGCACGTCGGCGGGCAATGAGCACGAGCACCAGGCGGACCCGACCATGACGCTCGAAGTCGATGGCATCGCCGAGACCGCGCTGCAACGCCTGCGCGAGCGCGGCTTCGACGCGGCGCTGGCCACGGTGACGCAGACGCTGCGCCGCGAGGTGAACATCGCCCACAACGAGGCGAGCCTGCTGCGCAGCGGCGAGAAGCACAAGCTGGCGCTGGTGGGCATCAAGGACGGGCGCCGCGCGGCCAGCGAAGGCAGCGACGCGAGCGACGCCGGCGTCGCCGCGCTCGTCGAGGAACTGTGGCGCTCCACGCTCGCCGCGCCGCAGGACCAGGCGAACGCGCTGTCGGCCGGCCAGCGCGGGCGCTTCGAGCAAGGGCCGCGCGCAGGCGACGCCGCCGAGATCACCGGCGCGGCGCGCGCGCTGCTGGAGTGGCGCTCGCGCGAGACGCCTTCGATGATGATCGAGGAAGCGCTGGCGGCGCACATGCATCTGCGCCAGCGCACGCTGACCAGCGGCGGCAGCGACCTCGCCTGCGACCTCGGCTGGTACGAGTTCGGCGTCTTCGGCCTGGCGCGCGAGGGCGGCCAGGCCAGTTCGTTCAACTACGCCGGCGGCCAGGCCGACTCGCTGGCCGGCGTGCCGGCGCGCTTCGGTGCCGAGACGATGATGCGCGCGCTCACGCGCCAGGTGCGCACGCGGCCGCTGGCCGAGCGCTTCGTCGGCGACGTGCTGTTCACGCCCGCCGCCGTCAACGACCTCCTCGGCTGGCTGATGCAGCAGCTGGGCGACGGGCCGCTCATCGACGGCAGCTCGCTGTACCGCGAGCGCGTCGGCGACCTCATCGCCAGCCCGCTGCTGACACTGCAAAGTCGCTACGACGCGCCCGGCTGCGTGCCGCTGACGGCCGACGCCTTCGTCGCGCCGGCGGCGACGCTGCTCGACGCCGGCCGTCTGACGCAGCTCGCGCCCAGCCTGTACGGCAGCCGCAAGACCGGCCTGCCGCACCGGCCGCTGGCCGCTTCGGGCTGGGAACTCGCGGCGGGCACCACGCCGCTGGCGGAGATGACGGCCGCCGTCGAGCGCGGCGCGCTCGTCGACCGCCTGTCGATGGGCTCGCCGGCGCCCAATGGCGACTTCTCCGGCGTCATCAAGAACAGCTTCCTCATCGAAGGCGGCTGCGTCGGCGCGGCGCTGTCGGAGACGATGATCGCCGGCAACGTGGCGCAGATCCTGCGCGACGTGGCCGCCGTCAGCCGCGAGCGGCTGGACACCGGCGCCGAGTGCCTGCCCTGGCTGCGCGTGCCGGGGCTGCACTTCTCCTGATCGGCCGCCGGCCGGTTCACCCCGCCGGCCCGGCTCGGCCGTATCAGCCATGTCCCGACCCTTTTGGAGCCCGACATGGCCGATCGCCGCCGCTTCCTCTTCCTGCTTCCTGCTGCCCTGGCGGTTGCCGCCGGCGGCTGCGCCTGGCCGAGCGCGAACGCGGCCGGGCAACTGGTGCAGATGCAGATCGTCGAGCGGGGCAGCGGCGAGACGCTGCCCGAGGTGCGCCACCGCGGCAC
Organism: Rubrivivax sp.; assembly: GCA_016790425.1. Taxonomy (GTDB): domain Bacteria; phylum Pseudomonadota; class Gammaproteobacteria; order Burkholderiales; family Burkholderiaceae_C; genus Rubrivivax. Next base: position 17,906 of record JAEUPF010000070.1, read on the forward strand.
CGCGTACGTCGCCGGCCGGCCCGGTGAGCGCTACGCGGTGCGCCTGAGCAACCGCAGCGGCGGCCGCGTGCTCGTCGTGCTGTCGGTGGACGGCGTCAACGCCGTCACCGGCGAAACCGCGGCCACCGGCCAGACCGGCTACGTGCTGGCGCCTTGGCAGACCGCCGACATCACCGGCTGGCGCAAGAGCGACGCCGAGGCGGCGGCGTTCTACTTCACGGCCCTGCCCGACTCATACGCGGCGCGCACCGAGCGGCCGCACAACGTGGGCGTGGTCGGCATCGCGGTCTTCCGCGAACGCGCACCGAGGCCGGCGCCGTTCGAGGCGGTGCCGTACTCGTCCAGGGGCCGCGGCGAAGGCGGCCGCAGCGGCGGCAGTGACAGCCGCGAGGGCCGTGGCGACAGCGGTGGCAGCGCCGGTGGTACGGGCGCAACGCGCGCCGCCGAGAACGCGGCCGCCGGCGCGCCGGCGCCTGCGCATGCACCCGCTGCGGCGGCACCCGCGCGCGACGAACGCCTGGGCACCGGCCACGGCGAGCGCGAGTACTCGCCGATCGGCCGCACATCGTTCGAGCGCGCCAGCGCGAACCCGGCCGAGGTGGTGCAGATCCGCTACGACAGCCACGCCAACCTGGCCGCGGCAGGCATCTGGCCGCCCCCGCGCCGGCCGCTGCCGGTGGTTCCCGAGCCGTTCCCCGGCTACGTGCCCGATCCGCGCTGAGCGCGGCCGGGCCGCGGCGCGGCGCCTTCTCAGCGGTGGCCGCGTCCGCTCAGGAACTCGAGCGTCGCCTGCCACGCGGCGGGGGAATTCAGGATGCCCAGGTGCCCCGTGCGCAGCAGCGGGTCGAAAGCGCCCTGGCCGGTGAGGACGAGGTCGCGCGCGCCCTTGAGCTTCGGGCTCTGGGAGAAGTCGGTCGGCTTGCCGTACGAATCGATCGCCGGCACCGGCGGGATCAAACCGTCCTGCACGGGCATGTAGACGAAGCTCGCGTCGCCGTTGCGGATGACGAGCGTCGAAAGCGGCAGCGCTTCGAACAAGCCACCCGGGCCGTTGAGCAGGCGCAGGAACGGCGTGTCGGGCGAGCCGAGTTCCTGGCACACCTCGCTGGAGGGCATGAACGCGCCCTGCCCCGGCAGCTGGAAGTAGTTCGCCGGGTCAGGGCTGCAACTGATGATGCCGTGGTTCGGGCCGTCGATGGCGACGAAGCGGCGCACCACCGGGTAGGCGAGGTCCTGCCGCATCCACTCGCGCGCCAGCGTCACCCCCAGGCTGTGGCCGACGATGTCCACCTGCTTCGCGCCGGTGTACTTCAGCACCTCGCGCACGAAGCGGCGCAGGTCGGGCACGTTGGCCTGGTTGCTGTGCGAGATGCGCGAGCGGAAGGTCTGGTCGCCGTTGACGTCGCAGCGGTCGCCCTGGTAGCCCAGAGCCCACAGCTCGCTCGGCGAATAGCCGTTGTCGGCCAGGTACTGCGCCAGGCGCTGGATGTGGCCATAGACCGGGTTGCACGCGGTGGGGAACGGTGTGTCGTTGTTGCCGTGCAGGAAGATCACCGGCACGCGGCTCACCGGGCCGGCGCCGCCGAAGCCGATGACGGGCCTGGCGAGCGACGCGTCCTCGATCGCGGGGAAGCCGGCGGGGAAGGTGGTGCCCACCGTGCCGGCGGCGTGCGCGAGCGCCGCGCAGGCCAGGCCGATGGCCGTCAACGGTGCGGCCAGCAGGCGCGCGAGCGAGCGTGCCTTCGTCGTCTGGGTCAAGGTCGTCTCCTTCTTTCTCTGCAGTTCAGGCGGCAAGGAAGCGCTCGACGAGCGCGAAGTGTTCGGGCGTGTTCAGCGCCGGCGCGTGGCCGCAGCCGGGGATCGTGACGACGACGGCGCGCGGGCCGCGCGAGCGCATCGCCTCGGCCACCTCGGGCAGCAGCAGGTCGCTCGTCTCGCCGCGCAGGCACAGCACCGGCAGCGCCAGCGAGTCCCACGCGTCCCACTGGCGGTAGTCGTCGGGGTGGTGGATGAACTGCTGCACCATCGCCGGGTCGTAGTGCGGCGTCACGCGGCCATCGGGCAGGCGGCGCGTGCTGCTCTCGGTGAGCAGCCGCCACTGCGCGTCGGACAGCCACCCGTAGGGCTTGTAGACGGTGCGGAAGTACGCCTCGAGCTCGCTCACCGTGGCGAACGACGGCGGGCTGCCGGCGTAGCTGCGGATGCGCTGCACCGCCGCTGCGGCCAGCTCGGGGCCGATGTCGTTGAGCACCAGGCGCTTGATGCGGCCGCGCAGCGCGCCGGCGGCCGCCTTCAGGCCGATGGCGCCTCCCATCGACGTGCCGAGCCAGTGGCACTCGCGCACGCCCAGGTGGTCGAGCAAGGCCACGGCCGTCTTCTCGTAGAAGGCGAGGCAGTATTCGTTCGCCGGGTCGGGGCTCCACTGGCTGAGGCCGCGGCCCAGCGTGTCGGGGCAGATGACGCGGTAGCGCTGCGCCAGGTGCGCGGCAATGGCGTCCATGTCGCGCCCGGTGCGCGCCAGGCCGTGCCACGCGATCACCGTTTCGCCGTCGGCTGCGCCGTTGCCGGCGCTCCAGTCCATGAAGTGGATCTCGCGCCCGGCGCAGGCGACGTAGTTCGAGGTCGGCACCGCGTTCATCGACCGCCCTTGCGCACGAGCGCCATCAGGCGAAGGCGCCCGACGATGCCGGTGGGGAAGTAGTACACCGAGAGCACGAAGAGCAGGCCCAGCCACAGCAGCCAGCGGTCGGGATTGACGAGCACCGAGAGCACCGGCACGCCCTCGAGCACGCCGGCGCCGAGCTTGAGCAGGTCCTGCAGATAGTTCTGCGCCAGCACGAACAGCGCCGCGCCGACGACCGCGCCGTACATCGTGCCCATGCCGCCGATCACGACGATGAGCAGGATGTCGAGCATGATCTCGAAGCTCAGCGTCGTGTCCGGCCCCACGTAGCGCAGCCACAGCGCCAGCAGCGCGCCGGCCAGGGTGGCGAACAGCGCCGAAAGGACGTTGGACAGCGTGCGGTACACGACCGTGCGGTAGCCGATCGCCTCGGCGCGGAAGTCGTTCTCGCGGATCGCCTGCAGCACGCGCCCGAACGGCGAGTTGACGATGCGCAGCAGCACGAGGAACAGCGCCGCCACCGCGAAGAACAGCAGGTAGTAGGTGAGGATCTTGCCGTCGAGGACGAAGCGCTCGCCCAGCGCCCACTCGAACGAAGGCGCGAACGGCGCCGGGTTCTTGAAGGTGATGCCGTCCTCGCCGCCGGTGAAGTCCGACAGCTGCGACGCCAGCGTCTGGAACGCCGCGGCGACGGCGAGCGTGATCATCGCGTAGAAGATCGCCTTCACGCGCAGCGAGAACAAGCCGATCACCAGCGACAGCACGAGCGACACCGCCAGCGCCGCGGCGAGCCCGGCGAAGAGGGCCGCGTAGCCTTCGCCCATGCGGGTGCTGGCGATGCCGATGCCGTAGGCGCCGATGCCGAAGAACATCGTGTGCGCGAAGCTGACGATGCCGGTGTAGCCCAGCAGCAGGTCGAAGCTGGCCACGAGCAGGATGAAGACGAGCATCTTCGCCGCCACCGACAGCGCCTTCGCGCCGGGGAACAGGAACGGCGCGAAGGCCAGTGCCAGCACGATGGCCACCAGCATCAGCGCCAGCGCGCGGTGGCCGGGGCGGTCGTGCGAGAGCAGGCGGTCGAGCATGATTGCCCCGTTCCTGCTCAGCGGTTGGCCACCGGGTACAACCCCTGCGGCCGCCACAGCAGCACCGCCACCATCAGGCCGATGGTGGAGAACAGCGCCACCTTCGGCTCGAGGTAGCCGATGTAGTTGGACATCAGCCCCACCAGCAGCGCGCCGACAAAGCAGCCGAGCGTCGAGCCGAGGCCGCCGATGATGATGACGATGAAGATCAGCACGTTGACCTGGGCGCCGATCTGCGGGATGACGCTCTGCTGGTAGAACGCCCACAGCACGCCGCCCAGCCCGGCCAGCGCCGAGCCGGCGACGAAGACGCCGACGAAGAGCCGGCGGATGCGGTAGCCGAGCGCCTCGACCATCTCGCGGTCCTGCACGCCGGCGCGGATGAGCAAGCCGATCTTCGTGCGGTTGAGCGTGAAGACGAGTGCGGCGAAGACGACGAGGCCGATGGCGGCGGCCAGCACGCGGTACTTCTCGATCGCCGCTTCGCCGCCGGCGCCGAAGATCCAGGAGCCGCGCAGCACGGCGGGCAAGGGCAGCGCGATCTGCAGCGGGCCCCAGATCGCCTTGATCAGCTCCTCGCCGACGATCATGCCGCCCATCGTGATGAGGATCTGCTTCAGGTGCAGGCCGTACACGGGCCGCACGATCACCCGCTCGAAGGCCCAGCCGATGGCGCCGGCCACGGCCATCGCCACGGTCATCGAGGCGAAGACGCCGAGCACCGGCGCCCCGCCGTCATCGGCAGCGAAGGCCGCCATCACGCTCGTGGCCATGTAGGCGCCGAGCGCGATGAACAGGCCGTGCCCGAAGTTCAGCACGTCCATCAGCCCGAACACCAGCGTCAACCCGGAGGCGATGACGAACACGATGAGGCCCATCGCGAGGCCGGCCACCGTCAGCGTGAGCCAGGTGGCGCCGTTTCCCATCGCCGGCAGCGCGGCGGCCATGACGGCCACGAGCAGCACGATCGGCTTCCAGTCGAATCGAGCCTCGGGGATGGCCGCAGCGGCGGGCGCCGCCGCAGCGGCCGCGGTGGCGGTGCCGTTCATGCGTGCGCCCCCAGCGAAAGGCCCAGCAGCTTGTGCTGCAGCGCTTCGTCGGCGGCCAGTTCGGCCATCGTGCCGCGGTGCACGACGCGGCCGTCGTCCATCACCGCCGCGGTGTCGCCGAGCGAGCGCGCCATGTGGAAGTTCTGCTCGACGAGCAGGATGGTCGTGCGCTGGCGCTTCAGTTCGCGCAAGGCGCCGATGAGGTTCTGGATGATCGAAGGCGCCAGGCCCTTGCTCGGCTCGTCGATGAGGATCAGCGCACGCGGTTCGCAGATGGCGCGCGCCACGGCGAGCATCTGCTTCTGCCCGCCGGAGAGCTTGCCCGCCGGGTAGAGCCAGAACTTCTTCAGCGCCGGGAAGAGGCCGAAGATCCACTCGAGCCGTTCGGTGTCGAGCTCGCCGGCATGGCGCGCCGAACGCGCCGCGAGCACGATGTTCTCCTTCACGGTGAGGTCGCTGAAGATGCCCATGCTCTCGGGCACGTAGGCGATGCCCATCGTCGCCAGTTCGGGCGTCGTGAGGCGCTGCACCGGCTGGCCGCGGAAGCGGATCTCGCCGGCGCTGGCCTGCCACAGGCCCATGATCGTGCGCAGCGTCGTCGTCTTGCCGGCGCCGTTGCGGCCGAGCAGCACCGTCACTTCGCCTTCGGGCACGGCGAAGTCGACGCCGTGCAGGATGTGGTACGCGCCGATGTGCGTCTGCACGCCTTGCAGTTCGAGCAGCGCGGGCACCGTCGCCGCCGCCGCGGCCGCGTTCACCGTCATGCCGGCTCCTCCGCCGCCATGCCGAGATAGGCTTGCTGCACCACCGGCGAGGCGATCACCGCCGCCGGCTCGCCGTCGGCGACGAGCTGGCCGTTGTGCAGCACGATGATGCGGTCGGACAGTTCGCGCACCACGTCCATCTTGTGCTCGACGAGCAGCACCGCGACGTCGCGGCGCTGCTTCAGCTCGCGGATGAGGTCGAGGATCACCGGCACGTCGTCGACGCTCATGCCGGCGGTGGGCTCGTCGAACATGAAGACCTTCGGGTCGAGGGCGATCAGCATCGCCACTTCGAGCTTGCGCTGGTCGCCGTGCGGCAGGCTGGCGGCGGCGGCGCCGGAAACGGCGGCCAGGCGCACGCGTTCGAGCAGCGCCTGGGCTTCGTCGATCCACGCCTTGCGGTCGAGCCAGACGCGGAAGAAGTCCAGCCCCGCCAGGCCGCCGGCGCGCCCGGTCTCGCGCGCCTGGATCGCCAGGCGAACGTTCTCGCGCACGGTGAGGTGCGGGAAGAGCTGCGTCAGCTGGAACGCCCGGCCCAGGCCGCGGCGCGTGCGCAGCGGTGCCGGCAGCCTCGTGATGTCCTCGCCTTGCAGCAGCACGCGGCCCTCGCTCGCCGGCAGCTGCCCCGAGATGAGGTTGAAGTAGGTCGTCTTGCCCGCGCCGTTGGGGCCGACGATGGCCGTCAGCGTGCCGGGCTCGAACGAGCACGATACGTGATCGACGGCCACGTGGCCACCGAAACGGATGGTGAGGTCGCGGGTCTCGAGCATGGCGCCGCCGGCGACGCGCGCGGGTCAGCACGCGCCGCCGTCCATTCGCTTGGCGTCGATCAGCGCTTGTTGCGGATCGGGATCTGCAGCTCGGAAGCCGGGATCACCCGCACCAGCTCGGGCACGCCCCAGGCGAAGGCCGGGTCGTTCTTGATGCGGAAATGGAACATGTCCTGCATCGCCTGGTGATCTTCCTTGCGGAAGGTCATCTTGCCCTTCGGGGTCTCGAAGCTCATCCCTTCCATCGTCGCGATGAGCTTGTCGGTCCCGGTGTCGCCCTTGGTCCTCTTGAGCGCCTCGACGACCGCGATCGCCGCGCTCATGCCGCCGCAGGTGAAGAAGTCGGGCGGCGCCTTGAACTTGCTGTAGTGGTTGGCGACGAACCACTCGTTGACCGGGTTCTTCGGGATGCCGAAGTAGTAGTACAGCGCCCCCTCCATGCCCTCGAAGTTCTTGTACGCGACCATCGCCGGCAGGATGTTGCCGCCCGTGGCGAGCTTGATGCCGAAGCGCTTCTCGAGCTCCATGTCGGCGATCTTCGGGAACGGCGTCGGGCTGCCGGCCCAGCCCACGCTGAGGTACTTCTTGCCCGGCTGGTCCTTCAGCTTGTCGATGATGCGCTGCAGGCCGGCGGTGAAGTCGGTGGTGCCGGTGGGCAGGTATTCCTCGTGGACGAACTTCGCCTTCTTGGTGAACTCCTTGGCCGCCTTCACGCCGTCGCGGCCGAAGGCGGTGTCGTTGGCGAGCGTGGCGATCACCGCGCCCGGCTGGTCCAGCGCCGCGGCGTTGGCCGCCGCGTCCTGGCTGCTGTTGCGGCCGGTGCGGAAGATGTACTTGTTCCACTTGTCGCCGGTGATGCTGTCAGCGACCGCCGGCTCGACGAGCAGGATCTTCTTGTACTCCTCGGCCACCGGCAGCATGGCCAGCGCCACGGGGCTGGCGGTGGGGCCCACCGCGATGTCGACCTTGTCGTCGCCGTAGGCCGCCGCGAGCGCCGCCTTGCCCACGTCGGGCTTGCCCTGGTCGTCCTTCTCGATGACCACGAGCTTGCGGCCGGCCACCGCCATCGTGCCGCCGGTGGCGTACTCCAGACCCATCATGAAGCCGACGATCATCTGTTTCGCATAGGCCTCCAGCGGGCCGGTCTTGCTCTGGATGACGGCGATCTTGATGTTGCCCCTGCCCTGGGCGAAGGCGGCCAGCGGCAGCGTGCTGGCGCCGAGCGCGGCAGCGGTGGCCAGGGCCTGGCGGCGGGTCGGTTGCGACGTACGGGGCATCGGAGTCCTCCGGGTGTATGGGATTCGGACAGGATCGAACGGATGGTTCGTCATGGCGCAACGGCCGTGCCAGTTTGCTCAGAGTTGGTGCAAACCCTGACCGTAGGCCAGTCCGGAGCTTCCTTCCGCGGCTCGATCAGCGCGCAACGACGTGGATCGAGGACCGGCCTGCACGCCTTGGAATGACGCAGTGACCGACTGGCAGGCGAAATGACTGAAAACCGGACGCCCTCAGGCCGCCGCGTCGAGCAGATGGCGCACGAGCTGCGCCGGCTCGCTGACCATCGGAAAGTGCCCGGTCGCGATCTCGCGCACCGTCCAGCCGGGCTGCTCGCGCACGCGCTTGCGCATCGGCGCGATGGTGGGATAGGCGGGCGAGGTGCAGTCGACGAACCAGCGCGGCACTGAAGCCAGCGCCGCGGCATCGAACCGCACCGGCTCGCGGTACATGCCGAACGGGTGGTTCACGTGCCGCCGCGCCAGCCATTGCGCATCGGCCTCGGCCAGCGCGAAGCCCGCTGCGTCGGGTGGCGGCAGCGCGTTGTCGTGTGCCGCCGCAGCAGCCAGGCGCGACGCAACGACCTCCGGCGCGTGGTGGCTCGCCCACGACTCGCCGGGCAGCGGCACCATCGCATCGACGTAGACGAGCGCGCGCAGCCGCACGCCGCGTTCGGCCAGCGCCGCCGCCGCCGCCGTGATCACCATGCCGCCGTAGCTGTGGCCCACGAGCACGAAGCGGTCCAGCTCCTCGGCTTGCACGAGCCCCAGCACGTCGGCGACATGCGTGGCCAGGCCGATGCCGGCGTGGCGCAGGTGCGCGCGCTCGCCGTCGCCGGTGAGCGTGACGGCGTGCACCTCATGCCCCGCGGCGCGCAAGGGCCCGAGCACGCGCCGCCAGACCCAGGCACCGCCCCAGGCGCCGTGCACCAGGACGAAGGCAGGCCTCGAAGGTCGGGTGGCAGTGTTCATGGCAGTTGCCTCGGGTGGCTGGGGCAGCGGCTTCAGCGCAACCGCTTGTCGATCTCCGGCCAGCGCGCCAGCTTGTCGTAGAACGCCGCGCGCGAGATGCCCAGCAGCCGCGCCGCGGCGACACGGTTGCCGCGCGTTGCCGCCAGCGCCTCGGCAAGCGCTTGCTGCTCCAGCTCGGCCACGCGCTCGGGAAGCGGGCGAACGGCGCCACCTTGAGGCGGCGGCAACGAGGTGCTCGCCACACTGCCGTTGGCACTGCCGCTGGTGCTGCCGCTGGTGCTGCCGCTGGCGCTGCCGCTGGTGCTGCCGTTAGCGCTGCCGCTGGTACCGCCGTTGGTGCTGCCGCTGGTGCGACCGTTCGTACCGCCCGCGGCAGAGCCGGCTGCAGAACCGCCTGCCGCTGCCGCGAAGCGGGCTGCAGCGCCGGCAGCCGGGTCGGGCGCGGCACCCGCGCCGCTCGTGGCGCCCGCAGCCACCGGCGCGGCAGCACCCGGCACCAGCCGCAGCGCCGCCTCGAAGTGCCGCGGCTCCAGCGGCGTCTCGTCGGTCATCAGCGTCGCCTGCTCGAGCGTGTTGCGCAGCTCGCGCACGTTGCCCGGCCACGGCTGCCGCGCCAGCAGCTCCAGCGCCTCGGGCGCCAGCGGCTTGGCCGGCAGGCCGCTGCGGCGTGCGATGTCCTCGGCCAGCGTCTCGACCAGCGCCTCCACGTCGGCCACCCGCTCGCGCAGCGGCGGCACGGTGATCGGCAGCACGTTGAGGCGGTAGTAGAGGTCGGCGCGGAAGCGCCCTTCGCCGACCATCGCGGCCAGGTCGCGGCTGGTGGCGGCGATGACGCGCACGTCGACGCGCTCGACGCGGTTGCTGCCCAGCGGCTCGATCTCCTGCTCCTGCAAGGCGCGCAGCAGCTTGGCCTGCAGCGGGGCGGGCATGTCGCCGATCTCGTCGAGGAACAGCGTGCCGCCGTCGGCCAGCTTGAACTTGCCGTCGCGGCCCTTGCGTTCGGCGCCGGTGTAGGCGCCGGGGGCGACGCCGAAGAACTCCGCTTCGAGCAGCGTGTCGGGCACGGCGGCGATGTTCACGCTCACCAGCGGCCGCGCGGCGCGGCGGCCGGCGGCGTGGATGCCGTGCGCGAGCAGCTCCTTGCCGGTGCCCGTCTCGCCCAGCAGCAGCACGGGGCTGTCGGTGAGGGCGGCGCGGCGCGCCAGCCGCTTGACTTCGAGCGCCTGTGCGCTGGCGCCGATGAAGCTGGCGATGCTGTACTTCGGCCGCCGCGCCCGGGCGATCTCGCGCCGCGCCGCGTCGAGTTCGCCTTGCAGCTGCGCGAACTTCGCCAGCAGCGGCTGCATCGTCGTCTCGGGGTGGTCGAGCAGCACGTAGCCCACGGCGCCGATCACGGCGCCGGCGTCGTTGCGCAGCGGCAGCCGGCTGACGAGGAACGTGCCGGCCTGGTTCGTCAGCAGGTCGACGAGGATCGGCTGCCCGCTCTCGATGACCTGGCCCATCAGCGTGTTGGGCACCACCTCCTCGACGCGCCGGCCGACGAAGTCGGCCTCGGCGTGGCCGAGCGCGGGCAGGAAGCGCTTGTAGCCTTCGCTGATCCAGACGATGCGGTGGCCGCGGTCGACCACCATCGTGCCCATCGCCGTGTTGTTGAAGACGTCGAACAGGCTCTTGGCGGCCAGTTCGAGCACCCGCGCGGCATCGAGCTCCAGGCTCGCCGGCGGCGCGGCGGTGGGCGCGGTGGGCGCGGCAGGCGCGGTGTGGGCGAAGTGGTTCACGAAGGCATTTTGGCGCCGCTGCGGGCGGTGCAGAAGGCGCGCCGTTTGCCGCGCCCGCCGAGCCACCCGCCCGAACAGGGCGCCGGCAGAACGCCTGCGCTAACCTCTCGCGCCATTTCGCCAGGAGCCACGCCGATGAACGTGCTGCGCAACTCCCTCGTCCGTTCGCTCGTTCTCGCGCTGGCGCTGGCCGCCTGCGGCACGCCGGTGCGAAACCCCGTCACCGGGCAGACCGAACGCTCGGTGATGACCGAGCAGGACGAGATCGCCGAAGGGGCCAAGGCCCACAAGGAGGTGCTGCAGGCCTACAGCGTCGTCACCGACACGGCCCTGCAAGGCTACGTCAACAGCCTCGGCCAGAAGCTGGCGTCGCAGTCGCACCGCAAGGAGCTGAAGTGGACCTTCACGGTGCTCGACAGCGACGAGGTCAACGCCTTCGCGCTGCCCGGCGGCTACGTCTACGTGACGCGCGGCATCATGGCCTATCTCGACAGCGAGGCCGACCTCGCCGGCGTCATCGGCCACGAGATCGGCCACGTCACGGCGCGCCATGGCGCGCAGCGCGCCACGCAGCAGCAGCGCGCCGGCCTGGCGGTGCTCGGCGCGGTGGTGATCGGGTCGATCTTCGGCGTCGGTCAGGCCGCCGGCGACATCGGCCAGACGCTGGCCGCCGGCCACATCGCCAAGTACGGCCGCGAGCAGGAACTGCAGGCCGACGAACTCGGCGCGCAGTACCTGGCGCGCGTGCACTTCAACCCCACCAGCATGATCGACGTGATCCAGGTGCTGAAGGACCAGGAGCGCTACGCCGCCGACGCCGCGCGCGCCGCCGGCCGCGCCGCACCCGAAGGCGGCGGCTGGCTCGCTTCGCACCCGAGCAACGACCAGCGCCTGGCGTCCATCCGCGGCATTGCCGAGCGCCTGGCGGCCACGCCGGGCACGGCGGCGTGGGACGACGAAGGCCGCATGCGCTACCTCAAGGCCATCGAGGGCATCACCTTCGGCGACAGCCGCGAGCAAGGCGTGGTGCGCGGCCGCCAGTTCTTCCACGAGCCGCTGGGGATCGCCCTCACGGCGCCGCAGGGCTGGCGCATCGGCAACGAGGCCGAGCAGCTGGTGCTGATGAGCGGCGCCGGCGACGCGGCGCTGGTGATGAAGCTGATCCCCGACGAAGTGGTGAAGAAGGTGGGCAGCAGCGACCCGCAGGCGTTGCTGCGCGCGCTCGGCGCGAGCGATGGCCGCTTCGAGCCGGTGCCGCTGGCCGGCGGCCTGCAGGCTTCGCACTTCTCCGGCCAGCGCCGCAACGCGCAGGGGCAGGTGTCGGCGCTGGAGGCCACCGTTGCCAGCGGCCCCGCCGGCCGCATGTTCCTGCTGCAATGGCTGGCGCGCGACGCGCAGGCGATGCAGCGCTCGCGCGCGGCGTTGCGCGAAGCCGAATCGAGCTTCCGGCCGCTCGCCGCGGCCGACCGCGCGGCGGCGAAGCCCTGGCGCGTGAAGCTGGTGCCGTTCCCGGCCGGCGGCTTCGCGCAGCTGGCGCGCAGTTCACCGATCACCGAGCTGCCCGAGCAGCAGCTGCGCCTGCTCAACGGCGCCTATCACTCCGAAGGCGCCGCCGGCGCCGCCACGGCGGCCGGGGGCCGCGAGCCGCGGCCGGGCCAGCTCGTCAAGGTGATCGAGTAGGCGCCGCCCGCGCGCCGCGCGCCGCTTCGCGCTCAGAAGCTGCCGAACACGTACGAGTACTGCAGCGTCGTGATGCTCTCGTCGAACTGCGCCGAGCCGAAGCCCTGGTAGCGCAGCCCGAACGAGTGCGGGCTGCCGGCCTTGCGGTAGCCCAGGCGGATGCTGAAGCCGACGTCGGAGTCGTTGGGCAGCGGGTTGGTCCGCGACTCGTAGGTGTTGCGCTGCACGGCCAGCGACAGCGAGAGGATGTCGCGGTTCGACGAGCCCAGCCGCAGCTCGGGGAAGTTGACGCCGAGGAACGGGCCGCTGTTGTTGGCGAGCTTGCCCGAGCCGACCGTTTCGCCGTAGTTGGCGCGCCGGTAGCCGGCGATCAGCGCCACGCCGTCGTAGACGTGCACGCCGACGGTGGCGCCGACCTCGGAGCGGAAGCCCGAGACCAGCGTGCCGCCGCCGCCGGGGATGTCCATCGCCAGCGACTCGACGTTGACGTCGAAGAACACGCGCTCGCCGGCGGCCGTGAGGCCCAGCGACAGGCCGCCGGTGGGACCGTTGGACTCGGCGCCGGCCAGCATGTAGGCGTTGCCGAGCTGCACGCCCACGCGCGGCAAGAGGTCGACGGCGTGCGCCGGCAGGACGCCGGCGGCGGCCAGGCAGGCGGTGGCGGCGAGGCGTGGAAGGGCCATCTTCATCGGGGAAGTTCTCCGGGGGTTGGGGGAAAAGGAAACGAGGACCGCGCGGTCCTCAGAAGATCACGTTGTTGCTCTTGCGGCGCTTCAGGACGATGCGCTCGTTGAGCGACCAGTTCATCCACGGCTCCTGCTCGAAGCGCGTGGCACGCTTGACCAGCAGCGTGGCTTCCTGGAAGACGGCGGTGACTTCCAGGCCTTCGTCGCCGATGACGCTGGCCAGCGCCTCGGCGTAGGGGCTGTTGCGGCCGTTGCCGTCCAGCGCCACCTTGCCCGGCGAGGTGGCGTAGGCAATGAGCGTGTTGCCCGGCACGTTGTCCAGCTGCGACAGGCCCGCGGGCACCTCGTCGCGCACGACGCCGCGCTCGGCGCGTTCGCTGCCGGGGGCGATGCCGAGGGCGCGCGAGTAGGCCGGGCTGCGGCCGACGAACGGGTTGTTGCGGCACGCGTCGAGCACGATGATGTGTGCCGAGCGGCCGTCGGCCGGCAGCGCCTTGAACAACTGGCCGATGCCGAAGGCGCGCGCCGCCAGCTGCTCGGGCTGTTCGATCTGCGCGTCCACCGGCACCAGGTAGTTCTCGCCGGCGTGCTGCACGCCGTGCCCGGCGAAGTAGACGAAGGCGATGTCGCCGCGCGCCAGACGCTGCCCGAACTCGGCCGTCGCCTTCTGCATCTGCGCCAGCGTGGCGTCGCGCAGCAGCGTGACCTTGAAGCCGACGCGGCCGAGCGAGCGGGCGATCAGGTCGGCGTCATTGACCGAGTTGCGCAGCGGCTCGACATGCGCATAGGCGGCGTTGCCGATGATGAGCGCGTGGCGCTCCTGCGCCATCGCCGGCAGCAGCACCGAGGCTGCCAGCACGCACCACCACACACTGCACAGGATCCAGCGGCGCTGCAAGGCGTCGGCGACGCGATGCAGGCACTTTTTCGTCATCGGCAACAAACGTGCATCCAGGACTGCGACACAACCGGCGGATACTAGGCCGGGTGTCCTTCCGGCGACGAGCCCCGGTGCCGCATTCCTCGACGTGACGCGCAGAACTCCACACCACTTCCTTGCACTTCGCTCATTAGCAACACTGCTGTTCGCTGCGGCGCTGGCCATCGGCGCTGCGGGCGGCGCCGCGGCCGCGCCGCGCCGGCTGGCACTGCTCGTCGGCATCGGCCAGTACGCCGACAAGCGCATTCCCACGCTCGAAGGGCCGGCGCACGACATCGACGCCATGCAGGCCGCGCTGCGCGAGCACTGGGGCTTCGCGGGCGCCGACATCACGGTGCTGCGCGACCGCGCCGCCACGCGCGAGGCGATCCTCGGCGCGATCGAGCAGCTCGAGCGCACCAGCGCCAGCGGCGACCAGTTGTTCATCTACTTCTCCGGGCACGGCACCAGCGCCGGCGACCGCACGCTGAGCCTGCCGCTGCCGCACAGCTCGGGCGCCTTCGTGCCGCACGACGTGCGCGTGCAAGGCACGCCGGCCGAGATCGCCGCCGGCCTCATCGTCGGCGCGCGCGACCTGCGTCCGCGCCTGGCGCGGCTGGACGCCGGCGGTCGCCAGGTGCTGGTCGTCTCCGACAGCTGCTACTCCGGGCAGGCCGTGCGCATGCTCGGCGCGCTGCCCGGCGGCGTGCGGCTGCGGCCGCGTCACCTGCCGATCGAGGCGCTGGGCAGCGCAGGCGGCGACGCGCCCGCAGCAGCGGCCGCGGCGGCGGCCGGTTCGGCCCCAGGCTCCGAAACAACACGCGCGGCCACACGCTCGGGCATTCGCGCCGCACGGCCCGAGCCCGAGCCCTACCCCTACCGGCACATCTTCTACATCGCCGCGGCCAGCGACAGCGAGCCGGCGATGGACATCGGCAGCGACTCGCTGGCGAAACTGCCGACGCTGGACAACCGGCCGCACGGCGCGCTCACCGATGCGCTGCTGCGCGCCTTCACCGGCCGCCTGCCCGACATCGACGCCAATCGCGACGGCGCCGTCGATCACGGCGAGCTCTTCGCCGCCGTGCAGCGCTTCATGGCCGGGCGTGCCTACCCGCACGCGCCGCAGGCGCTGCCACCGGCGCGCGACGACACGACGCAGCTGGCGCGCGCCCGTGTCTTCGACGCCGTGCCGCCCGCGGCACCGGCCACGGCGCCGTTCACGCCGCCCGGCGCCACCGCGCGAGCGCTGCGCGTGCGCCTGGCGGACCTGCGCGAACCGCCGGCCGAGCTGCGCGACCTCACCGGCGTGCGCTGGCTCGCGTCGCTCGAAGGCAGCACCGATGCCGAAGGCGGCGAAGCCGACCTCGTGCTCGAAGCGCAAGCGCTGCCGTGGCGGCTGCGCTCGCCGGCCGGCGACCTCGTGCTCCAGGCGCGCCGCGATGCCCCGGCGCAGGTGCGCCGCCGCCTCGTCGCCACCGCCTGGCTGCGCCGGCTGCAGGCCGCGGCGGTGCACCCGGGCCGCGCACGAATGGCGCTGGACATGCACCCGGTGCCGGCCACTCGCGGCGGCACCTTCGTCGAGGGCGAGACGTTCACGCTCGCGTTGCGCGCCGAGCGCGAAGCCGCCGTGCTGGTGCTCGTCGTCGATGCCGAGGGCCGCATCTCGCTGCTCTATCCGTTCAACGCCGAAGAGGCGCAGCGGCACCCTGCGCATGCCGTGCGCCAGACGCCCTCGCCCGCGACGCCGTTGCGCGTGGCGCCGCCGTTCGGCACCGACGAACTCCTGGCCGTGGCCTTCGAGCAGCCGCCCGAGTGGTGGCCGACGCTGCCGGTGAAGGAGCCGCTGGCACCCGGGCACCGGCTGCTGCTGGCGCTCGAACGCGCGCTGCGCCCGGTTGCCGAAGGCGGTGCCGCCGGCGCGGTGGGGCTGGCGTCGACGCCGCTGCGTTCGGTGCCGCTGCCGCGAGACCCGCCGGGCGCGGCGCTCGACTAGGAAGTCCTCTGCCGGCGGCGCCGGGCCGGCATCGCCGCCAGCGACACCACGGGACATTCCCGCGGT
Organism: Rubrivivax sp.; assembly: GCA_016790425.1. GTDB lineage: Bacteria > Pseudomonadota > Gammaproteobacteria > Burkholderiales > Burkholderiaceae_C > Rubrivivax. The sequence continues at coordinate 33,568 of JAEUPF010000070.1, forward strand.
GGCGGCGCGCCGCGGCCTGCCTACCATCCGCCGCGAAGGAGATCGACCCATGCGCCCTGACCGCCCCGCACTCACCCGCCGCCTTGCACTCTCCCGCCGCCAGGCGCTGCTCGGTGCCGCCGCCACGCTGGCCGCGCCGTTTGCCAACGCCCAGGCGGCGTGGCCGGCAAAGCCGGTGACCATCGTCGTGCCGTTCCCGCCGGGCGGCGGCACCGACGCCTTCGCGCGGCCGCTGTTCGCGATGATGACGAAGAACACCGGCCGCCAGTTCGTCATCGACAACAAGGGCGGCGCCGGCGGCACGCTGGGGGCGGGCGTCGCCGCGCGCGCCGCGCCCGACGGCTACACGTTCTTCATGGGCGCGGTGCACCACAGCATCGCGCCCAGCATGTACCCCAAGCTCGACTACGACATCGAGCGGGACTTCGTCCCGGTGGGGCTGGTGTCCAGCGTGCCGCAGGTCATCGTCGTCAACCCCACGCGCGTGCAGGCCAGGACGCTGCCCGAACTGCTGGCCTTCATCCGCAAGAACCCGGCGAAACTCAACTACGGCTCGGCCGGCAACGGCACCTCGCACCACCTGGCCGGCGAGCTCTTCAAGCTGCAGACGGGCACCTTCATCACGCACATCCCCTACCGCGGTGCCGGGCCGGCGTTGCAGGACCTCGTCGCCGGCCAGGTGGACATGATGTTCGACGGCCTGGGCTCCTCGGCGGGCCACATCCGCGGCGGCCGGCTGCGCGGCATCGCGGTGGCCGCCGACAAGCGCGCTGTTGCCTTCCCCGAGATGCCCACCGCCGCCGAGAGCGGCGTGCCGACCTACAAGGTCTCCACCTGGTACGGCATCTGGGCGCCCAAGGGCACGCCGGCCGAGGCCACGAACGCGATGGCCGCCGAGATGAAGAAAGCGCTCGGCAGCGAGGAGCTGAAGACCACGTGGGTGGGGCTGGGCACCGAGACGCCCAACCTGTGGGGCGCCGACTTCGGCCGCTTCGTCAGCGCCGAGGTGAAGCGCTGGGCCGAGGTGGTGAAGTCCTCGGGCGCCAAGCTGGACTGAAAGAGGCCGACCGGAAATGAACCTCTTCACCGCGCTGCGCGCCGGCTTTCCGGCCGACCTTGCGCGCATCGCCGTCGAGACCGCCGACACGCCGGCGCCGCTGCACTACACCTGGGGCGACCTCGAGCGCGGCAGCGCGATGCTGGCCAACCTGCTGGCCTCGCTGTCGCTGCCGCCGCGCTCGCGCGTGGCGATGCAGGTGGACAAGAGCGTCGAGGCGCTGATGCTGTACCTGGCCGTGCTGCGCGCCGGGCACGTGGTGCTGCCGCTGAACACTGCCTACCAGGAAGCCGAGATCGCCTACTTCATCGGCAACGCCGAGCCGGCGGTGGTGGTGTGCAGCAAGCGCAACTTCGGCTGGGTGGCGCGCACCGCGTTCAACGCCGGCACGAAGCACGTCTACACGCTGGACGACGACCGCAGCGGCACGCTGCTGGACCGCGCCGCGTTCCACGCCGACCGCCACGAGCCGGTGCCCGCCGCGCCCGACGACCTCGCCGCGATCCTCTACACCAGCGGCACCACCGGCCGCAGCAAGGGCGCGATGCTGACGCACGGCAACCTGCTGGCCAACGCGCAGGTGCTGCACGAGGCCTGGGGCTGGGCCGGCGTCAACCGCGCCGGCGGCCACGACGTGCTCGTGCATGCGCTGCCGATCTTCCACGTGCACGGCCTGTTCGTCGCCATCCACGGCGCGCTGCTGTCGGGCAGCCGCATGATCTGGTTCAACCGCTTCGACCCGCGCGGCGTGGCGGCCCGGCTGCCCGAGGCCACCGTCTTCATGGGCGTGCCGACGCTGTACGTGCGGCTGCTCGCCGAACCGGCGTTGACGCGCGAGCAGTGCGCGCGCATGCGCCTGTTCGTCAGCGGCTCGGCGCCGCTGCTGATCGAGACCTTCGAAGCCTGGCAGCAGCGCACCGGCCACACGATCCTCGAGCGCTACGGCATGAGCGAGACGGTGATGCTGACCAGCAACCCCTACCGCCCCGAGAGCGCGCGCCGCGGCGGCACGGTGGGCCCGGCGCTGCCCGGCGTGGGCGTGCGCGTGCGCAGCGACAAGGGCGCGCCGCTGCCGGCCGGCGAGATCGGCGGCATCGAGGTCGAGGGGCCGAGCGTCTTCGCGGGCTACTGGCGCATGCCCCAGAAGACGGCCGAGGAGTTCACCGCCGACGGCTGGTTCAAGACCGGCGACGTCGGCCGCATCGACGCCGACGGCTACGTCACCATCGTCGGCCGCAGCAAGGACCTCATCATCAGCGGCGGCTACAACGTCTACCCGGCCGAGATCGAAGGCTTCATCAACGAGATGGAAGGCGTTGCCGAGAGCGCGCTCGTCGGCGTGCCGCACCCCGACTTCGGCGAGGTCGGCGTCGCTGCGGTCGTCGCCAGGCCCGGCGCCGCGCTCGACGGCGAGGCGATCCTGGCGGCGCTGAAGCAGCGCATCGCCAACTTCAAGGTGCCCAAGCGCGTCTTCGTCGTGCCCGACCTGCCGCGCAACGCGATGGGCAAGGTGCAGAAGAACCTGCTGCGCGAGCAGCACAAGAGCCTGTTCGGGGGCTGACGCCTTGCGGGGCGCGCGCGGGCCTGTTTTTTTCAGGCCCGCGCCGCCCGCCGGCGCTTCTACCGCTTCTACTGCTTGCGGGCGATGAACCCGCCCACGGCCAGCGCGTTGCTGCCGGCACTGAAGAGCTGGAACGTGCCGCCGATCTCGGCCGGCCCGGTGCCGCTGCCGCCACCGGCCACCGGGCCGAACAGGCGGCCGCCGACGCCGCCGCTCAGGCTGCCGGCCGACGCCACGCCGGTGAGGTGGTTCGCGTTCCCGCCCGCGCCCAGCGTCGGGCTGGCGCTGAAGACCAGCGGCACCGAAGCGCCGCTGCCGTCGTTGCGCACCGTGTTCTGGATCGACACCGAGACCGCGCGCGTCGTGAAGTTCACCGTCACCGTCACCGAGCCGACGAACGGCACCGGATCGTCGGTGCCGTTGGCCGCGTACCGGCCGTGCACCACGCCGACGTAGCTGGCCCCGCCGCTCACGGGCACCGCGGCCGGATCGGTGGTGTCGCCGAACGTGACGACGCCGCGCCGGTTCTTGTTGTGCTCGTCGACGCCGCCCCACTCGACGATGTTCACCGTGTCCTGCGTGAACCACGAGGCGACGTTGGCGTAGCGGTAGTTCCACAGGTTCAGCGTGCGGTACCCCTTCGAACCGGGCACCGGCACGCCAAAGCCGCTGCCGCCGGGCAGCCAGGTGGGGTTGCCATTGGCGTCGGGCAGGCCGTTGCCCGCGTGCACGTCGCCGTCTTCGTGGTAGCGCGAGGCGGCGAGCATGTCGGCGTCGACGCCGCCGCCGCGCCAGCCACCCGTGGCGTACTGCGGCCCCGAGGTCTCGGCGGTGGCGCACCAGCCGCCGGGCACGCAGCGCGGCGGCTCGGGGCGCGGGAAATAGCGGTTGGCGGCGTAGTTCGCGCGCGTTGCGCCTGCGGCGCCGAGCGTGGCGAAGTTGTAGTAGCCCAGGTCCGAGCTCGGCGGCAGCGCGCCGAAGGTGAGCGCACCGGTCCCACCCAGCCACACGCGCCCGGCGGTCGGGTTGAACGTCTCGATGATCTGCGGCCGATCGAGCTGGCCGCTCCAGTGGATCGCGAGGTTGGCGAGCAGCACGGCCACCGAGTCGGGTGCCGCGTTGGCGTCCTTGCGCACGCGGATCTCGGCGGTGCCGCCGCCGGCCGGCGCGAAGCCGGTGGCGTTGGAGACGTTCGGGTTCGAGGGGCTCAGGTCGCTCGTCGAACGACCGTACGCCTGCACGCCCGAGCGCGTCAGCGCAATGCCGTTGTCGGTGCGCAGGATCGCCTCGCCGCTGCATTGCCAGCCGCTGCCGTCGGCGCACGACATCGTCATCGGGCCGGCCGGCGGCGGCGGCGCGGCGCTGACGGTGATCGAGAACGATTGCGTCGCGGCGAGCCCGCCGGGGTCGGCCACGCGCACCGTGACGGCTTGCGCGCCGACCTGCGCGGCCGCCGGCGTCCAGGCGATCAGCCCGCTGCCGCCATTGATCGTCATGCCGGCGGGCGCCTGCGTCAGCGCGTACGTCAGCACGTCGCCGTTCGGGTCGCTGGCGTTGACGTCGTAGGCGTAGGCGGCGCCCACCGTCGCCGTCGTCGGTGGCTGCGTGGTGATCTGCGGCGCCGCGTTGCCGGCGGGCGCCACGGCGATCGTGAAGGCCTGCGTCGCGGCAAGCCCGCCGGGGTCGGCCACGCGCACCGTCACCGCCTGGCTGCCCGTTTGCGCCGACGAAGGCGTCCACGCGATGAGACCCGTCGACGCATTGATCGCCATGCCGGCAGGCGCCTGGGTCAGCGACCAGGTCAGCACGTCGCCGTTGGGGTCGGTCGCGTTCACGTCGTAGCTGTATGCCGCGCCGACCGAGGCCGTCGTGACCGGCGATGTGGTGATCTGCGGCGCTGCGTTGGCGGCGGCGACGGTGATGGTGAAGCTCTGCGTTGCTGCCAGGCCGCCGGGGTCGGCCACGCGCACCGTGACCGCTTGCGCGCCGGCTTGCGCGGCCGTCGGCGTCCAGGCGATCAGGCCGTTCGCCGCGTTGATCGTCATGCCGCTGGGCGCCTGCGTCAGCGAGTACGCGAGCGTGTCGCCGTTGGGGTCGCTCGCATTCACGTCGTAGCTGTAGGCCGCGCCGACCGCGGCTGTCGTGATCGGCGTCGTCGTGATCTGCGGCGCTGCGTTGGCGGCGGCGACGGTGATGGTGAAGCTCTGCGTCGCTGCCAGGCCGCCGGGGTCGGCCACGCGCACGCTCACCGCCTGCGAACCGGCGGTCGCCGGCGTCCAAGCGATCAGACCCGTGGTCGCGTTGATCGTCATGCCCGCCGGCGCTTGGGTCAGCGAAAACGCCAGCACGTCGCCATTGGGGTCGGTTGCATCGACGTCGTAGGCGTAGGCACTGCCCACCGTGGCGCTGGTCGGCGGCGCGGTGGTGATCGTCGGTGCCTGATTGCCGGTGCCGGCGAGCACGGTGATCGTCACCGTCGTCACCGCCGAGAAGGCGAACCGTGCGTCGTAGGCGCGGTAGGTGAAGCTGACGGTGCCGCTGTAGCCCGCCGGTGCGCGGTAGGTGAAGCTGCCGTTCGAGGAGGAGGAGATCGTGCCGACGGCCGGCCGCGACAGGCGCCACAGGAAGATCGCGTCGCCGTTGGCGTCGGTGTCGTTGGCCAACACCCCGGGCGCGGCCACGCTCAGCGTTCCGCCCTGGGCGACGGTATAGCTGTCGGGACGGGCCACCGGGGCCACGTTGCCGCCTTGCGCCAGCGCCGGGAGCGGCAGCGCACCGAGGAGCCCGGCCGCCGCGAACAGCCCCGCAGCGACCGCGCGCCGCGCGGCGGTCATGAGCGATGCGAATCCGCCGGCCCTGTGGACCCCGGCCCCGCTCCAGGCTGCCCGACTCTTCATGATCGGTCCCTCCCGCGCGCAGGATCCTATGCGCGTGCCAGAGGGCATGCCAGGGCCCGCGGGCCCTGGCATGCACTCGACTGTTGATGCCCGTCAAAAAGAAAAGGGGCCGCGGCGCGGCCCGCCGCGCCCTCGGGCGCGCGCTGCGGCGATTCAGCCCGAAGCGGGCACCAGCCCCGCCCACTGCCACAGCGCAAAGCCCGCCAGCAGCAGCGCCGAGACGCGCCCCACCCAGCGCCGCGCGCGCACGTCGACGTGGTGGCGCAGCCTTGCGACGGCGGCGCTCAGCACCAGCCACCACAGCGCCGAGCCGAGCAGCACGCCGGCCACCAACGGCAACGGCGACAACGGCTGCGTTTGCCGCGCGCCCATGGCGCCGAAGATGGCGATGAACGACAGGATCGTCGCCGGGTTCGACAACGTCAGCGCGAAGGTGGCGGCGAACGACGCGCCCAGGCTCGGCGCGGCGCTCACCGCCGCGGCCTTGTCGGCCGGCACCGCCGCCCAGCTTCGCCAGGCCAGCCACAGCAGAAGCGCACCGCCGGCCAGTGCCAGCGGCACGCGCGCGGCCTGCAGCGCGCTCATCACCGCCACCACGCCGAAGGCGCCGACGGCGCCGTAGCAGGCATCGGCCGCCGCGGCGCCGAGCCCGGTGGCCAGCCCCACGGCCCGGCCGTGGTCGAGCGTGCGCTGGATGACGAGCAGGCCGATCGGGCCGACCGGCGCGGCGATGGCCAGGCCGATCCCGAGCGCCTGCGCGAACGCGCCGGCGTGTTCCGCCAAAGGCATGCGGCGAAGGCTACGCGGCCCCGGCCGCAGCGAGCGCCTCGGCCAACGGGGCCGCTGCCGGCCCGAACGCGTAGGCATCCATGCCGAGGTCGCCGTAGGTGAGGCTGGCGTGCACCCGCCGCGCCGGCGTGCCGCGCCCGCCCGCACCGGCGGCAACGTACCACGGCAGCAGGTGCTCGTCGGTGGGGTGCATCAGCACCGCATGCGGGGCCCGCCGGCGGTAGTCGAACAGCGGCTCCCACGCCGCCGCCTCGCCGTGCTCGCGGAACCAGTCGCGAAACGCCGTGCTTTCCGGCGTGGCCGGCAGGCCGGCGTCGCGCAGCCCGCCGGCGAAGACGCGCCGCAGGTTATGCGTGATGCTGCCGCTGGCCAGCACGAGCACGCCTTCGGCCGCCAGCGGCGCCAGCGCTTCGCCCAGGGCGAAGAGCTGCTGCGGCGACCAGTCGGGCGGCCACGCCAGCGGCAGCACCGGAACCTCGGCGTCGGGGAACATGTAGCGCAGCGGCGTCCAGATGCCGTGGTCGAGGCCGCCTTCGGCCACCGTGTGCACCGGCAGCCCTTGCGCCGCCAGCAACGCGGCCACGCGGGCGGCCAGCTCCGGCGCACCCGGCGCGTCGTAGCGCAGCGTGTACAGCTTCGGGTCGAAGCCGCCGAAGTCGTACACCGCCTCGTGCTTCGGCGCCGCCAGCAGCACCGGCTCGCGCGTCAGGCTGTGCGCCGAGACCGCGACGATGGCCTTCGGGCGGCCGAAGGCGCTTTCGATGGCGCTGCCCAGGCGCTGCATGAAGGCCCCGGCCTCGCGCGGCTCCAACGCCGTCATCGGCGAGCCGTGGCTGAGGAAGAGGGGCGGCAGCGGAGGCAACGAAGCAGTGGTGCGCGTGTCCATGGCCGCCATTGAAGCACCGCGGCGGCCGCAACGGGTTCAACGGGGTTGCATGCAGGATTCGTGGCGGCGCGCAGGCTTCCCGACGCAGGCGGCCCGCCATCGGGCGAGCGGCGGGCTCCGGTCGCCCCGCCGATCAGCCCGCGCCGCCGTTCAGCGTGGCGCGCGGCCCGCGCGAACGTTCTCCGGCCCACGCTCGCGGGGATACGCCCGTTTGCTCCGAGGCCGTGCCGTCCTGATCGGGTGCGGCCGATGCGCCGAGGCGACCGCGAATGGGGCCTGCGACGCTCGCGCGAGCCGCACGCCCTCTCACCACGAGGTGCTCGCGGTGCGATGCCGACACCGGTGGTTGCAGGGTGGCGGTGGCGCCTGCGGGCGCAGGCCCCATTCGCGGTCGCCCGGCTGCATCGGTGGCACGCTGGTGAGGACGGCACGGCCGCGCGGCCCAACGTGCGCGTCCCCGCGAGCGTGGGCCGGAGAACGCAGGCGCCGCCGCCGCCCTGCCGGGAAGCGTGCAACGGCCCGCCAGCGCGGGCCGGAGAACGCAGGCGCCGCCGCCACCCAGCGATCCAGCACAGCACGCACCCGCCGCCGCAGCGTTCGCACACCCGCAGCGCAGGGAATGCCGTTTCGGCTACCGTGCCCGCCGTGAACACGACTGACACCAGCGGCGCTACGCCGCCTTTGCCCGCGGCTGCCCTGCGCGGCAACACCTTCGCCCCGCCGAGCCTCTTCGCGCTGGCCTGGCGGCAGACGCGGCGCGACCTGCGTGCCGGCGAGCTGCGCCTGCTGGCGCTGGCGGTGATGCTGGCCGTGGCGGCGCTCACGGCGGTGGGCTTCTTCGCCGACCGCCTGGCCGGCGGCCTGCAGCGCGACGCGCGCCAGCTGCTCGGCGGCGACGCGGTGGTCGTCAGCGACAAGCCCACGCCGCCGGCCATCGCCGAGCGCGCCCGCGCCGCCGGGCTCGAGACGGCGCGCATGGCCGAGTTCCCGAGCATGGCCCGCGCCAGCGAAGCGCAAGGCGGCGCCACGCGGCTGGTGGCGGTGAAGGCGGTGAGCGCTGCCTACCCGCTGCGCGGCCGTCTGCAGGTGCGCGACACGCTGCCCGGCGCGGCGGCCGATGGTGGTGCTGCCGCCCCGGCCGGCGCGCCGGCGCAAACCGCCACCGAGCCGCCGCAGCGTGGCACCGTGTGGGTCGACGCGCCGCTGCTCGACGCGCTCGCGCTGAAGCTCGGCGACAAGCTGCTGCTGGGCGACTCGGCATTCACCATCACCCGCGTCATCGTTGCCGAGCCCGACCGCGGCGCCGGCTTCATGGTCTTCGCGCCGCGCGTGCTGCTGGCCGAGGCCGACCTCGCCGCCACGGGGTTGATCCAGCCGGCCAGCCGCGTGACCTACCGCCTGGCGGTGGCCGCGCCGGCCACGGGCGCGTTCGGCGCCGCGGCGCGCGGCGACGCCGCGGTGCGCGCGTTCGTGCGCGGCGTCGAGGAAGAGATCAAGGCGGCGCCGCTGCGCGGCGTGCGGGTCGACTCGTTCAGCGGCGGCCGCCCCGAGATGCGCCAGGCGCTCGACCGCGCCGAGCGCTTCCTCAACCTCGTGGCCCTGCTGGCGGCCTTGCTGGCGGCGGTGGCGGTGGGCGTGGCGGCGCGCGACTTCGCCGAGCGCCACCTCGACGACTGCGCGATGCTGCGCGTGCTCGGCCTTTCGCAAAGGCGCATCGCCGGTGCCTATGCGCTGCAGTTCGGGCTGGTCGGCCTCATCGCCAGTGCGCTCGGCGCGGCTGTCGGCTTCGTCGTGCACTTCGTCTTCGTCGTGCTGCTGTCGGGGCTGCTCGAAGCGCAGCTGCCCGCGCCCACCGCGTGGCCGGCCGTCTTCGGGCTGGGCGTCGGGCTGACGCTCCTGGCTGCATTCGGCCTGCCGCCGGTGCTGCAGCTGGCGAGCGTGCCGCCGCTGCGCGTGATCCGGCGCGACGTCGGCGGCTTGAAGGCCGGCTCGCTGCTGGTGCTGGCCGCCGGCACGGCGGGCTTCGTCGCGCTGTTGATGGCGGTGTCGGCCGACACCAAGCTCGGCCTCATCGCGGTGGGCGGCTTCGCCGCGGCGGTGGCGCTGTTCGCCGCGCTCGGCTGGCTCGCCGTGAAGGCGCTCGGGCGCTCCGTGCCGCAGGCGCGCGCGCCGCGCTGGATGATCCTGGCCACGCGCCAGGTGGCCGCGCGCCCGGCGTTCGCGGTGCTGCAGATCGCGGCGCTGGCGGTGGGGCTGCTGGCGCTGGTGCTGCTGGTGCTGCTGCGCACCGACCTCATCGCCAGCTGGCGCCGCGCCACGCCGGCCGATGCGCCCAACCGCTTCGTCATCAACGTGCAGCCCGAGCAGGGCGAGGCGTTCCGCCGCATGCTCGCCGACGCCGGCGTCAAGCGCTACGACTGGTACCCGATGATCCGCGGCCGCCTGGTGGCGGTGAACGGCCGCGACGTGGCGCCGAGCGACTACATCGACGACCGCGCGGCGCGCCTGGTCGAGCGCGAGTTCAACCTGAGCCACAGCGCGACGCTGCCGCCGCACAACCCGGTGAGCGCGGGGCAGTGGGTGGCCGAGGAGCGCGACGCGCTGTCGGTGGAGGAGGGCCTGGCGCAGACGCTCGGGCTGAAGCTGGGCGACCGGCTGACGTTCGACATCGCCGGCCAGCGCACGAGCGCGCGCATCACCAGCCTGCGCAAGGTCGACTGGGGTTCGTTCCGCGTCAACTTCTTCGTCATCTTCCCCGCCGCCGAGATGCCCGGCCTGCCGGCCAGCTACATCAGCGCCTACCGCGCGCCGCCGGTGGCGGGCTTCGACAACGCGCTGACGCGCGCCTTCCCCAACATCACCAACGTCGACGTCTCGGCCAGCATCGCGCAGGTGCAGCGCGTGCTCGACCAGGTGATCCGCGCCGTCGAGTTCCTGTTCGGCTTCACGCTGGCTGCGGGCCTGGTGGTGCTGTTCGCGGCCGTGGCCGCCACGCGCGAGGCGCGCGCGCGCGAGTTCGCGGTGATGCGCGCGATGGGCGCCGGCTCGAAGCTGCTGCGCCAGGTGCAGCGCGCCGAACTGCTGGGCGTGGGCGCGCTGGCCGGCGTGCTGGCGGCGCTGGCGGCGCTGGCCGTGGGCTGGGCGCTGGCGCGCTACGCGTTCGAGTTCAGCTGGACGCCCGCGCCGTGGGTGCCGCTGGCCGGGGCGCTGGCCGGTGCGGTGCTGGCCCTGGCGGCCGGCTGGTGGGGCTTGCGCGAAGTGCTGGCGCGGCCGGTGCTGGAGACGCTGCGCCGGGCCGGCGCGGTGTAGCGTTCTTCAGCGGCAGCGCCGCCGGGGTGCCGCCGGCGGCAGCGCCACCACGCGCTGCAGCTTGCCGGTGCGCCCGAGCGGCAGCGCCGGCATCGCCGCGACGCTGATGCGCAGCGCATCCGCACCCTGCCGCGCGGCGAAGTCCGCCAGCGCACGGCGGCAGCGCTGGCGCGCGCGCTCGCCGCGCGCCGCGTTCGGCCCGAGCACCAGGCGCAGCGCATCCGGGGCGGTCTGCTGCAGCTGGAAGTCGAAGGCGCCGGCCTCGTCTTCGAGCACGGTCGTCAGGGCCAGCGGCAGCAGCGGCACGCCCTCGCTGCCCTTGCCGCGCACGACCAGCGTGTCGTCGCGCCGCCCCTGCACCTGCACCACCGGCAACGCGCAGCCGCACGCGCACGCTGCCGTGGCGGCGTCGTGCAGCACGATGCGGTCGCCGATGTCGAAGCGGACGAGCGGCTGCACGTGGTTGGCCAGGTTCGTCAGCAGGGTCGTGTGCGACTGCCTGCCCGGCGGCACGGCGCGCCCCTGGGCATCGACCGGCTCGAGGATCACCCAGTCGGCGTTGACGTGCAGCCGCCCGGCGCCGCACTCCCAGGCGATCGGCAGGAACTCGGACGCGCCGTAGCTGTTGCGCAAGGCGCAGCCGAAGGCCTGCTCGACGCAGGCGCGGGCGCTGTCGCCCAGCGTCTCGCCGCCGGTCCACACTTCTTCCAGGCGAAGGCGCAGGCGGCCGGCCTGCGCTTCCTCGGCCAGCATCGCTGCCGCCGTCGGGTAGGTGGCGAGGATGGTGGGCTGCATCGCGTTGAGCGCGGCCACCAGGTCGGGCAGCGGCTGCAGGATCGACAGGCTCCGCCAGTTCGCCGTCAGCGCCGGCCACGCCAGGCGCAGCCGTTGCAGCGAGACGTGGCTGGCGAAGTGGCCGCCGGTGGCGCCGACGAACGCCAGGCGCTCGCCCAGGTACAGCGGGTCGAACCAGCGCGACCACGGCCGCGGCGAGCTGCGCCGCGTCGCTTCGAGCGCGTCGTAGATCGTCATCGCCTCGGCGTCGTGCAGGTACAGCCCCGGTTCGCCGGTGCTGCCCGAGCTCTCCCAGGCCCAGTAGCGGCCGAGGTACGGCTGGCCGGCGCGCCCGGGCTGCGCGATGAACTCGCGCAGCGAAGACAGCGTCACCGCCGGGTCGGCCACGCTCGCGGCGAAGTCGTGCATGAGCTGGCGCTTGGTGCACGGCGGCAGTGCCGCCAGGCTTCGCGCGGCCGTGCTCGCTGCGGCTGCGGCGGGCACGAGCGCGGCGTAGCGCGGTGCGCGGCGCGCCGCCGCCAGCAACTGGGCCAGCCGCCGCGCCTGCCGCGCCGCGATGCCGGCAGCGTCCGAACGAACGGCCGCAGCGATGTCCAGCGCCGCCGTGGCGCGCTCCAGCGCGGGCGCGCCTTGCGCCAACGACGTGGCGAACGGCGTCGGGAAGGAACTCGGGAACGGCCCGGCCATGGCACTTCTCCTCGTGAGCCCGCTCGCGGCAAGGACGCACGAGGATCATCGATCGGCGCCGGGCGCTCTGCTTGCGCCGGATCAAATTCGCCGGCGCGCGCTGCGGCGGCGCGCCGCGCCGCACCGCCGGACGCGGGCTGCCGAACGCAGCTCGTCGAACGCGCCGAACGCAGCGCCGTGCGCCGTTCAGGCGGCGCCACCGGCGTGGCGTTGCGCCTAGAACGTCTCCCAGTCGCCGTCGCCCGCGGCGGTACCGGCGGCAACGCTGGCACCGGCGGTGGCCGCGGCCGTTGCGGCCGCAGTTGCAGGGGCGGTCACCGAAGCGGCCGGGGTTGCCGGCACCTTCGTCGCAGCGCCGCGCTGGCCGGCCGAAGACTGGCGCGCCTTGGCCAGCGCGACGTGGGCGACGGAGGCCGGCATCGACGGCGCCGCCACGCCGGCCGGCGCAGCCGCCGCAGGCGCTGTAAGCGCCGTAAGCGTCGTAAGCGCCGCGGGGGCGGCCGCCGGCTCCGCCCGGATCCGGAACCGCGCCACCACGTCGGCGAGCCGTTGCGCCTGCTGCGCCAGGCCGGCGGCGGCCGTGGCGCTCTGTTCGACCATGGCGGCGTTGTGCTGTGTCGCCACGTCGAGCTGCGACACCGAGGCGTTGACCATCTGGATGCCGGCGCTCTGCTCGGCCGCCGCGCCGCTGATCTCGGCGATGAGGCTGTGCACGCGCTCGACGCTGGCGACGATCTCGCCCATCGTCTTGCCCGCGTCGCCGACCTGGCGCGCGCCGGCGTCGGCCTTGTCGACGCTGCCGCCGATGAGCGACTTGATCTCGCGCGCGGCGGTGGCCGAGCGCTGCGCCAGCGAGCGCACCTCGCCGGCGACGACGGCGAAGCCGCGGCCCTGCTCGCCGGCGCGTTCCGCCTCGACGGCGGCGTTGAGCGACAGGATGTTGGTCTGGAAGGCGATGCCGTCGATGGTGCCGATGATGTCGCCGATGCGCCGCGCGCTGGCGTTGATCTCGCCCATCGTCGCCACGACGGCGGCGACGGCTTCGCCGCCGCGTTGCGCCACCGCTGCCGCGCCGGAGGAGACCTCGCTGGCGCTGCGCGCTGAAGCCGCCGTCTGGTCGAC
>JAEUPF010000071.1 GCA_016790425.1 Rubrivivax sp.
ACCAGTTCGCCGAGCAGGTGCGCGAGGCGCTGTTCTCGGGCAAGTTCAACAGCATGTTCAGCCTGCTGTTCGGCATCGGCTTCACGATCCAGTTCGCGCGCATGCAGGAGCGCGAACCGGCGCGCGCGACGGGGCTTTACCTGCGCCGCCTGCTGGCGCTGCTCGCCTTCGGGCTCATCCACGCCTTCGTCTTCTGGCCCGGCGACGTGCTGCACACCTACGCGCTGCTGGGCATCGTGCTGGTGCTGGGATTGCGCCGCGTCGGCGACCGCGGCCTCATCGCGCTGATCGTGGCCGCGCTCGCCTACCCCGCCGTCAGCGGCGCGCTGCGGCTGATGGTGATCACGCCGCAGATCACCGCCGAGCGCGTGCGCATCGCCCAGGCCTTCGAAGCCAGCAACAACGCCGCCTTCGGCACCGGCGGCTTCGCCGACATGGTGCGCGAGAACACGCGCATGATGGTCCACTTCTACAGCGACTGGCTGAACCTGTGGGGCATGTTCGGCTGGTTCGTCATGCTCGGCATGACGATGCTGCTGGGCGTGCTGGCCGGCCGGCGGCGCTGGGTGCAGCGCATCCCCGAGCTGATGCCGCGCATCCGCCGCCTCACCGGGTGGGCACTGGCCATCGGCCTGGGCTGCGGCCTGGCGTTCACCGTCATCTTCGAGCTCAACCGCGAGCCCGGGCCTTCGCCCATCAAGGTGCTGGGCAGCGTCTGCTACGGGCTGTCGCGCGCCGCGCTGATGGTGTTCTACGTGCTCGTCATCGTCCGCGTGGCGCAGCTGGCGCGCGGCCGCCGCTGGCTGAAGCCGTTCGAGGCCGCCGGCCGCCTGCCGTTGACGAACTACCTGATGCAGACCGCCATCTGCCTCGTGCTGTTCCAGCACTGGGGCTTCGGGCTGTGGCTGAAGGTGGGGCCGGCGCTCGGCCTCGTGCTGGCGCTGGCGATCTTCTTCGCGATCCAGGTGCCGTGGAGCCTGTGGTGGCTCGCGCGGCACGAGCGCGGGCCGATGGAGGCGCTGTGGGCGCGGCTGACCTACGGCCGCCGCCGCGGCAGCCCCGAGCAAGCCAAGGAGCTCAAGAGCCCTCGCGCAGCCTGAAGCGCTGCAGCTTGCCGGTTTCGGTGCGCGGCAGGCTGTCGCGGAAGGCGATCTCGCGCGGGTACTTGTACGGCGCGATCGTCTTCTTCACGAACTCCTGCAGTTCGCTCACCATCGCCGCATCGCCGGCGTGGCCCGGGCGCAGGACGACGAAGGCCTTGACGACCATGCCGCGCGCCTCGTCGGGGCGCCCGATGACGCCGCACTCGGCCACCGCCGGGTGCAGCAGCAGCGCGCTTTCCACCTCGGGGCCGGCGATGTTGTAGCCGCCGGAGATGATCATGTCGTCGGTGCGCGCCTGGTAGACGAACTGGCCGTCGGCGTCCTGCAGATAGGCGTCGCCGGTGAGGTTCCAGCCACCCTGCACGTAGCTCGCCTGGCGCGGGTCGTCGAGGTACTTGCAGCCGGTGGGGCCCTTGATCGCCAGGCGCCCGACCCGGCCCGAGCGCTGCGGCAGCTCGCGCCCTTCGTCGTCGAGCAGGGCCGCACGGTAGCCGGGCACGACGAAGCCGGTGGCGCCGGGCCTGGCGTGCGCTTCGTCGGCGCTGATGAAGATGTGGAAGAGCTCGGTCGAGCCGATGCCGTCGATGATCTCGATGCCGGTGGCTTCCTTCCACAGCTGGCGCGTCGCCGCCGGCAGCGCCTCGCCGGCCGAGACGCACTTGCGCAGGCTGGACAAGTCGTGCTGCTTCGCCTGCGCCGCCATCGCGCGGTACGAGGTGGGCGCGGTGAAGCACACGGTGGCCTTGAACTGCGCGATCGCCGGCAGCAGCGCATCGGGCGTTGCCTTTTCGACCAGCACCGTGCAGGCGCCGATGGCCAGCGGAAACGCGAGCAGGCCGCCGAGGCCGAAGGTGAACGCCAGCGGCGGGCTGCCGATGAAGACGTCGTCGGCGCTGGCGCGCAGCACGTGCGCCGGCCAGCAGGCGCAGGCGGCCATCACGTCGCGGTGGAAGTGCATCGCCGCCTTCGGCACGCCGGTGGTGCCGGAGGTGAACGCCATCAGGCACACGTCGTCGGCGGCGGCGTCCACCGTGGCGAAGGAGGCTGGCCTGGCCGCGGCCAGCGCTTCGAGCGAAGGCGAGGCGCTGCCGCTGCCGCTGCCGCTGCCACCGGTCGGTCCTGCGAAGTGGCACACCCGCTGCAGCGTCGGGCAGTTCGGCAGCGCCAGGTCCATCTCCTCGGCCAGCCGGCTGTCCACGAGCGCGTGCGTCACCTGCGCCTTCTGCACGATGGTGGCGAGTTCGCGCGCGCGCAGCAGCGGCATCGTGCCGACGACGATGCCGCCGGCCTTGACGACCGCGAACCAGCAGGCGGCCAGCATCGGCGAGTTGGCGCCGCGCAGCAGCACGCGGTTGCCGGGCACGAGGCCCATGTCCTGCACCAGCACGTTGGCGATGCGGTTGGCCTGTGCTTGCAGTTCGGCGTAGGTCCAGGCGAGGCCGCCATGGCCTCTCACCGCCAGCCGATGGCCCTGGCCACCGTCGACCCAGCGGTCGAGCAGATCGCGCGCGCAGTTCAGGCGCGCCGGGAAGCGCAGGCCGGGCAGTTCGAACAGCAGTTCGGGCAGCATCGCCGGCGGCGGCAGGCGGTCGCGCGCGAAGGTGTCGATGGGGGCGGTCATCGCGTTCGGCGCGCTTGGCGCGCCGGGCGCGCCGGGCGCGCCCGCAGCGCCCGCGGCGGCACCGGAGGAAGGCTCTGGCATGGAAAACGATTCTTCGGGTATATAGTTTAGTTGTCAAGTAATTGGCGGAGGCTGCCGGTGATGTCGAGTTCCTCTCCCGCGCCAGGCCCCGCGCCGGCGGTCGGTACCGACCCTGCGCCGGGCCCCGGGCCAGGCCTGGCTTCGGGCATGGCGCGCGAGCAAGCGCTGGCGCTGGACGCCGCTGACGCGCTGGCGCCGCTGCGCGACCTGTTCGAGCTGCCCGCCGGCGTGCTCTACCTCGACGGCAACTCGCTCGGCGCGTTGCCGCGCGCAGCGCCGCAACGCCTGGCCGAGGTGGTGCGGCAGGAGTGGGGCGAGGGGCTCATCCGCAGCTGGAACACCGCCGGCTGGATGCAGCTGGCCACGCGCATCGGCGACAAGATCGGCACGCTCGTGGGCGCGCGGCCGGGCGAGCTGGTGGTGGCCGACTCGACCAGCGTCAACCTCTTCAAGGTGCTGTGGGCGGCGCTGTCGATCGTGGCCGCGCAGTCGCCGGACCGCCGCGTCATCGTCTCCGAGCGCAGCAACTTCCCCACCGACCTGTACATTGCCGAGTCGATCGCGCGCGAGCGCGGCTTCGAGCTGAAGCTGGTCGACGCCGCGGACATCGCCGCGCAGCTGAACGATCGCACCGCGGTGCTGATGCTCACGCACGTGAACTACCGCACCGGCGCGATGCACGACATGGCCGCGCTGACCGGCGCCGCGCACGACGCCGGCGCCTTGGCGATCTGGGACCTCGCGCACAGCGCCGGTGCGGTGCCGGTGGACCTGCACGGGGCCGGGGCCGACTTCGCGGTGGGCTGCGGCTACAAGTACCTGAACGGCGGCCCCGGCGCGCCGGCCTTCGTGTGGGTGCATCCGCGCCACGTCGAGCGCTTCTGGCAGCCGCTGGCGGGCTGGATGGGGCATGCGGCGCCGTTCGAGTTCACGCCCGGCTACCGGCCGGCGGCAGGCATCGGCCGCTACTTCTGCGGCACGCCGGCGGTGGTCTCGATGGCGGCGCTCGAATGCGGCGTCGACACGCTGCTGGCCGCCGCGCCGCTGGGCGGCATGGCGGCGCTGCGCACCAAGTCGCTGGCGCTGGCGCGCCTGTTCAGCGAGCGCGTGCAGTGGCTGTGTCCTTCGCTCGAACGGATCTCGCCGCGCGACGACGAGCGCCGCGGCAGCCAGGTGTGCTTCACGCATCCGACGCACGGCTACGCGATCATGCAGGCGCTCATCGCCCGCGGCGTCATCGGCGACTTCCGCGCTGGCAATGCGCGCCAGCCGACGCGCGGTTCCAACGACAGCGCCGACATCCTGCGCTTCGGCTTCACACCGCTGTATGTGCGCTTCGTCGACGCGTGGGACGCGGCCGAGCACTTGCGGCAGGTGCTGGACCGCGAGGAATGGCGCCGCCCCGAGTTCAACCAGCGCCAGGCCGTGACCTGAACGGGACGGCGCCTCCACCATGGCCACCCCTCCCACCGAACACCACGGCGCCAAGCTCGACTTCAGCGCCAGCATGAGCTACGGCGACTACCTGCACCTGGACCAGGTGCTCGGCGCCCAGCACCCCCTCTCGCCCGACCACAACGAGATGCTGTTCATCGTGCAGCACCAGACGAGCGAGCTGTGGATGAAGCTGATGCTGCACGAGCTGCGCGCCGCCATCGCGCACATCGCCGCCGACCGGCTGGCGCCGGCGTTCAAGATGCTGGCGCGCGTCAGCCGCATCATGGAGCAGCTGGTGCACGCCTGGGACGTGCTGGCGACGATGACGCCGCCCGAGTACAGCGCCATCCGCCCGTACCTGGCCAGCAGCAGCGGCTTCCAGAGCTGGCAGTACCGCTCGATCGAGTTCAGCCTGGGCAACAAGAACGTGGCGATGCTGCGCCCGCACGAGCACCGGGCCGACCTGCTGGCGCAGGTGCGCACCGCCTACGAGGCGCCGTCGCTGTACGACGAGGCGCTGCGCCTGCTGGCCCGGCGCGGCCTGCCGGTGCCCGCTAGCCACGTCGAGCGCGACTGGACGCAGCCCTATCCGGCCAGCGACGAAGTCGAGGCGGCGTGGCTGGTTGTTTACCGCGCCCCCGACGCGCACTGGGACCTGTACCAGCTCGGCGAGGAACTCACCGACCTCGAAGACGCCTTCCGCCTGTGGCGCTTCCGGCACGTGACCACGGTGGAGCGCGTCATCGGCTTCAAGCGCGGCACCGGCGGCACCGGCGGCGTGAGCTACCTGCGCAAGATGCTCGACGTGGTGCTGTTCCCGGAGATCTGGAAGCTGCGCACGGACCTGTGACGCAGCGGGCGCGGC
>JAEUPF010000095.1 GCA_016790425.1 Rubrivivax sp.
GCGCCAGCTCGCCGAGCAGCTCGCGCTCAACCGCGCCGCCGAGGAACGCAACCAGCGCACCGCCGCCGAGCTGGCCGACCTGAAGGAAGGCCTGGAGATGGTGGAAGAGAAGGCGCGGCGCGAACTGGGCATGGTCAGGCCCGACGAGATCCTCGTGCAGTACACGGGCCGCGCGGCGCGCTGAGAGCCTGCGATGAGCATCGCCGAGGCGCCGTTCGCCGCGGCGTTCACGCTGTGGGGCAGCCCGGTCACCTGGGTCGAGGTGGCGGCCTTCGCGCTGTCGCTGGCGATGGTGGCGGCGAACATGCGCGTCAACCCCGTCGGCTGGCCGCTGGCCATCGTCGCTTCGCTGCTGTATGCGGCGCTGTTCGCCGACAGCCGGCTGTACGGCGAGGCGGCGCTGCAGTTCGTCTTCGTCGCCGCGTCGCTGTGGGGCTGGTGGCAGTGGCTGCGCGGGCGCGGCGACAACGGCGCGGCGCTCGCCGTGCACCGCCTCTCGCGCCGCGGCCTGGCATGGACGGCGGGCGGCATCGCTGTCGCCTGGCCGCTGGCGGGGCTCGTGCTTCGCCGCGCCACCGACAGCGACGTGCCCTTCCTCGATGCGCTGGCCACCACGGGCAGCGTCGCCGGGCAGGTGCTGCTCGGGCGCAAGGTGCTCGAGAACTGGCACGTGTGGCTGGCGGTCAACGTCTTCAGCGTCGGCCTCTTCGCGAGCAAGGCGCTGTGGCTCACGTCGCTGCTCTACGCGCTGTTCGCGCTGCTGTCGGTGGCCGGGTGGTTGGCGTGGCTGCGGCGAATGAGGCTCGCCGAGGCCGGCGCGGCCGAAGCCGATTCGGCCGGCGCGGCGACCGCCGTCGCCCCTTCGGCCGCGACGGCGGCGCGCGACGCTGCGGCGAAGACATGAGCGAACGCACCGCATCGGCAGCGGACAGCGACGCAGCCGCAGCGGCCCTCACGGGCAACCGCGGCGGCCTGCGCATCGCCATCGTCGGCGCCGAGAGCACCGGCAAGACGACGCTGGCGCGCGAGCTGGCCGCGGCGCTCGCGGCCGCGGCCGGCCCCGGTTCAGCCCCGCAGGCCCCGCGCGTCGCGCTCGTCGAGGAAGTGCTGCGCGGCTGGTGCGAAAGCGCCGGCCGCACGCCGCGGCGCGACGAGCAGCGCGCCATCCTCGTCGAGCAGCACCAGCGCATCGACGCTGCCGCGGCCACGCACGACATCGTCGTGTGCGACACCACCGGACTGATGACGCATGTCTACAGCGAACTGTTGTTCGACGACCGTTCACTGGCGCCGCTGGCCGTGGCGCATCACCGCGCCATGACGGCGACGCTGCTGACGGCGCTGGACCTGCCGTGGACGGCCGACCCCGGAATCCGCGACGGTGAACATGTGCGCGAACCGGTGGACGACCGCCTGCGCGAAGTGCTGCTGCGGCATGCATTGCCGTTCGCCGTGGTCGGTGGCCAAGGGCCGGCGCGGCTGGCGCAAGCCTGTGCCGCGCTGGCCGCCTTCCCTGCACTGGCACGGCACGCCGCGTCGCCGGACGACGCCGGCGCTGCAGCACGCGCGGGCAGCGCGTTGTTCACACGGCTGGCGCTGGCCCCGCACGGCGGCGATGCCGCGGCCCGTGGCGCCAGGAGGCGGCAGTGGCTGTGCGATTGCTGCGTGCCCGAAGCCGAACAGGTGCTGCTGGCCGGGCGGCGACGACGGCGCGAGCCCTCGTCATAGCCTTGCCTGCGCGCGATCGGCAGGGCGCGCCGCAGCCGGGAACCACGCGTCCGAAAGCGGCCGGCAGCGATGCGGCGGCCGCAGCACGATCACCGCCATGATGAGCAGCCCTGCCGCCAACGCTTCGCCCGCGCCGATGAGCACGACCGCCCCGCCACCGGGCACCGCGTCCACGGGCATGGCGGGGCCCTTCCGCCACCTCGCTTTCGCCAACCTCGCGGCGCAGGCTGCCGAGCAGGTGAGCCTGGCCGCCGTGCCCATCGTCGCCGTGCTCGCCTTCGCGGCCGGCACGCGCGAGGTCGGCCTGCTCGCCGCGGCGCAGAGCCTGCCGTTCCTGCTGCTGGCCCTGCCGTTCGGGCTCTGGGCCGACCGCGCCTCGCGCCGCACGCTGATGGTGTCGGCCGAGGCGATGCGTGTCGTCGCGATGGCGCTGCTGGCGGCGCTCGCGGCGCTCGCGGCGTCCGGCGGGTCGGGCGCAGGCCAGTGGCTCTCGATGCCGGTGCTGGCGCTGCTGGGCTTCGCCGGGGCGGTGGGCACGGTGGCGTTCAGCGTCGCCGCGCCGGCCATGGTGCCTGCCCTCGTGCCGCGCGAGGCACTGGCGCGCGCCAACGGGCGGCTCGAGCTGGCGCGCAGCCTCGCCTTCGCGGCCGGCCCGGCGCTGGCCGGCGCGGTCGTGGCGGCCGCTGGCGGCAGCGGCGCCTTCGCGCTGGCGGCCGCGCTGTCGCTAATGGCCGTCGCGTGGCTGCGGCGGCTGCCGGACGATCACCGGCCGCCGGTTGCCGCGCATGCCGCCACGCAGCAGCCATCAGCGCCTCCGCCTTCGCCTTCGCCTTCGCCTTCGCCTTCGCCCTCGCCCTCGCCTTCGCCTTCGTCGTCGCCATCACCCTCGCCGACGCCGCAACGCGCGCCGCTGGCCGAACTGCGCGAAGGCGCGCGCTTCGTCTGGCAGCACCGCCTGCTGCGTCCGGTGCTGCTGACGGCCGTGGTGTGGAACCTCGCCTGGATGCTGCTGCAGGCGGCCTACGTGCCGCACGCGATGGCCAACCTCGGCCTCGGCGCGCGCGGCGTCGGCGTCACGCTGTCGCTGTACGGCGCGGGCATGGTGCTCGGCGCGCTCGCCGCGCCGCGGCTGATGGCGCGCGTGCCCTTCGGCGCCGCCGTCGCGCTCGGGCCGCTGGTGTCGGTGGCCGCATCGCTGGCGATGGCCGCATCGCTGGCGTGGCCGGCGCCGGCGCTGGCGGCGCTGTCGTTCTTCCTCTTCGGTGCCGGGCCCATCGTGTGGACCGTCAGCTCGACGACGCTGCGCCAGACACTGACGCCGACCCCGATGCTCGGGCGCGTGTCGTCGATCTTCCTCACCGCGAACGCCGGGGCGCGGCCGCTCGGCGCGGCGCTCGGCGCCGGCGTCGCCGCCGTCGCTGCGGGGCCGGGGCCGGCGATCACCGCCTGCCTGCTGCTCGCGGCGACCGGGTTCGCGGTGCAGGCCGCGGTGATCGTCACCTCGCCGGTGCGCGGCTTGCGTTCGCTGTCGCAGGGGCGCGGCGCGGACTGAAAGCGCACCGCTCGGTCAGAACAGCACCGCGGCGACGACCACCGCGACGCCGAGGACGAGGTTCACCGCCACCCAGGCGCGGATGCGCCCGTGCAGGGCCACCGCCGTGACGCGCTGACGGACCTACTGCACCGCGCCCGAGCCGGGCGGCTGGTCGACCTCGGGCGTGAACAGCTCCCCGACATCCACCGCGTCGAACCGGTACTGCACGCCGCAGAACTCGCAGCCGATCTCGACCTCGCCGCGCTCGGCGACGATGCCCTCCACCTCGTCGCGGCCGAGGCTTTGCAGCATGCCGCGCACGCGCTCGCGCGAGCAGGTGCAGGCGAATCGCGGCGACAACGGCTCGAAGACGCGCAGCGTCTCCTCCCAGAACAGGCGGTGCAGCAGCCGCTCGGCCGGCAGCGACAGCAGCTCTTCGCGCGTCAGCGTCGCCGCCAGCGTGGCGATGCGGTTGAAGGCTTCCGAAAGGCCGATGTCGTCCTCGTTGCGCCGGCCGGGCTGCTGCATCGCTTCGCCTTCGAGGTTGCCCTCGCCTTGCACCGGCAGGCGCTGGATCAGCAGGCCCGCGGCCAGCTCGTCGTTGGCCGCCAGCACGAGGCGCGTGTCGAGCTGCTCGCTTTGCAGCATGTAGTGTTCCAGCACCTGCTGCACGCGCTGCATCGGCTCGCGCTTGTGGCCGTGCGCGCCAGCCGACAGCGGCACGATGCCCTGGTAAGGCTGCTGCCCGGGCAGGCGGTCGCGCGGGTCGAGGGTGATGGCGCAGCGCCCGCGGCCATGCACGTTCACCAGCGCCTCGAGCTGCGCGTCGGCCGCCACGGCACCGGTGATCGTGGCCGTCGTGCGGAAGGCGAGGTCGCTCTGCACTTCGGCCACCGCCAGCTTGACCGGCCCGTCGCCATGGATCTGCAGCACCAGCGCCCCGTTGAACTTGATGTTGGACTGCATCAGCACGCCGGCGGCGGCCATCTCGCCCAGCAGCTCGCGCACCGGCGGCGGGTAGGCGCGCGCGTCGCCGCGCCGGCGCAGCACCTCGCGCCAGCTGTCGGTCAGGCGCACCAGCATGCCGCGCACCGGCAGGCCTTCGAAGAGGAACTTGGTCAGCTCGCTCATCGCCTCGGAGGTCCGGCGGTCGGCCTGCGCATCAGCCGATGCGCCGCAGCGTCGTGCGGTGCCGCCCGGCCTTGCGCACGTAGCTCTCGGCGCTGCTGCGCATCACGTCCCGGTGCGCCTCGCTGACCGGCCCCACCGCCTTGGCCGGCGCGCCGACGATCAGCCAGCCGTCCTCGTAGGCCTTGCCCGCCGGCACCACGGCACCGGCAGCCACCAGGCAGTTGCGGCCGATGCGCGCGCCGTTGAGCACCACCGCCTGCATGCCGATGAGCGAGCCTTCGCCCACGGTGCAGCCATGCAGCATCGCCTGGTGGCCCACGGTGACGTCGTCGCCCAGCACGAGCGGGAAGCCGGGGTCGGTGTGCAAGACGCAGGCGTCCTGCACGTTGCAGCGCGCGCCCAGGCGGATCCACTCGTTGTCGCCGCGCAGGACGCTGCCGTACCAGACGCTGGCGTCCTCACCCATCTCGACGCGGCCGATGACCTGCGCGCTCTCGGCCACCCACGCGGTGGCGGCAAGGACGGGCGCGTCTTCGCCCAGCTGGTAGATCGCCATCGCGGTGGGTTCCGTGCCTCGCGGCCGTTGGTTCGTGAAGCGGATAATTTTACGAATGGAACTGAGACGCGAAGCGTTGCGGTTATTGGCCATCGCCGAGCCGGCGCAGAAGGTGGCCGCGGTCCGTGCCTGGGCCGCCGCCGGCTGTGATGCGGCCGTGGACACCGAAGCGGCGCTGGTCGCGACGGCGCCGCTGCCCGGCCGCCCGCCGCGCCCGCGGCTGGTCGCCCCGGCCGAGGTGCCGCGGCGCACGCCCTTCACGCCCGCCGGCCGCGCGGCCTTGCTGCACGCGGTGGCGCACATCGAGTTCAACGCCATCGACCTGGCGCTGGACGCGGTGTGGCGCTTCGCCGGCATGCCCGAAGCCTTCTACCGCGACTGGCAGCGCGTGGCCGGCGAGGAGGCGCTGCACTTCTCGCTGGTGGCCGAGTACCTCGGCGACCTCGGCCACGCCTACGGCGACTTCGACGCGCACGCCGGCCTGTGGACGATGTGCGAGAAGACCGCCGCCGACGTGCTGGCGCGCATGGCGCTGGTGCCGCGCACGCTCGAAGCGCGCGGCCTGGACGCGACGCCACCGATGCGCGCGAAGTTCGAGCGCGCCGGCGACAGGCGCGCCGTGGCCATCCTCGACGTCATCCTGCGCGACGAAGTGGGTCATGTCGCCATCGGCAACCACTGGTATCGCTGGCTGTGCGAACGCGAGGGGCTCGACCCCGTCGCGCACTACGCGGCGCTCGCGCGGCATCACGGCGCGCCGCGGCCCAAGGGGCCGTTCAACCTGGAAGCGCGGCGGGCGGCCGGGTTCAGCGCGGAAGAGCTGCGTTCGCTCGCGCCCTGAGCCGTCACGGGCGACGCGGCGTCGGCGCGGCCTTGCCGGTCGACGGTGCGGTCGTTCCGCCGCCGCGCAGGTACAGGTGCAGGGCCTGCACGTCGACCTCGCTCAGGCGGGCCAGCGACTCGAAGGGCATCACCGCGACGCGGCTGCCGTCGGCGCGCAGGCCGGTGCGGAACAGCCGGCGCAGGCTTTCCGCGTCGGGGTAGCTCGCCATCACGCTGCCCGCGCCCGGCGCCAGGCGCGCCGCCGGTGGCCAGTGCGGCGGGTTGCCGGGGACGCGGCCGCCTTCGAGCCCGGCGCCGTGGCAGCCGACGCACAGCGAGGCGACGTAGGCGCCATGCTCCACGCTCACGGCCTCGGCCACCGGCTCGGCCGGCACAACGCTGTGGTCGACGCGCTCGGACGCGTCGCGCATGAGGCCGAAGCCGTAGGCCATCCAGGCCACGAACGGCAATCCGATGCGTGCCTCGCCGCCGGAGCGCGCCGGCAGCTGGCGCAGGTAGGCGACGATGGCGCCGAGGTCGGCGTCGGTGAGACGGACGTAGTCGTCGCTCGGCATGATGAGCAACGGCCGGCCACCGGGCGCCACGCCGTGGCGCACCGCGCGCGCCCAGTCGCGGCCGCCGTAGCTCGCCACCGCTCCGCCCGGCGTGAGGTTGGGGCCGGCCAGGGTCGTGCCGTCGCCTGCTTGGGCGAAGACGCGCCCGCCGCCATCCAGGCCGTGGCAGTTGGCGCAGCCGCGCGACTCGAACAGGTAGCGCCCGCGCTGCACGGCCGCGGCGCCTTCGAGCGGCGGCAGCTCGGCCACGGCGATGACGACGACGCGCTGGCGCTTGTGCTCCGCCCACAGCCGCGCACCGAGGGCGAGCAGCACGGCGAGCCCGAGCAGCGCCGCCAACGCGAGGCCGGCGAGCTTCAGCAGGCGCCTCATGCTCGGCACCTCGCGGCAGCGCGCGCCGCGCCGCCCGAGCCCTTCAGCCGAACAGCAGGCCCCAGGTCCAGCGCGCCGCGATAGCCAGTTGCACGCAGAAGGCAGCGAAGCGCAGATTCACCGCCGGCACGCTGGTGGAAGCCACGTGCACGCTCGACTGCACCACGCGCGCCGCGAGCAGCCACGGCGCCAGCGGGTCGGTGAGCGCGCTGCGCTGCGTGGCCAGGGCGAGCAGCAACAGGCCGCCGAAGAGGGGCAGGCCCTCGATGCAGTTGGCGTGCGCGCGTGCCAGCCGCTGCATGAAGGGCGAGAGGTTCGCGTTGTCGGGGCGGAACTCGTTGGCGGCGACGCGGCCGCGCGCCACCCAGGCCACGCGCGCCGCCTCCATCCACACGATGAGGAGCAAGGTCCAGCCGAGCAGGCCGGCCAGGGCGACCGCTGAAGGTGGGTTGTGCATGTTGCAGCGTCTCTCGGATGCCTACAGCGGGGTGACGGGCAGGAACAGCTCGCAGCCGATGCGCCCCGTGGCCGGGTCGTACAAGCTGCTCGGCGGGTAGTGCTCGAACATCGGCCGGTCGTCCAGTTGCAGGCCGCTGTCGGGCAGCCAGTCGCGCAGCAGCCAGCGCCAGGCCCCGTTGATGGCGGCGTTGTCGCCCGCGAGCGAGGCCACCGCATAGCGCCCGCCGGCGAGCGTGGCCGTGAAGACGCCCCGGTCGGCAGCAACGCGAGCCTTCCATGCGGGCTCGATGCGAACGCAGGCGTCGTAGCGGCATTGCGACTCGCTCACCACGTCCGGGTCGTCGTGGGCGATGCCGTAGAGCGACCGCCCCTTCAAGCCGTTGGCGGCCAGCCAGGGCGTCACGGTGTCCACCCAAAAACGCGTCAGCTCGGGTCCGTAGGAACCGTGTCGGCGCAGGTAGGCCACCGGCACGGGCGGCGCTTCGGTGAGCGTGACGCGCAGGTCGGTCGGTGGAGGAACGTTGGAAGCTTCGGGCGGCGGCAGGCATGGCGCGGCATCTTCGGGGGCCGGCGCGGCTGCTGCCTGATCCGGATTGCGATTCGTTGCGCCACCGGGCCCGCGCCGGCGTCGGCCGCGCCACGCGCTCGGCGAGCAGCCGAAGCGGTCCTTGAACGCGCGCGCGAACGCCTCACCCGAGCCGAAGCCGACACCGATGGCCACGTCGAGCACCGAGGCCCGCGGCTGGCTGGTCAGGCGCGTCGCGGCGCGCTCCAGCCGCCGCTGGCGCACGTACTCGCCCAGCGTGCGTCCGGTCCAGGCCGCGAAGAGGCGGTGGAAGTGATAAGGCGAAAAGTGCGCCACCGCGGCCAGATCGGCCAGCGCCAGCGGTTCGGCTAGCCGCGCATCGATGTGTGCCAGCACCCGGTGCAGGCGCGCTTCGTAGTGGCCTCGGCTGGAGCCGTCGCTCATGGCGCCGATGCTAGTGGGGTGCGCCGCCGATGTGTGTGGCAGGGCGCGGCGGCGATCAGCCGCGCGGGTGGTGCCTGGCGTGCAGCTGCGCGAGGCGCTCGCGCGCGACGTGGGTGTAGATCGTCGTGGTGGCGATGTCGGCGTGGCCGAGCAGCATCTGCACCGCGCGCAGATCGGCGCCGTGGTTCAGCAGGTGCGTGGCGAAGGCGTGCCGCAGCACGTGCGGCGTCAGCGGTGCGGTGATGCCGGCAGCGACGGCGTGGCGCTTGACGATCTTCCAGAACATCTGCCGCGTCATGCCGCTGGCGCGGCGGGTGACGAAGAGCGCCTCGCTGGCGCGCGGCTTGCCGGCTTTCGTCGCCAGCAGCGCCGGCCGCCCTTCGGCCAACCAGCGCGTCAACCAGGCGTGCGCTTCCTCGCCGAAGGGCACGAGCCGTTCGCGCGCGCCCTTGCCGAGCACGCGCAGCACGCCTTCGGACAAGCTCAGGTGCAGCAGCTTGGCCTGCACCAGTTCGCTGACGCGCAGGCCGCTGGCGTACATCAGCTCCAGCATCGCGCGGTCGCGCAGCCCGAGCGGCGCGGCGGTGTCGGGCGCGGCCAGCAGCGCCTCGACCTGCGCTTCCGAGAGCGTCTTCGGAACGCGCAGCGGCTGCTTCGCCGCCAGCAGCTCCAGCGTCGGGTCGGCGCTGACGCGCCTTTCGCGCAGCGCCCAGCGGAAGTAGCGCTTGAACACCGTGAGGCGGCGGTTGGCGCTGGTGGCACGGCTGGTCGCGTGGCGCGCCGCGATGTAGCCCTGCAGATCGGCCTTGCTGCATTCGTCCAGCGAGCGGCCGGCCGGCGCCGCGGCAGCGCTGCCGCCCTCCTTCGCCAGCCACGCGGCAAGCAGCGCCAGGTCGCGCCGGTAGGCCGCCAGCGTGAGCTGCGCCAGGCCGTCCTCGACCCACAGCGCATCGACGAAACGGTCGATGGCCGCGGTGCTGCGGGCGATGGCCGACGCCACGGCGATCGGCCGCGCCTCAGTTGAGCGTGAGCTTCTGCTTGGCCACGACGCCGCGGTACACCTCGAGCTCGGCCTTGATCTGCGCGGCGAACTCGGCCGGCGTGTTGTTGACGACGAGCGCGCCCGTCTCGCCGATGCGGCGCCGGACGTCGGGCTCGGCGAGCGCCTTCTTCACCGCGGCCGCGACCTTGTCGACCACGTCCCTGGGCAGGCCCTTGGGGCCGAGCACGCCGTAGTAGGCCATGCGGTTCACCGGCTCCAGGCCCACTTCCTTGAACGTCGGCACGTCGGGCAGCTGCGCCAGCCGCTGCGGCGCGGCCACGACGATGGGCACCAGCCGGCCGTCCTTGATGAACGGCAGCGCCGAGGGCAGGTTGTCGAAGATCACCGGCACCTGGCCGGCCACCGTGTCGTTGAGTGCCGGGCCGGCGCCGCGGTACGGGATGTGCGTCAAGAACACGCCCGCCAGGCTCTTGAACAGCTCGGTCTGCAGGTGCCCGATACCACCGGTGCCTGAACTCGCGTAGCTGTACTTGCCCGGGTTCTTCTTCAGCACCTCGAGGAAGGCCTTGTAGTCCTTGGCCGGGAAGCCGGGGTGCACCGCGATGACGTTGGGCGTGGCGGCGATGTTGATGATCGGCGTGAAGTCGGCCAGCGGGTCGTAGCCGATCTTCGGGTTGATGGCCGGGTTGGCGGCGGTGGTCGAGACGGTGGCCATGCCGAGCACATAGCCGTCTGGCTGCGAGCGCACGACCTCGAGCGCGCCCACCGAACCGCCGCCGGCGCCCTTGTTCTCCACCAGCACCTGCTGGCCCAGCGCGGCGGCCATCGGCTGGCTGACGATGCGCGCCACGATGTCGGTGGTGCCGCCCGGCGCGAAGGGGACGATGAGCCGCACCGGCTTGCTGGGGTACGCAGCCTGCGCCCACGTGGACGGCGCGGCGGCAGCGGCAAACAAGGCGGCGGTGGTGGCGAGGAGAGGACGGCGTTGCATGAGGGAACGAGACTCCAGCGAAGGGACGAACGAACGAACGACCTAACGAACGACCTAACGAACGAACTAACGAACGAACCAACGAACCAACGAACGAACCAACGCACGAACGAATGGACCGAACGAACGGACGGAACGAACGGGACGGTTCAGGCCGGCGTGCCGAGCATGCCGGCCCTGAGCTTCTTGTGGTACGGGCGGTCGCCGACGAAGGATCGCAGCACCGCGGCGTAGAAGTCGGCGCCGGGGATGGGCTCGCCGCGCGGCCGGCCGTTGAGCAGCAGGGTGGTGCCTTGCGCGGGGTTGAAGTCGAGGTCGATCGCGTCGCCGCTCTTCAGGCTGCCGGCCGACTGCATCCATTCGAACATCCGCGCCAGCCGCGCCTGCAGCGCCTCGGTCTCGGCCGGGCTACAGTTCTTCAGCACGCCCTTGTCGAAGCCCTTGGCCAGTTCGACCGCCGGCGCGTCGACCAGCAGCACGAGGCGAACCCGCTTCGGGCCCGGCTGCTGCAACACCTCGGCCGCGGTGCGGGCCGGCCGCGCCAGGTACAGCGCCGCCACATACGCCTTGAACCAGCCGGCGGCACGCAACCCGGTGCCGTTGAGCACCAGCGCCTGCCCGGCCAGCGTGATGCGGTCTTCGAACTGCACGCCTTCGAAGGTGGCGGCGCGGGCGCCCGGCGCCGCAACGGCAACCGCGGCGACCGCGGCGACCGCTGCTGCGGCCCGGCGCAGCAGCCGGCGGCGGTTGATCGATCCAGGGGACACGGGGTTCATCGGGGGCGCATTGTCCCTGAGTGCTGCGCACCACAACGCCACGGCTGCCTTGGCCGCCGACCGCGATGAGCACGCCGCAGCAGGCACGCTGAGGCAGACTTCGCGCCCATGTCGGTGGCGCTGCTGCTCGTTCCGGACTTCCTGCTCATCGCCGCCGGCTGGTTCATCTGCCGGCACACGGCGCTGAACCGGCCGGTATGGGACGGCGCCGAACGGCTCGTCTACCACGTGCTGTTCCCGGCCCTGCTGTTCGAGGCGATCGTGCGCAACCCGCCGCAGCTTCAGGCAGCCGCGCCGCTGGCGGCCAGCGCCTTCGGCCTCACTGCGGTGGGGGTGTTGCTGGCGCTGGCGCTGGCCGCCTGGCCGGGCACCGATCGGCGCGCGCATGCTTCGGGCGCGCAGACGGCGTTCCGCTTCAACTCGTACATCGCGCTGGCGCTGGCTGCGCGGCTGGGCGGCGCCGAAGCGGTGGCCGCGATGGCGGTGATCATCTCGGTGTGCGTGCCGCTGTGCAACGTGGCCGCGGTGTGGCCGCTGACGCGGCTGGCGCAGCCGGGCGGCCAGGGCTACCTGCGCGAGCTGGCGCGCAACCCGCTGATCATCGCCACCGTGGCGGGCAGCGTGTTCAACGCGCTCGGGCTGCGCCTGCCCGAATGGCTGGCGATCACGCTGGCACGCATGGGAGCGGCGGCGTTGCCGCTGGGGCTGATGGCGGTGGGCGCCGGGCTCACCTTCGGCGCCCTGCGCGAAGCGCCGCGGCTCGCGGCGGCGTTGCTGGCCATCCGGCACGCGGTGCTGCCCGCGCTGGCCGTCGCGCTGGCGGCTTTGGCCGCCGCGCCGCTGCAACTGGGGCCGCTGCAGCAGTCGCTGCTGGTCACCTTCGCCTCGCTGCCGACCTCTTCGAGCGCCTACGTGCTGGCCGTGCGCCTGGGCGGCCACGGCGCCTACGTGGCGGGCATCGTCACGGTGTCGACGATCCTGGCGATGGCGGGGTTGCCGCTGGCGCTGTCAGCGCTTGCGCACTGGCGTGGCTGAAGGAGACGGCGGCGGCGGGCGGTTGCTGCGCCAAGGCCCAGTCGATGTGCTCGCGAGCGAGGTCGTCGGCAACGTCGCGCGCGGCGGCGAGCGCCTGGGCGATCGGTGCTGCATCGGCCACGCCGGCACGCAGCGCATTGCCCAGCGCCACCGCGAGGTTGCGCCGCCAGCGCGCGTAGCCGATGCGCCGGATCGGGCTGCCTTCGCTGCGGCGGCCGAACTCGGCTTCGTCCCAGGACCACAGCGCGAGCAGCGGCGCGCCGCTGCCGCCCAGGCCCGGGCGCTCGTCGAAGTCGGGCAGCGCGCTGCGCCGGGCGAACTTGTTCCACGGGCAGACGAGCTGGCAGTCGTCGCAGCCGTAGATGCGGTTGCCGATCGCGTGGCGCAGCTCGAGCGGAATCGGTCCGTGCAGTTCGATCGTCAGGTAGCTGATGCAGCGGCGCGCGTCCAGCCGCCCCGGCGCGACGATGGCGCCGGTGGGGCAGGCGGCCAGGCACGCGGTGCAGCTGCCGCAGTGGCCCTGCTGCGCCGCCCCTTCCCGCATGCCGCCGCTGCCCGCGCCGCCCGGTGCTGCCTCCGGCACGGTCGGGTCGGCCAGCGGCAGGTCGACGAAGATCTCGCCGAGGAAGAACATCGAGCCGGCGTCGCGCGCCAGCGCCAGCGTGTGCTTGCCGCGCCAGGCGAGGCCGGCGCGAGCGGCCAGTTCCACCTCGAGCACCGGCGCCGAGTCGGTGAAGACACGGTGCCCGAACGGCCCCACCTCGGCGGCGATGCGGTCGGCCAGTTGCGCCAGCCGCGCGCGCAGCACCTTGTGGTAGTCGCGGCCGCGCGCGTACAGCGACACCACCGCTTCGCCGGGCTGCGCCAGCCGCGCCGTCTCGCGCACCGTCCAGTCGGCCGGCGTGTCGCGCGGCAGGTAGTCCATGCGCGCCGTGATCACGCTCGCGGTGCCGGGCACCAGTTCGGCCGGGCGCGCGCGCTTCAGGCCGTGGCGCGCCATGTAGTCCATCGAGCCGTGGAAGCCCGCGGCGAGCCACGCTGAAAGCCCGGCCTCGGCACTGGCCAAATCGATGCCGGCGATGCCGATCTGGGAGAATCCGCACTCGTGCGCCCAAGCCGCAAGCCGCTTTCGCAAGCCGACGAGGTCGACCCGACCTGGCCTGCCGTTCGCCGCGGTGATCGCTGGCCCTTGCCCCATCACGCGATGATGGCAGCAGGCGGCGACGACGAGCGGGGGAGGGGCACGCCGGCTTCTGCCCCGACGCTGGCTGCTTCGGCGCCGCGGGCCGATGCCGGCGCGGCTGTCGCGCGGGCCTGGGTCTGGCCCGACGAGGCCGCCTGTGCCGCGCAGGCCGCGGCGCTCGCCGGCAGGGTCGCCGCCCGGGCCGCCGTGCCCGGGCCGCCGTTCAGCCTGACGATCGAACTGCACGGCCCGCTGGGCGCCGGCAAGACCACGTTCGTTCGCCACCTGGTGCGCGCACTGGGCGTGGGCGGCCGCATCAAGAGCCCCACCTACACCGTCGTCGAGCCGTACCGCGCCGGCGCGCTGGACATCGCGCACTTCGACTTCTATCGCTTCGCCGACGAGCGCGAACTCGGCGACGCCGGTCTGCGCGAGATGTTCGCCGCGCCGGGCCTGAAGCTCGTCGAATGGGCGACCAACGCCGGGCCGCTGCGGCCACCGGCCGACCTGGTGCTCGACATCGAGCCGCAGGAAGACGACAGCCGCCGCGTGCGCGTGCACGCAGCCACGGCCCGCGGGCAGGAGCTGCTGGCGTGAGGCGGCGGCCCTTGTCGTCGCCACCGCCACCCTTGTTCGCCGAGAGCCACTCGCGCCACTCGCGCCAGCCGGACCACTCGCGCCAGTCGGACCACTCGCGCCAGCCGGACCTGTCGGACCACTCGCGCCAGTCGGACCAGTCGGGCCACTCGCGCCGCTCGCTGCTCTTCGCCGCCGCGCCGGTGGTGCTGTCGTTCGGCGCCTTCGTCGTGGCCCGCCCGAGTGCGGCCGCGACCCCGCCCGCACCCGCGCCGGCCCCGGCCGCCGCCAGCGGTGCCGGCGGCGCGCCCCCTGCGGCAGCGCCGGCCGCGACGCCGGCGGCCGCCGCGGCAGGCGACCCGACGATCGTCGCCGTGCGCTTGTGGCCGTCGCTGGAGTACACGCGCGTGACGATCGAGTCCGACCGCGTGCTCGCGGCGCGACACAACCTCGTCGAGTCGCCGCCGCGGCTGACGGTGGACCTCGAGGGGCTCGAGCTCGACGCGGCGCTGCGCGAACTCGTCGGCCAGGTGCGGGCCGACGACCCCTTCATCCGCGGCGTGCGCGCCGGCCAGTTCCAGCCGCGCGTCGTGCGCATCGTGTTCGACCTCAAGCAGGCCGTGCGCCCCGAGCAGTTCGCGCTGCAACCGGTGCCGCCGTACCAGCACCGGCTGATCTTCGACCTCTATCCCACCGAAGAACGCGACCCTCTGCTGGCGCTGGTGCGCGAGCGCGAGGAGGCGAGCGACCGCGCGGCGCGCGCGCTGCAGGATTCGCTGGCCGACTTCATCGCCCGCATCGAGCGCATCGAGCGCCGGCCGGGCGGCGCGGCGGCCGGGCCTGCCGTCGCGGCGCCGCCGCCGCCGACGGTGCCGATGACGCCGGCGCCGCCGCCACCGCAGCCGCCGCTGACGGCGGCCGAGCGCCAGCGGGTCGAGCGGCTCGTGATCGTGGCCATCGACCCCGGCCATGGCGGCGAGGACCCGGGCGCCATCGGCCCCAGCGGCCTGCGCGAGAAGGACGTGGTGCTGGCGCTGGCACTCGAGCTGCGCGACCGCCTCAACGCCGTGCCCGGCATGCGCGTGATGCTGACGCGCGACTCCGACCACTTCGTGCCGCTGTGGGACCGCGTGCGCAAGGCGCGGCGCGTGCAGGCCGACCTCTTCGTCAGCCTGCACGCCGACGCCTTCATGAAGCGCGAGGCGCGCGGCGCCAGCGTGTTCGCGCTCTCCACCCGCGGCGCCAGCAGCGCCGCGGCGCGCTGGATGGCCGAGCGCGAGAACGCCGCCGACCGGGTCGGCGGCGTCAACGCCGCCGGCGTGCGCGACCCGCAGCTGCTGGAGGCGATGCTCGACATGAGCACCGCCGCGCAGATCAAGGACAGCCTGGCGCTGGGCCGCGAGGTGCTGGGCCGCATCGGCCGCGTCGGCGAGCTGCACAAGCGCGAGGTCGAGCAGGCCGGCTTCGCGGTGCTGAAAGCGCCCGACATCCCGAGCATCCTGGTGGAGACCGCGTTCATCTCCAACCGCGCCGAAGAGAAGCTGCTGCGCAGCGCCGAGTACCGCACCCAGCTCGTCGGCGCCATCGCCGCGGGCGTGCGGCGCTACTTCGCGAAGAACCCGCCGCTCAGGCGGCAGCGGCAGATCTGAGCGGCAGGCCGCCGGCGGCCTGCCGCCTCAGCGCGAACGCAGCACCAGCGCGATCGCGCCCACCATCAGCACCACCGCGGCCCAGTCCTGCCAGTGCAGCACCTCGCCGAGGAAGACCGCGCCGCTGAACACGCCCAGCACGGGGATCAGCATGACGCTGATGCTCGAAGCCACCGGCGGCAGCGTGCGCGCCAGGTACAGCCACGCCGCCTGCGAGAAACCGAAGATCACCACGGCGTTGAAGGCCACCGCGGCGGCCACCGGCGGCTGCGGCCAGCGCCAGCGCTGGCTTTCGAACAAGAGCGCCAGCAGCGACAGCACCACCGCGCAGGCCACCGTCATCCAGAAGACGATCGCCAGCAGCGGCACCGGGACCGTCGAACGCCTGAGCATGTGCGTGCCCAGCGCCCACACCGCCGCTGCGCCGACGATGCCGGCCGCCGCCCACGGCGCGCCGGCGAGCCGGGTGAACTCCTCGGACAGCAGCAGCAGCACGCCCAGCGCCGCCGCCGCCACGCCGGCCCACTGCCGCGCCGCGAGGCGATCGCCGTAGACGAAGAAGCCCACCAGCGCCACGAAGATCGGCATCGTGTAGCCGAGGATCGCCGAACGCCCCGAGCTGAGCGCCTGCACGCCGAAGATGATGACCACGTGCCACACGAGCATGTTGGGCACCGTCAGCCGGGCCACCGCCGGCCAGTGCGCCCGCGGGATCGCCAGCGGCACCTTCAGCGACCGCACCGCCAGCCACAGCACGGGCAGGCCGAGCAGCATCGACAGCGCCCGGAAGGTCAACGGCGGATACGCGCTCGGTGCCGAGGGCAGGCCGCTGACGCCCACCTTCATCACCGGCCAGTTGATGCCCCAGGTCACCGTCAGCAGCACCAGCACGACGAGCTGCCGGCGCGTGAGCTGCACGCCGGCGGGCGGCGCGGGCGCGGTCGCAGCCGTCATCGGTGCAGCGTCCCGAGGTACCGCTTGCGGCGGAAGAACCACGCCAGGCCGACGCCGATGACGAGCATCAGCGCCACCGCCACCCAGAAGCCGGTGTGCGTGTGGATCAGCGGCATGAACTCGAAGTTCATGCCGAAGAAGCCGGTCAGCAGGTTCAGCGGCAGGAAGATCGCCGTCAGCACGGTGAGCGTGCGCATGATGTCGTTGGTGCGGTGCGACAGCGCCGAGAAGTGCATCTGCACCGCCGTCTCGGCGCCCTGCTCCAGCCGCCGCACGTGCGCGAGGACGCGCTCGATGTGCTCCAGCAGGTCGCGGCTGCGCACGCGCAGCAGTTCGCGCTCGCGCCGGCGCACCGGCTCGTCCTCGGCCGGCCACTCGTCGAGCGCGTCGATCCATTCCTGCACCGCGGCGCGCTGGTCCTCGCAGGTGTCCTCCAGCAGGTGCAGCGCGTTGCGCGACTCCAGCAGCATCGGCCAGTCGGCGAAGCGCTGGCGCGGGTCGAGCAGCTGCTGCTGCAGCGTGCCGAGCTGCCGCGACAGCAGCCGGCGCAGCTCGAGGTAGCTGTCGACGATGTAGTTGGCCATGCGCAGCATCTGCTCGGCCGGGCTCGTCGGCAGGCGCGACGAGCCGCGCAGATCGCCGCCGCCGGCGTGCGCCATCGTCGTCCAGCGGTGCACGAAGAACTCGCGCACCGTGCAGTCGTCGGGGTGAACGGTGATGAGCACGCGGTCGAAGACGGCGAAGCCGACCGGGTTGGTGTCGATGGCGGCCAGCGCCAGGCGCGCCGACGCCGCACTCACTGCCGCCGGCGCTGGCGCCTTGTCGGCGGCGCCGCTGCGCTCGCTGCCGCCGGCCGTGGCGGCGGCGAGGCCGGCGGCAGCGGCGGAGCCGGCAGCGGCTGCATGCGAGGGCCCCGCCACCAGGCGGCGGAAGACGAGCAGGTCGTACCACGAGGTGTCGTCGAAGTGGCTCGGCAACTGCGCGTTGATGAGGTCGGACAGGTGCAGGTCCACCAGCGGCGCCATGCCGTAGCGCTGCAGCGCCGCCTGAACCTGGCCGTGCTGCTGCTCGAACGCACTGCGGGCGTAGCCGAGCCACAGGAAGCCGTGCGCGGGAAGCGCCTCGGGCAGCTCGAGCCGCTCCTCGAAGCGCTCGCCGGCGACGAGGAAGATGCGGCGCGCCGCAGGCCCGGCGGCCAGGGGGTCGGTCACTGGCCGCGCTTCAGCAGCCGCGCCGCTTCGAGCGCGAAGTAGGTGAGCACGCCGTCGGCGCCGGCGCGCCGGAATGCGAGCAGTGCTTCCATCATCACCGCGTCGTGTTCGAGCCAGCCGTTGGCGGCGGCGGCCTTGAGCATCGCGTACTCGCCGCTCACCTGGTAGGCGAAGGTCGGCAGGCGGAACTCGTCCTTGACCCGCCGCACGATGTCCAGGTACGGCATGCCGGGCTTGACCATCACCATGTCGGCGCCTTCGGCGACGTCCAGCGCCACCTCGCGCAGCGCCTCGTCGCTGTTGCCGGGGTCCATCTGGTAGACCTTCTTGTCGGCCTTGCCGAGGTTGCCGCGGCTGCCCACGGCATCGCGGAAAGGGCCGTAGAAGGCGCTGGCGTACTTGGCGCTGTAGGCCATGATGCGGGTGAGGATGGCGCCGCGCGCCTCGAGCGCGTTGCGGATGGCGCCGATGCGCCCGTCCATCATGTCGCTCGGCGCGACGATGTCGACGCCCGCCTGCGCCTGCACCAGCGCCTGCTGCACGAGCACGGCCACGGTCTCGTCGTTGAGGATGTAGCCGCTGCCGTCGAGCAGGCCGTCCTGGCCGTGGCTGGTGTAGGGGTCGAGTGCCACGTCGGTGAGCAGGCCCAGGTTCGGGAAGCGCCTCTTCAGCTCGCGCACGGCGCGCGGCACCAGGCCCTCGGGGTTGAGCGCCTCCTTGCCGTCGGGCGTCTTCAGCGAAGGTTCGATCACCGGGAACAGCGCCATCACCGGCACGCCGAGCGCGCAGCACTCCTCGGCCACCTCGAACAGCAGGTCGACGCTGCGCCGGCTGACGCCGGGCATGCTGGCCACGGCCTGCTGCTGGCGCTGGCCGTCGAGCAGGAACACCGGCAGGATCAGGTCCTCGGGGGCCAGCCGGTGTTCGCGCACCAGGGCACGCGTGAAGGCATCGCGACGCAGCCGCCGCGGCCGGCTCGTCGGGTAGGGGGGTAGGGTATTCACCTCAGCGGGCTTCCAGCTAGGCGTGCCGCCAGGGCACGGTGCCGCGCGAACTGTCTGCCGCCGGCAACATGGCACCGTGTTCGCGGGGCCTGCCGTGCGGGCTGACCCGATGGCGCAGCGGAAATGCTACTGCTAAACTGATTTTTGAACGGCAGCCGCAAGGCGGTCGTTCCCTGCTTTTCCTCCCTGAGCAGGTGCCTTAGCGTGATGACAGCGATAAGGCTTGCCGGCCCCAGCCTCGCGCTGGGGCCGCTTTTTTTGCACCGCGATAATCGTCCGATGGCTTCATCGGCGTTCCTGTGGGTCAAGGCGTTCCACATCGTCTTCGTCGCCGCGTGGTTCGCGGGGCTGTTCTACCTGCCGCGCTTCTTCGTCAATCTGGCCGATGTGGCCCCCGACAGCCACGCCGAGCGCGAGCGCCTGCTCGTGATGGCGCGGCGCCTGCTGCGCTTCGCGATGCTGCTGATGATCCCCGCGCTCGTGCTGGGCGTCGTGCTGTGGCTGGGCTACGGCGTGGGCCTGGGCAAGGGCAACGGCTGGATGCACGCCAAGCTCGCGCTGGTGCTGGCGGCGGTCGGCTACCACCACGCCTGCGCACGGCTGCTGCGCGGCTTCGAGCAACTGCACAACCGGCGCAGCGCGCGCTGGTACCGCGTCTTCAACGAGCTGACGGTGCTGCTGTTCGCGGCCATCGTCGTCCTCGTCGTCGTCAAGCCGTTCTGAAGCCGCGAGCCGAGGGCGCTGGCCGCCGCGCACGCAATCCGAGGCTGCGATGAACGGCCGCCGCCTTTCCACCGCCACGGTGCTGGCCGCGATGTACGCGGCGCTGGTGGCCTACGCCAGCCTCTACCCGTTCGAGGGCTGGCACTGGCCGGCCGGGGCCGGCTGGCCGGACCTCATCGGCTTGCCGTGGCCACCGTGGAGCGACGCCTTCGACCGCTACGCCAACCTGCTGGGCTACGTGCCGTTCGGGCTGCTCCTGGCCGTGGGGCGCCTGCGCGAGGGCGCCACGCCGGCGCGCGCGCTGTGGCCGGCGGTGCTGCTGCCCGCGCTGCTGTCGTACACGCTCGAAGTGCTGCAGACGCTGCTGCCGGTGCGCCACCCGTCGCTGAAGGACTGGGTGATGAACAGCGCCGGCAGCCTGGCCGGGGCCGGCGTGGCGCTGGCGATGCATCGCGCCGGCCTGGTGGAGAACTGGAGCGCGTTGCGCCAGCGCTGGTTCGAGCGCGAAAGCCAGGGCGCGCTGGCGTTGCTGGCGCTGTGGCCGGTGGGGCTGCTCTTCCCCGCGCCGGCACCGCTGGCGCTGGGGCAGATCGGCGGCGGCCGCCTGCTCGACGGCCTGGCCGCGTGGATCGAAGGGCTGCCGCTTTCCGAAGCGCTGCGCGAGGTGCTGTCGCCGTTGCCGGCCACGCACGCCGCGGTGGCGGCCACCCAGGTCGGGCTGACGCCGCTGGCCGAGGTGCTGATCGTCGCCCTCGGGCTGCTCGCCCCCTGCGTGGTGGCGTTCGCGGTCGTGCGGCCGGGCTGGCGGCGGCTCGCTCTTGCCGCCGGCGCGCTGGTGCTGGCTGCGGCGGGCATGACGCTGTCGACGCTGCTCAACTTCGGCCCCGGGCACGCACTGGCCTGGATCACGCCGTGGTCGCTGCCGGCGGTGGGCGTGGCCGCGCTCGTGGTGCTGGCGCTGGCGCCGATGTCGCGCCAGATGGTGCTGGGCGTGGGCCTGATGCTGCTGACCGGGCTCGTGGTCGGCGTGGCGCAGGCGCCGGCCGACCCGTACTTCGCGCAGAACCTGCAGTCGTGGGAACAAGGACGCTTCGTGCACTTCCACGGCCTGGCGCAATGGGTCGGCTGGATGTGGCCTTATGCGGCCATCGCCTGGATGCTGTCGCGGCTGGCGGCGAAGTCGTGAACAGGCCGCGAGGGTCGGGCCTGCCGTTGCCGATGACCCGGCCCGCGCCGATGCGCCTGCGGGATGCCCATGCCGCAAGGCGCACGAGGGGCGCTCCCTACAATGCCGCACCGATGAGCTACTACAAGCACCACATCTTCTTCTGCCTGAACCAGCGCACCAACGGCGAAGCAAGTTGCGCCGACCACGATTCGCAAGGCGCGTTCGACCACTGCAAGGCGCGCGTCAAGGCGCTGGGGCTCGCCGGCCCCGGCGGCGTGCGCGTCAACAAGGCCGGCTGCCTGGACCGCTGCGCCGGCGGCCCGGTGGCCGTGGTGTACCCCGAAGAGACCTGGTACACCTACGTCGACCGCAGCGACATCGACGAGATCGTCGAGTCGCACCTGCGCCAGGGCAAGCCGGTCGAGCGCCTGCTGCTGCCGCCGCACATCGGCCGATGAGCGAACGGCGCAGCGTCGGCGGCCCGGCCGGCGCCCTGGAATGCGTGCTCGATGCGCCGGCGGCCGGCGTGCCGCCGCGCGGCATCGCGGTGCTGTGCCACCCGCACCCGCTGCACGGCGGCACGATGGACAACAAGGTCATCGTGACGCTGGCGCGCACCTTCGTGCAGCTCGGCTACGGCGCCGTGCGCTTCAACTTCCGGGGCGTCGGCGCCTCGGCCGGGCATTGGGACGAGGGCCGCGGCGAGGTCGACGATGCGCTGGCGGTCATCGCCGACGTGACCGCCGAGGCGGCCGCTGACGCCGCCGCCGCCGGGGCGCCCCCGCACGCCGTGCTGCCGCTCGTGCTCGCCGGCTTCTCCTTCGGCGGCTACGTCGCCACGCAGGCGGCGGCACGCCTGGCCGCGCAAGACCCGGCGGCTGGCAAGGGGCCGCGCAGCGCGCGCCTGGTGCTCGTCGCCCCCGCGGCGGGCCGCTTCACGCTGGCCCCGGTGCCGCCCGGCACGCTGGTCGTGCACGGCGAGGCCGACGACGTGGTGCCGCTGGCCGCGGTCCTCGAATGGGCGCGGCCGCAGTCGCTGCCGATCACGCTCGTGCCCGGAGCCGGGCACTTCTTCCACGGCCAGCTCACGGTGCTCAAGCAGATCGTGAGCGCGGCCTTGCGCTGACCTCCTTGCCGCTCGCGCCACCGATGCGATCCTTCGTCGTCCTCCTGGCGGCCTGCCTCGCCGCCGCAGTGGCCGTGGCGCAGCCGCGCCCGCAACCGCCCGAGATGGCGGCGCGCCAGTACCTGCTGGTGGACCTGGCCAGCCAGCAGGTGCTGGCCGAGTCCGGCGCCGACCAGCGCGCCGAGCCGGCCTCGCTGACCAAGCTGATGACGGCCTACCTCGTCTTCAACGCGCTGCGCGACCGGAAGCTGGCGCTGGAGCAGCCGCTGCCGGTCAGCACGCGGGCGTGGAACGAACGCAAGGGCGGCGCCTCGGTGATGTTCATCGAGCCGAAGATGCGGCCTACCGTGAACGAGCTGCTGCACGGGCTGGTCGTGCAAAGCGGCAACGACGCCGCCGTTGCGCTGGCCGAAGGCGTGGCCGGTTCGGTGGAGGCGTTCGTCGCGGCGATGAACGCGCAGGCGCAGGCGTGGGGCCTGAAGAACACGCAGTTCCGCAACGTCACCGGCCTCACCGAAGCGGGCCACTACAGCAGCGCGCGCGACATCGCCTTCGTCGCCGCGAAGATCATCGCCGAGCACCCGACGCTGTTCCCGCTGTACTCGGTGAAGAGCTACACCTTCAACGGCATCAAGCAGGACAACCGCAACCGCCTGCTCGGCCGCGACGCCACGGTGGACGGCATGAAGACGGGCCGCACCGACGCCGCCGGCTGGTGCCTGGTGGCCACCGCCCAGCGCGACACGCCCGCCGGCAAGCGGCGGCTGCTGTCGGTGGTGCTGGGCGCCGCCAGCGACGAAGCACGCGCCGGCGAGAGCCACAAGCTGCTGAACTGGGGCTACGCGGCGTGGGACGCGGTGCGCCTGTTCGAGCCCAACCAGGCGCTGGCCATGGTGCCGGTGTGGAAGGGCGCGCAGCGCGAAGCGCGCCTGGGCGTGGCCGGCGGGCTCGTCGTCACCGTGCCCAAGGGCGAAGGGGCGAAGCTGCAGTCGACGCTGACGCGCACCGATCCGCTCGTCGCGCCGCTGGCCGCGGGGCAGGCGGTGGGCACGGTGCGGGTTGTCAGTGCCGGCGGCGGCGCGCCGCTGGCCAGCGTGCCGCTGGTGGCGTTGCAGGAAGTGCCGCTGGCCGGCTGGTTCGGCCGCGCCTGGGACGCGCTGCGGCTGTGGATGCGCTGAAGGCGCGCGACGCGCCGCGTGCCAGAATGATCCGTTCCCCGCGAACCACCTCCCCATGGGCGACCACCTCTGCTTCCTCAATGGCGAGTACCTGCCGCTCTCGCAGGCCCGCGTCAGCGTGCTCGACCGCGGCTTCATCTTCGGCGACGGCGTCTACGACGTGGCGCCGGTGTACGGGCGGCGCCTGTTCCGCTTCGACGAGCACATCGCGCGCCTGAACCGCAGCCTGGACAAGCTGCGCATCGCGCGCCCGGCCACGCGCGAGCAGTGGCTGGAGCGCTGCCGCACGCTGGTGGCGGCGCTGGCCGACAGCACCGGCGCCGAGGACCAGGTGATCTACTTCCAGGTGACGCGCGGCGTCGCCCCGCGCGACCACGTGATGCCCGAGGGCATCGAGCCCACCGTGTTCATGATGGTCAACCCGATGAAGCCGCCGAGCGCCGAGATGCGCCACAAGGGCGTGGCCTGCGTCACCGCGCGCGACTTCCGCTGGGAGCGCGGCGACATCAAGAGCACGAGCCTGCTGGGCAACGTGCTGGCGCGGCAGATGTCGGCCGACCACGGCGCGGCGGAGACGATCATGTTCCGCGACGGCTTTCTCACCGAAGCGTCGGGCAGCAACGTGTGGATCGTCCACGAGGGCGCGCTGCTCGGCCCGCCCAAGAGCGAGCACGTCCTCGAAGGCATTCGCGTCGAGCTGCTGCGCGAACTGTGCGAAGACTGCGGCATCGCCTACAACCTGCGCCCGATTCCCGAGGCCGACGTGCTCAGCGCCGACGAGGTGCTCATCAGCTCGGCGACCAAGGAGATCCTGCCCGTGACGCTGCTGGACAACGAACCGGTGGGCCACGGCGCACTGCGCGGCAAGCCCGGGCCCGTGTACGCCCGCCTGTACGAGGCCTACCAGCGGGCGAAGGTGACGATGAGCCTTTGAGCGCTGCCGGCACCGCCCTGCCATGGCCGACGTTCCGCCGCCCTCGCCGCCCTCGCCGTCCTCGCGGCCCTCGCCGCCGTCGGGGCCTTCACCCCCGTCACCGCCTGCCGCGGACGGGCGCACCGCGCCGGACATCCCGCCCGAGCGCAGCCTGATCGAGTACCCGAGCCTGTTCCCGATCAAGGTCATGGGCGCGGCCGTCGCCGGCTTCGAAGCCGCGATGGTCGAGGTGGCGCAACGCTTCGACCCCGCCTTCGACGCCGCCACCGTCGAGCGCCGCGCCAGCAGCGGCGGCAACTACGTCGGCCTGACGCTCACCGTCAACGCCACCAGCCGCGAGCAACTCGACGCGCTGTACCGCGCGCTCACTTCGCACCCGATGGTGAAGGTGGTGCTCTAGGGCCCCGCCGGGCAACGGCGCGAGCCTTGCGATGGCGTTGTTGACGGGCCCCGGGCGGTGCTGCGGCGCGGGCCGCCGGGCCAGCGGCTCTCCCGAGGAGGCAAGGCGGCGGGAACCGCCGGCCGCTCACGACGCCGGACCCGCCTTCTGTTCCAGCTCGCGCACCTTGCCCGGCGCCGCTTCGTCGCCGCCGCGGGCTGCGGCGCGGTACCAGTGCAACGCCAGGCGCAGGTCCTGCGCCACGCCGTCGCCGCGCTCGTACATCGCCGCCAGCAGGTACTGCGCGCCGACGTCGCCGCGGTTGGCCGCTTCGCGGTACCAGTGCGCCGCGGTGGCGCTGTCGCGGGGCCGCCCGCGGCCGAGGTAGTACGCGGTGCCCATCGCCACCTGCGCCTCGACACTGCCGCGCACGGCCGCCGCCTCGTACCAGTCGTGCGCCGCGGCGAGGTCGCGGCGGCCGAGGTCGCCGCCTTCGAGCGCACGGCCCAGCGTCAGCATCGCGGTGACGAAGCCGCCGCGCGCAGCCAGCAGCAGCCAGCGCTCGGCTTCGGCCGGGCTCGCCTCGGGCAGCTCGCCGCGCAGGTGCATGACGCCCAGGTTGAACTGCGCCGCCGGCACCGCGCGCCGGGCGAGCGCCGTGAACTCGCCGGCCGCCTCGCGCAGGCGCCCGGCTTCATACAGCGCCACCGCGGCCTGCACGCGCGAACGCAAGGCCGGCGGCAGCGGCGCCGCTTCGAGCACCGCTTCAGGCGCGGCACTGGCCGGCGCGGGCGCCACCGCGCCCAGCGCCACGGCCGCCGCGACGCCGGCCGGCGCGAGCAGGACTTGCCACGCCGCGACGCCCGCCCACCGGCCGGCTGCGCACCTTCCCCGATCGCTCATCCGCACCTCGCTCGTTGCGCGCGATTCTTGCGCGCAGCACGCATCCAGCCGCCGCCGCGGCGCGTAATCCCACCGTGGCGGCGCTGCCAAGGCGCCGAAGGAGCCCTCGGGATGATCGACCACGCCAAGCCCGCACCGCGCGGAAGCCCGGACCCCTTCCCGGGCCGGCCCGGCCTGCTGCAAACGGCGGCCCCGGCGGCCCCGGCGGCCCGGGGCGAGGCGCGGGCATGAGCGCAGCGAGCGCGCGCTCCCTGGCTGCGGTGCTGACACTGCCGGTGCGCCAGCGCCGCGCCGGCGCCGAAGAGGAAGCGGCCGAGCGCTGCGGCGAGGCGCCGGACGACGGCCTCGCGGCCGTACGAGACGACGACGACGGCGACACCCTCTGCCCAGGCGAGCCGGCCGAGGCCTTCGACGACGAACCCGGCGTTGCCG
The DNA here is from genome assembly GCA_016790425.1 of Rubrivivax sp. Taxonomy (GTDB): domain Bacteria; phylum Pseudomonadota; class Gammaproteobacteria; order Burkholderiales; family Burkholderiaceae_C; genus Rubrivivax. The sequence continues at coordinate 25,373 of JAEUPF010000095.1, forward strand.
GCGCCGAAGCCGGGGCCGGCGCAGCGCGGCGGGCCGCCGTCGAAGGCGCCGCAGCCGCCGATGACGCGACGCTGGCCGGGTGGATCGGCCGCATCGCCGGCCAGGACGAGCGCGCGCTGGAGGCGCTGTACGACGCCACCGCCGCGCGCGTCAACGGTGTCGTGCTGCGCATCGTGCAGCGCCCCGGGCTGGCCGAGGAGGTGGTGGAAGAGACCTACTGGCAGGTCTGGCGCCAGGCGCCGCGCTTCGATGCCGCGCGCGGCCGCCCGGTCACCTGGCTGCTGTCGATGGCCCGCTCGCGCGCCATCGACGCGCTGCGCCGCGAGCAGCGCTACCAGCACGACGCCCTGCCCGACGACGACGTGGCCGAGGGCCATGAAGGCGCCGCGGCGCTGCCGCCGCAGGACCTGCTCGAAGCCACGCGCGGCCACGTGCGCGTGCACGCCGCGCTCGCCTCGCTGGAACCGCGCGCGCGCCAGCTCGTCGCGCTCGCCTTCTTCCGCGGCCTCACGCACGAGGAGATCGCCGTGCAGCAGGGGATGCCGCTCGGCACCGTGAAGTCGCTGATCCGGCGCGCCTTGCGGCAGCTCAGGCGCGTGATGGAGGCCGGCCATGCGTGAACGGCAAGAACCCCCAAGCGGCGAGCCGGGCGTGCCCGGCAACCCCACCGCGCAACGCCTGGCGCTGCGCGCGGACATCACGACGGCGGTTGCGCTGAGCGGCCTGCCGGCGCCGTTGCTCGCCCCCGCGGTCGCCGCGAACGGCGGCGGCGGCGACAGCGGCGAGGCGGTGGCCGCGCTGCTGCTCGATTCGCTGGCGCCGATGCCGCCGCACGCGCCGGGCCGGCCCGAGCAGCGCCGCCCCTCGGCGCTGCGGCGCCGGCTGCTGCGGCGCGTGCGCGCCAGCGCCGCGGCGGCACGCGTGATGCACACGGTGCACTTGGTCCGCGGCGACGAAGGCGGCGCGGCCCGCACGATCGGGGGCGCCACGCTGCGCCCGCTCTACCGCGCCGAGGCCGGCCGCGCGGCGCGGCCCGGCGAGCCTTCGGCGGTGACGCTGCTCGAACTGCCGCCCGGCTGCCGCTGGCCGCGCAGCGAGGCGGTCACGCCAGGCGCCGCCGCGGCGCTGCAGCGCGAGTGGCTGGTGCTGCGCGGCAGCGTGCGCATCGGCAGCGCCGGCGGCACCGGCACCGTGGCGCTGCGCTCGCTCGACTACCACGGGGTGCCCGCCGGCCACGCGGCAGCGGCCGACCTTCTCGTCGCGGGTCGCGAAGGCGCGCTCGTCCTCTGCCGCGAATCGCCGCCGGTCGCCGGCACCGCACCCGAGCCGGTGACGAGCCGCGCCGCCGAGGCCGTGTGGAGCGACTACGCGCCCGGCGTCAAGCGGCGCATGCTCTGGCAGCAGGGTGAACAGGCGGCGATGCTCTACCACGGCCTGCCCGGCGCGGCCGTGCCGCACCACGCGCACGCGCACGACGAGGAGTGCCTGATGCTGGCCGGCGACTTCTTCCTCGACGAGGTGCTGCTGCGCCCGCTGGACTACCAGCTCGCACCGGCCGGCAGCGAGCACCGCGTCTCGTGCACCGACACCGGCGTCGTGATCTACGCGCACGGTGACGTGCAGCTCGACCTGCGCTGAAGCCGCGGCCGCGCCGCATCGGCATTCGGGTGCGAGCGGGCGTTCGCGGGCGCGTGCGCCTTCTTCGGGCGGGTCGCCATCGCCGGCGCGGTGAAGCAGGCCCGGCCCCGCCGTGGTGTCCAATCCCGGCATGCCCGACCGACCGCGAGCCCCGCCCCCGCAGCCAACCGACGACGCCGCGGCGGCCGAGGGCGGCGGCGTGCGCATCTCCAAGCTGATGAGCGAACGCGGCCTCGCTTCGCGCCGGGAGGCCGACGAGTGGATCGCCGCCGGCTACGTGCGGGTGGCCGGCGTGCCCGCGGTGCTGGGGCAGCGCGTCGCACCCGACGCGGCGATCGAGATCGACGCACGGGCACGCCGCCTGCAGGGCGAACGCGTGACGGTGCTGCTGCACAAGCCCGTGGGCTACGTCAGCGGCCAGGCCGAGGACGGCCATGCCCCGGCCGCGGCACTGGTGCAGCCGGGCAACCGCTGGCGCGAGGACCGAAGCCGCATCGAGTTCCACCGCGGCCACCTGCGCGGCCTGGCCCCGGCCGGGCGGCTGGACATCGACTCCACGGGCCTGCTGGTCCTGACGCAGGACGGCCGCATCGCCAAGCTGCTGATCGGCGACGACCACCGCGTCGAGAAGGAGTACCTGGTGCGCGTGCGTCACCTCGGGCCCGGGGCGTTGCCGCCGGCGGGCCTGGAGCGGCTGCGTCACGGCCTCGTGCTCGACGGCGTGACGCTGAGGCCGGCGCGCGTGAGCTGGGCCAACGAGGACCAGTTGCGCTTCGTGCTGCGCGAAGGGCGCAAGCGGCAGATCCGCCGCATGTGCGAGCTGGTCGGCCTCGAGGTCCTGGCGTTGAAGCGCGTGCGCATCGGCTCGGTGGTGCTGGGTGCGCTGCCCAGCGGCCAGTGGCGCTACCTGGGGCCGAACGAGCGCTTCGTCTGAAGCGCGGCCGCCGCGCCGCGGTCCCGGCCGTCGGGACGCGCGCCGGTCCGCCGGGCCCTGCCTGCTAACCTCGGCCGCATGTCCTCCGGTTCGCTCGCTTCGGCCACGACCGCCACCGGCGCCACAGCGGCCGCGAACGCGGCGGTCCCCTCGAGCGCCGCGAACGCGGCGGTCCCCTCGAGCGCCGCGGGCGCCGCGAACGCCATGAGCGCCGCTTCGCCGCCGCCCACCACCGTGGCGATGTCGCTGCGGCGCGCCGCGTTCTTCATCGCCTTGCTGCTGGGCCTGCAGCCGATCGCCACCGACGTCTACCTGCCGGCGCTGCCGCTGCTGACCTCGGCGCTGCAGGCACCGATGGCGCTGGCGCAGCTCACGATGTCGGCGCTGATCCTCGCCTTCGGCGTGGCCCAGCTTGCCTGGGGGCCGGTGGCCGACCGCTTCGGCCGCCGCCCGGTGCTGTTGCTGGGCCTGTCGCTTTACGCGCTGGCCGGCTTCGGCAGCGCGCTGGCGCCCGGCGTCGAAGGACTGATCGCCTGGCGCGCGCTGCAAGGCGTGGCGCTCGCCGCGTCGGTGGTCTGCGCGCGCGCGATGGTGCGCGACCTGTACGAGCCGGTGAGCGGCGCGCGCGTGATGTCGCTGGCGATGTCGGGGCTGGCGCTGCTGGCCATCGGCGGCCCCACACTGGCCGGCGCATTGGCCGCCAGCGTCGGCTGGCGCGGCGCGCTGGCGATGATCGGGCTGGCCGGCGCGTTGACGCTGGCGGCGGTGGCCTGGCAACTGCCCGAGACGGTGCGGCAGCGTGACCCGCGCGCCACGCAAGCGGGGCCGTTGTTCCGCAACTGGGCCGGCATGCTGGCGCACCCGGCCTACCGCGCCTGGACGCTGCTCAGCGCCTGCACCTACGGCGGCCTGTTCACGGTGCTGGCCGCCTCGCCGTTCGTCTACATCCGGGTGCTCGGCCTGACGAGCGCGCAAGTGGGCCTCACGCTGGGCTGGGGCGGCTGCGTCTACCTCGTCGCCACCTTCGTCGGCCGGCGCTGGATCCATCGCCACGGCATGCGCGCCACGGTGGCACGCGCTGCCGCCTTCACGCTCGCCGGCGGCACGCTGGCGTTGGTGGCGGCGTTCGCCCCGGCATCGTCCGCGCTGTGGTGGTTGCTGGCCGGGCACGGCAGCTACGCCTTCGGGCACGGCATGCACCAGCCTTGCGGGCAAGCCGGTGCCGTGGGCCCGTTCCCGCATGCCGCCGGGGCGGCTTCGGCATTGGCCGGCTGCCTGCTGGCGCTGGTGGCTTTCGCGGTCGGCCTGGCGCTGGGCGTGGCTCTGGACGACACGGTGCGGCCGCTGGCGTTCGGCCTGGCGCTGTGGTCGCTGGCCACGGCCGCGGTGGCGTGGACACTGGTGCAGCGCCATGCCGGCCACTGAAGCACGCGAACCCGCCGCGGGGCGCGGCGCGCAAGCCGGCGAGTGCGAGGCGGGCCGGCCCGGCCCGCTCGGCCTGTGCCTGGCCGGTCCCACCGGCTGCGGCAAGACGGCACTGGCGCTGGCCTTCGCGCGCGAGCTGTCGGCACAGCGCGGCGGCGGCACGGCGGTGGAGATCGTCAGCGTCGACTCGGCGCTCGTCTACCGCGGCATGGACATCGGCACCGCCAAGCCGAGCGCGGCCGAGCGCGCCGAAGTGCCGCACCACCTCGTGGACATCGTCGACCCGGCCAACGCGTACTCGGCCGCCGCCTTCGCGGCCGACGCGCGCCGGATCGCCGCCGAGATCCGCGCGCGCGGCCGCCTGCCTTTGCTGGTCGGCGGCACGATGCTGTACTTCAAGGCCCTGCGCGAAGGCATCGACACGATGCCCGCGGCCGACGCGGCCGTGCGCGCGGCGCTGGACGCCGAAGCGGCCGCGCGCGGCTGGCCCGCGCTGCACGCCGAACTGGCGCGCGTCGACCCCTTGACGGCGCAGCGCCTGGCGCCCAACGACGCGCAGCGCATCCAGCGCGCGCTGGAGGTGTGGCGCGCGAGCGGCCGGCCGCTGTCGGCGTGGCAAAGCAGCGGCCGCGGCGGGCAGGCCGGCGGCGAACGCACCGCCGGTGGCAAAGGCGATGGCGAGCGCAGCGGCCGGCGCACCGATGAGCGCATCGACCGGCGCATCGTTGAATGCCTCGACGCGCGCCTCGCCGAGCGCGGGCGTTGGCCGATGGTCTCCCTCGAGCCGACCTCGCGCGCCTGGCTGCACGATCGCCTCGCCGAGCGCTTCGCGCAGATGCTGGCTGCCGGCCTCGTCGATGAGGTGCGGGCCTTGCGCGGGCGCGGCGACTTGCATGCGGCCTTGCCGGCGATGCGTTGCGTCGGCTACCGGCAGGCATGGGCGGCGCTCGACAGCGGATCCCTCGTCGACCTCGAAGCCCTGCGCGCCAAGGGCGTGGCCGCGACGCGGCAGCTCGCCAAGCGGCAGCTCACCTGGCTGCGCTCGATGCCCGGGCGCGAGGTCGTGCCGTGCGACGCCGCCGATGCGCAGGCACTGGGCATCGCAGCGCTCGCGCGACACGCCGCGCCGTTCTTCGGCACGACGTTTGCCGGCGCTGCTGCGACGTTCGCTTGACCTTCCATCGCCGTCTGTGCGGCGTTCGAGTGCCCTCGCCCCCCGACTTCCGGGGAGGCGCCGCCGCTAGGGTGATGCCCGGGGCGAGGCCATGACCCTTCGCGATATAGTGCCGCGCCCCGGCCCGGGTGCGCCATCGCGCAGGCTCGTCGGGCACGGCACAGCCGGCCCACGAGGCCGGCGGCTGGACACACGCAGTGACCGGCGCCCACCCGCGCCGGGACAACTGGAGGAACGGATTGGATTTCGCGGAACATCAGCGCAACCCCGGGCGCCACGTGGTGGGCATCGGCATCGTGCTGGCATTGCATGCGCTGCTGGGCTGGGCGCTCATCACCGGCCTGGCGCAACGCATGGTCGAGGTGATCAAGTCGCCGATCGACACCAAGATCATCGACGAGGTCAAGCCGCCGCCCCCGCCGCCGCCCGAGAACCTGCCGCCGCCGCCGAAGTTCCAGCCGCCGCCGCCTTCGTTCGTGCCGCCGCCCGAGGTGAACGTGACGCCGCCGCCGGCACCGGCGCCCACCATCACCACGGTCATCACGCCGCCACCGCCGGCCCCGGTGGTCATCACCCCGGCCCCGGCGCCCACGCCGGCCCCGCCCGCCCCGCCACCGCCGCGCGTGGCCGCGCGTGCCGCCATCGCCGACGTGCGCTCCTGCGCCCCGACCAGGGACGACTACCCCGCTGCCGCGTTGCGCGCCGAGGCCACCGGCGACGTCGACATCCGCTTCACCATCGGCCCCGACGGCAAGCTCACGAAGGCCGAAGTCGTGCGCTCGGCGGGTCCCTCGCGCGAGCACAAGATGCTCGACCGCGTCACGCTCGCCAAGCTCAGCGAATGCACCTTCAAGCCGGGCATCGACGAGAACGGCAACGCGGTCGGCGGCACGTTCGTCCAAGGCTACCGCTGGAAGATCGAGTAAGCGCGCCACGTCCCGCGCCGGGCGCCCGCGTGCCGCCGCGGCACTCCCGTTCGCACCCTGCACCGACCCACCTACACAGGACCCCTGGAGGAGCCATGTCGTTGAACTCCCTCGTGCGCGCGTCGTTCGCCGCCGCGTTTGCCGCCACCGTCACCCTCGCGGCCACGGTGCCCTCGCCCGCCCTGGCACAAGCGGCGTCGGCACCGGCGGCCACCTCGGCGCCGGCGGCGGCGGAAGCGTCGGCCCCGGCCGCGCAGCCGCCCACCTTCGCCACCTCGGCCGCGGTGCCGGGGGCCGGGGCCAAGCCGGCGGTCAGCGAGGAAGCGGTCGAGAACCCGTACGGCCTGAAGGCGCTGTGGAGCCAGGGCGACTGGGTGGCCAAGGGCACGCTGATCATCATGCTCATCATGTCCATGGGCAGCTGGTACATCATCTTCACCAAGCTGTTCGAGCAGCGCGCGATGATGAAGAGCGCGCGCACCGGCGCCGAGGCCTTCTGGAAAGCCAGCTCGGTGAAGGCCGGCGTCGGCTCGCTCGAGGAAGGCTCGGCCTTCCGCTGGATCGCCGAGCAGGGCGTGAAGGCGAGCGACCACCACGAGGGCACGATGGTCGAGAGCATCGACAAGCACACCTGGATCAGCATGTCGGTGGACCGCGCGGTGGGCAACATCAACAGCCGCCTGCAGGACGGCCTGGCGTTCCTCGCCACGGTGGGCTCCACGGCGCCGTTCGTCGGCCTGTTCGGCACCGTCTGGGGCATCTACAACGCGCTGGTGAAGATCGGCATCAGCGGCCAGGCGTCGATCGACAAGGTGGCCGGCCCGGTGGGCGAGGCGCTCATCATGACCGCCATCGGCCTGGCCGTCGCAGTGCCCGCGGTGATGGGCTACAACTGGCTCGTCCGCCGCAACAAGAGCGTGCTGGACATGACGCGCAGCTTTGCCGGCGACCTGCACAACGTGCTGATCGCGGGCAAGCGCTGAGCCGCACCCGCGGTCCCTTCCCAGCGCCCGCGAGGAGACGCCATGGCGATGCAAGTCGGTGCCGCCGACGGCGACGGCGAAGAGCAGTTCAACAACACCATCAACACGACGCCGCTGGTGGACGTGATGCTGGTGCTGCTGATCATCTTCCTCATCACGATCCCGGTGGTGACGCACACCATCAAGCTCGAGCTGCCCAAGGAGCGCAACCTGCCCACGCAGACGAAGCCGGAGAACATCGTGCTCGCCGTCAACCGCGACGGCGAGGTCTACTGGGGTATGCAGCGCATTCCCGACCAGGAGGCGCTGGTGGCGCGGCTGAAACTGGAGTCGGTGAAGGAGCCGCAGCCCGAGGTGCACATCCGCGGCGACCTCGAGGTGCGCTACGAGGCGGTGGGCCGCGTCGTCGTGGCCTGCCAGCGCGCCGGCATCTTCAAGGTCGGCTTCATCACCGAGCCGCCGGCCGGCCAGGTCACCCGCTAGCACCGCCTGAAGGAGCACGACACCATGGCCATGCAAGTGGGCACCGGCGGCGGCGAGGAAGCCGAAGTGATGGTCGACATCAACACCACGCCGCTGATCGACGTGATGCTGGTGCTGTTGATCATGTTCATCATCACGATCCCCATCCAGACGCACGCGGTGAAGATGAACATGCCGGTGCCGACGAAGAACTCGCCGCCGCCCAAGCCGCCGGTGATCATCCGCATCGACGTCGACTTCGACGGCACCATCGGCTGGAACGGCGAGCTGATCCCCGACCGCGCCACGCTGGAGTCGCGCCTGCAGCAGGTGGCCGCCGAACCCGACCAGCCCGAGGTGCACCTGAGGCCGAACAAGCTCGTCACCTACAAGGTGGTGGCGATGATCCTCGCCTCGGCGCAGCGCCTGGGCGTGACGAAGATCGGGATCGTCGGCAACGAGCAGTTCCTTTGAGAAGGCGCGAATGAAACGGCTGTTCCCTACTCTCTGCTCGCGTGCGCGCACGAGCCTGGGCTCGCGTGCGCGCACGAGCCTGGGCTCGCGTGCCCGCACGCTCGGGCTCGCCTCGGTGCTGGCGTTGTCGGCGCTGGTGGCCGCGCCGCTGGCCATCGCGCAGGGCACGGTGCGGCCCGAGGTCGGCAAGCCGCTGCAGCAGGCCGGCGAGCTGCTGCGCGCCGGCAAGGCGAAGGAGGCGCTGGCCAAGGTGCGCGAGGCTGAAGCGGTGGCCGGCATCACCGCCGCCGAGCGGCAGACGATCGACGGCATGAAGGCCGCCGCGGCGCAGCGCGCCGGCGACATGGCCACCGCGATCCAGGCGCTCGAAGCGATGGCCGGCCGCGCCAGCGGCGCGCAGCTGGGGACCTACGCCGAGCAGATCGCTTCGGCCTACGCGCAGCAGCGCAACAACGCCAAGGCGACCGAGTGGCTGCAAAAGGCCGTGGCGGCGGGCAACAACAGCCCCGCGGTGCGGCAACTGCAGCAGTACCTGCAATCGACCAGCGGCGACTACGCGGCGATCGCCCGCGACGCCGCCGCCGCCGTCGCCGCCGCCGAAGGTGCCGGCCGCAGGCCCGACGAAGGCGAGTTGCTGCGCCTGGCCGACGCGCAGCAGAAGACCGGCGCCACCGCCGGCTACGTGAACACGCTGGAGAAGCTGCTGCTCAACTACCCGAAGAAGGACTACTGGAGCGCCTTCCTCGGCCGCCTGCCGCGCAAGAGCGGCTTCTCGCCGCGCTACGAGCTCGACGTGATGCGCCTGCGCCTGGCCACCGGCACGCTCACGAAGACCGAAGAGTTCATGGAGATGGCGCAGCTGGCGCTGCAGGCGGGCCTGCCGTTCGAGGCCAAGCGCATCGTCGAGCAGGGCTACAAGGCCGGCGCCCTGGGCACCGGGCCCGAGGCGGCGCGGCACCAGCGCCTGCGCGACCTGGCCGACAAGCAGGCCGCCGAGGCGCCCGCGAACCTGCCCCGCCAGGCCGCCGAGGCCGCCGCCGAGAAGGAAGGCGATGGCCTGGTCAAGGTCGGCTACGCGATGGTGTCCGCCGGCGATGTCGACAAGGGCCTGGCGTTGATCCAGCAAGGCATCGCCAAGGGCGCGCTGAAGCGGCCCGACGAGGCCCGGCTGCGCCTGGGCATGGCGCAGATGCAGTCGCCCCGGACGCGCGCGCAGGCGGCGCAGACGCTGCGCAGCGTCAAGGGCAGCGACGGCGCGGCCGACATCGCCCGGCTGTGGACGATCGCGCCGCAGTAGGACCGGGCCTGCCGGTCGTCACCCCATGAGCGCGGCATGGCCGCAGTGGCTGGAGCCGCTGTCGCAAGGCGTCTTCGCCGTCGACACCGGCTTCCAGCGCCCGCGCTTCGACGCCGCCTTCCTGCTCGTCGAGCAGGGCCGCGCCGCGTTCATCGACACCGGCCCGGCCCCGGCCTTGCCGCGCCTGCTGGGCGCGCTCGAAGCGCTCGGCCTGGCCCGCGACGCGGTCGACTGGGTGATTCCCACCCACGTGCACCTGGACCATGCCGGCGGCGTGGGCCAGCTCATGCAGGCGCTGCCGCGCGCGCGCGCGCTCGTGCACCCGCGCGGCGTGCGCCACGTCGTCGACCCGAGCGCGCTGTGGCAGGGCGCCACCGAGGTCTACGGCGCCGAGGAGATGGCCCGCTCCTATGGCGCCCTGCTGGCCGTACCCGCCGAGCGCGTGCTCGCCACCGCCGAGGCCATGGTGGTGCACGTGGGCGGCCGCCCGCTCGTCTTCGCCGACACGCCGGGGCACGCGCGGCACCACCACTGCATCTGGGACGAAGCCTCACGCGGCTGGTTCACCGGCGACACCTTCGGCATCAGCTACCGCGAGTTCGATACGGCGCGCGGGCCCTGGATCCAGCCGGTGGCGGTGCCGACGCAGTTCGAGCCTGACGTTCTGCAGGCGTCGATCCGCCGCCTGCTCGCCCGCGCGCCGCAGTGGATGTACCTCACGCACTACGGCCGCGTCGGCGACGTGCCGCGCCTGGGGGCGCTGTTGCTCGCGCAGCTCGCCCGGCTGGTGGCGCTGGGCCGGCGCGAACAGCACCTGCCGGCCGCCGAAAGGCACGCGGCCCTTCGGCGCGGACAGCTCGAACTCTTCTGCGCGAGCCTGGCCGAACACGGCTGCGCGCTGCCGCGCGAGCGCGTCGCCGAGCTGCTGGAGATCGACTTCGAGCTGAACGCGCAAGGCATGGCCATCTGGCTCGACAAGGCGGCGCCGCCGCCGGCGAACGAGGCAGCGGGCGCGTGAGCGCCGTGCTGCTGGAGACGCTCGCGGTCAGCACGGGCGTCGTCGCGCTGGGCGAAGTCGGCGACAAGACGCAGCTGCTGGCGCTGCTGCTGGCGGCGCGCTTCCGCCGGCCTTGGCCGATCGTCTGGGGCATCCTCGTCGCCACGCTGGCCAACCACACGCTGGCCGCGGCGCTGGGCACGTGGATCACGCGCTGGGCCGATCCGGCGCTGCTGCGCTGGGTGCTCGGCGGCTCGTTCATCGCCGTGGCGGTGTGGATGCTGATCCCCGACCGCATCGACGACGAGAACCCGCGCGGCGCCGGCCGCGCCGGGGCCTGGAGCGTCTTCGGCGTCACCACGTTCGCCTTCTTCCTGGCCGAGATGGGCGACAAGACGCAGGTGGCCACGGTGATGCTGGCGGCGCGCTATGACTCGCTGCTGGTGGTGACCGCCGGCACGACGCTGGGGATGATGATCGCCAATGTGCCCGCGGTGTGGCTGGGCGAAACAGCGGTGAAGCGGCTGCCGGTGCAGACGGTGCACCGCATCGCCGCAGCGGTGTTCGCGGCGATCGGCGTGGCCGTGCTGGCCGGCGTCGGCGCGTAGCCGGCCTCACTCACGCCGGCCCGGGTTCTTCGAGCACCTGCATCGCCTCGTCGAGCAGCGCGTGCAGCGCGACGACGCGCGCCTCGCCCAGGCGCGCGTTGAGCGCCAGTTGCGCCCGCTTCCAGGCGCGCTGGCCTTCGTCGCGCAGCGCCTGGCCGGCGATCGTCGGCGCGACGATGCGGCTGCGCAGGTCGTCGCCCACCCCCACTTCGACGAGCCCCTTGTCGACCAGCGGCTGCAGGTTGCGCGACAGCGTCGAGGCGTCGAGCTTCATCGCCGCGGCCAGCTCGCCGGCGCGGCAGGCACCGAGCTTCACGACGTAGGACAGCAGCGAGTACTGCGTGTTCTTCAGCCCCGTGGGGCCGACGAAGCCCTCGTAGTGGCGGGCCACCAGGCGGCTCAACTGGCGCAGCTTGAGGTTGGTGCAGCCGCGCGGCGGCAGCGGCGAAGGCGGCGGCAGCGGCGGCAGCGGCGGCAGCGGCGAAGGCGGCGACAGCGGCGAAGGTGGCGGGGACGGCGGGAGCGGCAGGCGGCGTTCGACCATGGCGGTTATGATACTTGCATATGCAACTTGTGCCACGGAGGCGAGTCATGGCAGCGAGCGGGAACATCGAAGCGGCGCAAGGGGCGGCCCCGGCCGCGGCGGCGCCAACGGCTGCAACGGCCGCAACGGCCGGGCCGCCCTCGCCACTGGCGCAATGGCTGGCCGACGAAGCGGCCGTCCGCGCGGCGCTCGAACGCGGCCCCGGCCCCGGCGTCGCGGCGCGCGAGGCGGTGCTCGGCACCGACGGGCTGACGCTGATGCAGCGCCTGCTTGCCGGCGAACTGCCCTACGCCTCGATCAGCCGCACGCTCGACTTCGTCCTCGTCGAGGTGGCGCGCGGCCGCGCCGTCTTCCAGGGCACGCCGGGGCCGAAGCTGCTCAACCCGATGGGCGGCATCCACGGCGGCTGGTACGCCACGCTGCTGGACAGCGCGCTCGGCTGCGCCGTGCACACGATGATGCCGGCCGGCCGCGCCTACACCACCGCCGAGCTGAGCGTGAACCTGGTGCGCGCCATCCCGCCGTCGCTGCCGCGCGTGCGTGCCGCGGGCCAGGTGGTGCACTGCGGCCGCCAGCTCGCCACCGCCGAGGCGCGCCTGGTGGGCCCCGACGGCACGCTGTACGCGCACGGCACGACCACGTGCCTGGTGTTCGAGTTGCCGGCAAAATGAGCGCATGAGAGTCCTCCACACCATGCTCCGCGTGGGCAACCTGCAGCGCGCCATCGACTTCTACACCCAGGTGCTCGGCATGACGCTGCTGCGCACCACCCAGCGCCCGGAGCAGAAGTACGACCTCGCGTTCGTCGGCTTCGGGCGCAACCCGGAGCACGCCGAGATCGAGCTGACCTACAACCACGGCGTCGACAGGTACGAGCTCGGCACCGCGTTCGGCCACATCGCCATCGGCGTCGCCGACGTCGCGGCCACCTGTGCCGCGGTGCGCGACAAGGCCGCGGCGCTCGGCGGCGCCATCACGCGCGAGCCCGGCCCGGTGAAGGGCGGCACCACCGTCATCGCCTTCATCACCGACCCCGACGGCTACAAGATCGAGCTGATCCAGCGCGAAGGCGGCGCCTGAGGCGCGCCCGCCCCGTCATGTACCTTCCCTCGCACTTCGAGACCCGCGACGAGGCGACGTCCGCGGCGCTGATGTCGGCACACCCGCTGGCTCAGATCGTGCACACGAACGCCGAAGGCGGCCTCGATGCCGACCCGGTGCCGCTGCTGTGGGACGCCGAACGGCGCACGCTGCGCGGCCACGTCGCACGCGCCAACCCGCTGTGGCGCGCCGCCGACGGCAAGCCGGTGCTGGCCGTCTTCACCGGCCCCGGCGCCTACGTGAGCCCGAACTGGTACCCGAGCAAGGCGGCCACGCACAAGGCGGTGCCGACCTGGAACTACACCGTCGTGCACGCACACGGCACGCTGCACGCGCGCGACGACGCGGCCTGGCTGGCGCAGTTCCTGCCGCAGCTCACCGCGCGCCATGAAGCCGCCGAGCCCCGGCCATGGACACTGGCCGATGCGCCCGCGGACTACCTGCAGCAGATGATGCGGGCGATCGTCGGCATCGAGATCCCGGTGGCGCGCCTGGTCGGCAAGGTCAAGGCGAGCCAGAATCGCAGCGCCGAGGACCGCGAAGGCGTCGTCCTCGCCCTCGGCGAGCACCCGATGGCGTCGCTGGTGGCCAACCCGCCGCGCTGAACGAACGGCCGCAAGGAACTCATCAACCCCAGGAATCCGCCATGCCGCGCACACTCCGCCTTCCCCCTTGCGCTTCGCGGCTCGCCGCCGTGGCCTTCGCAGCGTTGCTCGCCGCCGGGGCGGCGCAGGCGCAACAGAAGATCCGCCCGGGCCTGTGGGAGAACACCATCGCGATGAAGAGCGGCGGCGGCCAGATGGAAGCGGCGATGGCGCAGATGCGCGAGCAGATGGCGGCCATGACGCCGGAGCAGCGCGCGCAGGTCGAGGCGATGATGGCGCGCCAGGGCATCGGCATGGGCGCGGGGCGGCCGAACACGGTGCGCACCTGCATCACGCCCGAGATGGCCAGCCGCAACGACTTCAACCCCGGCGACAGCCGCTGCCGCAGCACCGGCCACTCGCGCAACGGCAACGCCGTGAAGTTCAAGTTCACCTGCGACAGCGAACAGGGCTCCTCCGAAGGCGAAGGCGAATTCACGCTCGTCAGCGACACCGCGACGAAGGGCAAGATGTGGGTGAGCGCCACGCGGCAGGGCCAGACCCAGCGCATGGAGATGGAGAGCACCAGCCGCTGGGTGGCGGCCGACTGCGGCGACGTGAAGCCGGTGCTGCGCAAGTAGCGGGCAGGCGGCGCGCGCCCTACGCCGGCCGCAGCGCCGCCGCGGCCCGCGCCAGCGCCGTGATGCGCGCCCAATCGCCGGCGCGCATCGCCGCGGCCGGCGTCAGCCAGCTGCCACCCACCACCCGCACGTTGGGCAGCGCCAGGTACTGCGGCGCCGTCTCGGCGCTGATGCCGCCCGTGGGGCAGAAGGCGATGTCGGGGAACGGCCCGGCCAGCGCCTTCAGCATCGGCACGCCGCCGGCCGCGGCGGCCGGGAAGAACTTCAGGAACCCGTGCCCATCGGCGCTCGCGGCCATCACCTCGCCGGCGCTGGCGACGCCGGGCAGCAGCGGCAGGCCGGCGGCGCGGCACGCGGCACCGATCTCGCGCGTGTAGCCCGGGCTGACGCCGAAGCACGCGCCGGCATCCAGGGCCGCGCGAACGTCGGCGGCGCTGCGCAGCGTGCCGGCGCCGACGATCGCCTCGTCGCCGGGCAGCGCGCGCGCGATCGCCGCGATCGCCGCCAGCGCCGCCGGCGTGCGCAGCGTCACCTCGAGCACCTTCACCCCGCCGGCCACCAGCGCGCGCGCCAGCGGCACCGCGTGCTCGAGCTCGTCGATGACGATGACCGGAATCACCGGCCCGTGGCGCGCGAGGTCGGCGGGGACGAGGGGGGCCTGGGCAGTCATCGGTTCACCTGAGCGGGGGTCACAGCCAGGTCACGGCGCCTTCCTCGGCGCTGGTGACGTTGCGCCGGAAGCCGGCGAAGAGCTCGCGGCCGAGGTCGTGCGCGTGCGCCTGCGCCTCGTGCTCGGGCCGCAGCGCATTGTCGCGGCCGGCCCATTCGGCTTCGTCCACCAGCGCCTGCAGCGTGCCGGCATCGGCGTCCAGGCGAACGCGGTCGCCGTCGCGCAGCCTGGCCAGCGGCCCGCCGGCCAGCGCCTCGGGGCAGACGTGGATGGCCGCGGGCACCTTGCCGCTGGCGCCGCTCATGCGGCCGTCGGTGACCAGCGCCACCTTGAAGCCGCGCCCTTGCAGCACCGCCAGCGCCGGCGTGAGCTTGTGCAGTTCGGGCATGCCGTTGGCGCGCGGCCCCTGGAAGCGCACGACGACGACCACATCGCGTTCGAGCTCGCCGGCCTTGAACGCGGCCAGCATCGCTTCCTGGCTGGCGAACAGGCGCGCCGGCGCCTCGACGATGTGGCGCTCGGGCGGCACCGCCGAGACCTTGATGACGGCGCGGCCGAGGTTGCCCGCCAGCAGCTTCAGGCCTCCGGTGGGCGAGAACGGGGCTGCCGCCGGCCGCGCGACGCTGTCGTCGGCCACGGCCGCTTGCGCGACGCCGTGCCACGCCAGGCGGCCGTCGGCGCCGAACCTCGGCAGGCGCGCGTAGTCGGCGATTCCGCCCGCCGACATCGCCAGCACGTCGGCGTGCATCAACCCGGCACCGAGCAGTTCGCCGATCACGTGCCCCGGGCCGCCGGCGGCCTGGAACTGGTTCACGTCGGCTTCGCCATTGGGGTACACGCGCGCCAGCAGCGGCACCACGGCCGATAGCGCCGCGAAGTCGTCCCAGTCGATGACGATGCCGGCGGCGCGCGCCACCGCGACCCAGTGGATGAGGTGGTTCGTGCTGCCGCCGGTGGCCAGCAGCGCCGCCATCGCGTTGACGATGACGCGCTCGTCGACGAGGCGGCCGATCGGCGGCAAGGCAGCGGCAGCAGGGGCTGGTTGCGCGTCGCCCGCCCGGCGGCACGCGCGCACGGCGGTGGCCACCGCCTCGCGCGTCAGCGCTTCGCGCAGCGGATCGTGCGGATGCACGAAGGCCGCGCCCGGCACGTGCAGGCCCATCGCTTCGAGCAGCATCTGGTTGCTGTTGGCGGTGCCGTAGAAGGTGCAGGTGCCGCTCGCGTGATAGGCCGCGCTCTCGGCGGCAAGCAACGCCTCGCGGCCCACTTCGCCGGCGGCGTGGCGCTCGCGCACCTTGGCCTTCTCGGCGTTGGGCAGGCCGCTCACCATCGGGCCGGCGGGAACGAAGACGCAGGGCAGGTGGCCGAAGTGCAGCGCGCCGATGAGCAGGCCCGGAACGATCTTGTCGCAGATGCCCAGGAGCAGCGCCGCATCGAAGGTGTCGTGCGAAAGCGCGACGGCGGTGGCCATCGCGATCGCGTCGCGCGAGAAGAGGCTCAGCTCCATACCGGGCTGGCCCTGGGTGACGCCGTCGCACATCGCCGGCACGCCGCCGGCCACCTGCGCCGTGGCACCCAGGCGATGCGCCTCGGCGCGGATCAGCGCCGGGTAGCTTTCGTAGGGCCGGTGCGCCGAAAGGACGTCGTTGTAGGCGGTGACGACGCCGATCGTCGGCCCGCGCTGCTCGACGATGCGCAGCTTGTCGGCCGCCGGCAAGGCGGCGATGGCGTGGGCGACGTTGGAGCAGCCCAGCCGCTGGCTGCCGCGCGGCCGCGCCGCCAGGCGCGCGATGCGCTCGAGGTAGGCGCCGCGCGTGGGGGCGCTGCGTTGGCGGATGCGCTCGGTGACGGCCAGCAAGGTGGCGTGGGCAGGCATGGCAGGGTAGGCGTTCGAAGGGCCGGTGGGTGGCGCCGGGAAACGGCAAGCGGAAACCGAAAGCGCCTGTCGGGCCGGGCGCGGCCACGGCGACCATTCTTCCAGCGATGGCGAAAATGCGGGCCGTGGACACGCCCTTGCCCGCATCGCTCGTGGTGCGCGATCCGGCCGAGCAACTGGCGCTCCTGCGGCGGCGCTGGCATGGCCATGCCCAGTGGTGGGTGTTCGGCTACGCGTCGCTGCTGTGGCGGCCCGAGTTCGAGGCGGTGGAACACCGCCCGGCGCTGCTGCGCGGCTGGCATCGGGCGCTGCGCATGCGCTCGCGCGTCAACCGCGGCACGCCGGAGCAGCCGGGCCTCGTGTTCGCTCTGCTGCCGGGCGGGGCCTGCCGCGGCGCCGTGTACCGCCTGCACCCGGCACGAGCCGAGGCCGAACTGCAGCGCCTGTGGGCACGCGAGATGCCCACCGGCGTCTACGACGCCCGCCTGGTGCCCTGCCACACGGACAAAGGTCCGGTGGCAGCGCTCGCCTTCACGCTGGCGCGCAGCAGTTCATCGTGCCTGCCGCGCCTGGCCGACGCCGAGATGCTGCACATCCTGCGCCACGCGCGCGGGCGCTACGGCACGACGCTGGAGTACCTGGCCGAAACGGCGGTGGCGCTGCGCGAGCGCGGGGTGCGCGATCGGGAGATCGAAAGGCTGATGGCGCTGGCGCGAAAGCACGGGCTGCTCGGCGCGGCGCCCTGAGGCGCGCGCCGAACAAACGGCCGCGCAACGCCAGCCGGCGGGTGTCCGGCGCCCGCCTCTACGGCCTCGGCGAGCATCGCCGGACCCGTCGCCAGCGCCCCCTTGTCGGGCCTCAGGCCAGCTGCCCGCTGATCGTCGCTGCCGCGGCGCGTGCCGCTTCGAGTTCGGCCGGCGTGTCGATGTCGACCAGCACGCCGGCGTCGGGCACTTCCTGCCCGAAGGCCGGGTAGCGGGCAACGATGCGCCGTGCGCCCTCGTCGCCTTGCAGCAGCACCAGTTCGGAGTACAGCTCCGAGGCGAAACCCACCGGATGCCCGCGCCGGCCGTGGTATTGCGCGTAGGCCACCGGGTGCTGCTCCAGCGCGTTGGCCACGGCCAGCAAGGTGCCCGGCTGCACGAGCGGCATGTCGCCGGGCAGCACCAGCCAGCCCGGCGCGCCGGACCGCTCGGCCACGCCGGCGGCGATGGAGTGGCCCATGCCGCGCGCCGCTTCTTCTTCGCTGAGGACGACGATGTCGCGCTGTGCCAGTTGCCCGGCCAGCAGCGGCGCCAGGGCAGCGGTCGTCACCACCACCACCGGCAACTGGCTTTGCACCGCGTTGCGCACGGTGGCGCCGAGCACGGTCGTGGTGCCGAAGGGCTGCTCGAGCTTGGCCCTCTTCGGCGCCGCTTCGGGCAATGCAGCGCCGAACCGGCTGCCACGGCCCGCAGCCACCACGATGATGGATGGACGGAACCTCATGCCCCAACTGCATCGTGCCGGCTCGCTTGCGCCTGGCACGCCTGCCCCTTTTTCGGTCTTCGTCGAAGCAGAGAATGCGGCGAGGCACGCAGCGCAGAAAGTGGGACGTGTACTTACGGCGTTCCACCTAAGGGAAGCACCGGGCCCGACGTCCAACACCCCGCGCACGGCTCGGGATTCAGCGCTGCCTGCGAGCGGTGACGTCCGCAGGGCCGTGCCTATACTGCCTCGATGATTGCCTCGATGACCCCATCGATGACCCCATCGATGACCCCGTCGATGACCCCATCGAGGACCGCCTCGACGCGACCGCGGCTGCTGCGTTCCCGTTTCGCTGGGGGATCGGCCCCCCTAACCTGTCGGCAAGACCTGCCGAGCCGTTTCGCCGCCGCTGCCGCGGCCTCACCGCAATGACCCCGCCCGACATCGCGCACGAGCGCAAGAGCTACGAGCGCGGCGAACTCGACGAGGATGCCGCCGCCAATGAACCGCTGGCGCAGTTCCGGCAGTGGCTGGACGAAGCCTTCGCCGCCAAGGTGCCCGAGCCGACCGCGATGACGCTGGCCACCGTCGGCGCCGACGGCCGCCCGTCGACGCGCATCGTGCTGGCCAAGGGCATCGACGAGCGCGGCATCGTCTGGTACACGAACTACGAAAGCCGCAAGGGGACCGAGCTCGCCACGCATCCGTTTGCGGCGCTGCAGTTCCACTGGGTCGAGCAGGAACGCGTGGTGCGCATCGAAGGGGGCGTCGCGAAGACCAGCGGCGAGGAAAGCGACGCCTACTACGCCAGCCGCCCGCTCGACTCGCGCCTGGGCGCCTGGGCCTCGCCGCAAAGCCGCGTCATCGCCTCGCGCGCGCTGCTGGTGGCCGAAGCGGCCAAGGCCGCGGCCCGGCACGGCTTCTCGCCGCCGCGCCCGTCGCACTGGGGCGGCTACCGGCTGGCACCCGAACGCTGGGAGTTCTGGCAGGGGCGCAAGAGCCGGCTGCACGACCGGCTCGTCTATCGCCGGCACGAAGGGCACTGGCTGCGCGAGCGGCTGGCGCCCTGAGCGGCGCCGGGGCCCCGCGGCGCCGCCGCCGCAGCCCGCTAGCGGCGCGGCGCCGCGTGCGGCTGCCTCCCGCCCCGCCGCCGCGCGCGCGGCGGCACGGCGATCTCCACGCCCGCCTCGTTCAGCGTGCGCAGCACCGCCAGGTTGACGCGGCTCTTCAGGTCGCCGGGGCCCTTGTCGGCATCGCCGAGCCAGAAGCCGATCGTCAGCTCCAGGCCGTCGCGCGTGAACTCGGTCAGGCCGGCGCCCGGCCCGGGGTCGGCCAGCACGCCCGGCACCGCGGCCACTGCCCGTGCGAGGCGCGGCAGCAGCGCCTCGACGTCGGTGCCGTAGGCCACCTGCACCACGGTGTGCAGCGCCACTTTGGTGTCGGCCAGCGAGCTGTTCTCCACCCGCTGCGTGATCATCATCTCGTTGGGGACGATCGACTCGCGGCCGTTGAGCGCGCGGATGACGGTGTAGCGGGTGCTGATGTCGGTGATGCGGCCCTCGAAGCCGTCGACCTTCACCATGTCGCCGATGCGCATCGCGCGCTCGGCGAGGATGACGAAGCCGCTGATGTAGTTGGCCGCCAGCTTCTGCAGCCCGAAGCCGATGCCCACGCCGAGCGCGCCGCCCAGCACGCTGAGCGCCGTGAGGTCGATGCCGGCCGCCGACAGCGCGAACATCAGGCCCACGAACACCAGCACTGCGCGCAGTGCGTTGGCGGCCATCTTGCGCACGCCCAGGTTGAGCGTCGTGCCGCGCAGCAACCGCGCCTCGATGGCCGCGCTCAGCCACAGCGTCAGCACCAGCACCGCCACCGCGGCGACGGCACCTTCGATCATGTTGCGCACCGAGATCGTGGTGGTGCCGAACTTCCACTTGACGCCGTCGAGCTCGGCCAGCAGCAGCGGCAGCACGCCGGTGAGCCACAGCACCAGCGCGATCCAGGCCACCCACGAGACGCTGCGCTCGACCACGCGCATCACCGCCGAACGCGGGAACGAGCGGCGCAGCACGCGCACGGTGAGGCGAATGACGGCCAGCGACATCAGCACCGGCACGACGAGCCTGAACACCGCCACCGGGAAGTCCGGCGTGAAGAGCACGAGGGCCCAGCGCGTCACCATCGCCGCGGCCAGCGCCAGCACCGGGAACAGCACGCCGTCGACGATGCGCTCGCCGAACCACACCGAATCGGGGCTGGGTCCGTTGCCGCCCGCGGCGCGGGCGCGCAGCCGCCGCACCACCGCGTAGGCCAGCAGCACGCAGCCGAGGAAGGCGGCCAGTTCCACCAGCGCGGCGGGCCGCGCCAGCGCGGCCAACCACGCGAGCAGGTCGGCCGTGGACTCGGCGCGCGGCGTCATCCGGCCAGCACGCGCAGGTGCGCGGCCACGCTGCGCGCCAGTGCCCCGAGGTGGTAGCCGCCCTCGAGGCAGGAAACGATGCGCCCGTTCGCGTGCCGGTCGGCCACCTCGACGAGCCGCTCGGTGAGCCAGGCGTAGTCGGCTTCCACCAGGCCCATCTGCCCGAGGTCGTCTTCGCGGTGGGCGTCGAAGCCGGCCGAGACGAAGACCATCTGCGGCTCGAACGCCTCCAGCGCCGGCAGCCACTGCTGCTCCACCGCCTGCCGCATCGCCGGCCCGCGCGTGTACGGCGGCAGCGGCACGTTGACCATGTTGGTGCCCTTGGGCACCGCGCCGCTGTAGGGGTACAGCGGGTGCTGGAAGAAGCTGACCATCAGCACGCGCTCGTCGCCGGCGATGATGTCCTCGGTGCCGTTGCCGTGGTGGACGTCGAAGTCGGCGATGGCCACGCGCGCCAGGCCGTGCACGTCCAGCGCATGGCGCGCCGCCACGGCGACGTTGTTGAAGAAGCAGAAGCCCATCGCCTCGTCGCGCGTGGCGTGGTGGCCGGGCGGGCGCACGGCGCAGAAGGCGCGCCCGGCGCGGCCGGCGATCACCTCGTCGGTGGCGGCGACGGCTGCGCCGGCGGCGTGCAGCGCGGCGTCCAGCGTCTGCGGGCAGGCGACGGTGTCGGGGTCGAGGTAGCGCGATTCGCCGCTGCCGCGCACCTGCTCCAGCACGTCGGTGATGCGCGCCACATAACCGGCGGCGTGCGCACGCTCCAGTTGCTCGGGCCGGGCGCGCGGCGCCTCGTGGAACTGCAATGCGATGTCCAGCCCCGTGGCGCGCAGGTGGTCGGTGATCGCGTCCAGCCGCGCCGGGCACTCCGGATGTCCCTCGCCCATGTCGTGCCGGCGGCAGGCCGGATGGCTGTAGAAGGCGGTGTTCATTGACGCATGCAAACGGATCGCAACAGGGGTTTTCGGGTATGGTCTGCCGATGGATCTGCGCCTGAAGCCGCCCGCGGCCTTCCTTGCTTCGACGCCCGGGGCGGCCGCCGCTGCCGCGTCGGCCGCGGCGCATGAAGCGCCGGCCGCCACGGCTGCCGCAACACCCGCCCAGGCCGGCCGCGAACGCTCGCGCCGCCTCGCCACCCTCGTCGATCAGGTTAGCACGATCGTCGTCGGCAAACGCCCGCAGGTCGAGGACTGCATCGCCTGCCTGCTCGCCGGCGGCCACCTGCTCATCGAAGACGTGCCCGGCGTCGGCAAGACGACGCTGGCGCACACGCTGGCCATCTCGCTCGGGCTGGAGTTCAGGCGCGTGCAGTTCACGGCCGACCTGCTGCCTTCCGACCTCGTGGGCGTCAGCGTCTTCGAGCGTGCGCAGGACCGCTTCGTCTTCCACCCGGGGCCGCTGTTCGCGCAGGTGCTGCTGGCCGACGAGATCAACCGCGCCGGGCCGAAGACGCAAAGCGCGCTGCTCGAAGCGATGGAGGAGCAGCAGGTGACGGTGGAGAACGAGACGCGCGCGCTGCCGGCGCCGTTCTTCGTCATCGCCACGCAGAACCCGAGCGACCAGCTCGGCACCTACCCGCTGCCCGAGAGCCAGCTCGACCGCTTCCTGATGCGCATCACGCTCGGCTACCCCGACCGCGCCAGCGAACGCGAGCTGCTCGCCGGCGGCGACCGCCGCGAGGCGCTGCGGCGGCTGGCGCCGGTGCTCACCACCGCCGAGCTGGCGGCCCTGCAGCAGGCGGTGCTGGCGGTGCGGGCCAGCGAGCCGCTGCTGGACTACCTGCAAGCGCTGATCGCCGCCACGCGCAACGGCCGCTGGTTCGCCGAGGGCCTGAGCCCGCGCGCCGGCATCGCCGTGCTGCGCGCGGCGCGCGCCCGCGCGCTGCTGGCCGGGCGCGACTACGTGGCGCCCGACGACGTGCAGGCCATCCTGCCGCAGACGATCGCGCACCGCCTCGTGCCGGTCGCCGGCGCCGGCCGCGGCGCGGTGGAGCAGGTGCAGGCGATGGTCGAGGCGATCCCGGTGGGCTGAAGCGGCCGAGAGGGCCGAGAGGGTCCACGGGTCGAACACAGGGTCGAAGGGCGACACGAGACCGACGCGGCTGGAGCGCGATGAACACCGCCGCCATCCCGCAACGCGCGCGCACCGGCGCCGGCGCGGCCGCGTGGCTCAAGCGCTGGGCACCGGCCGAGCAGTTCCGGCGCTGGTGGCAGGCGCGGCTGCCGCTCACCGACACCTGGACGCTGGGCCAGCGGAACATCTACATCCTGCCCACGCGCGCGGGGTTCGTGTTTGCGCTCACTTTGATCGTCATGCTGCTGGCGGCGATCAACTACCAGCTCAACCTCGGGCACGCGCTGACGTTCGCGCTGGCCGGCGCCGGCATCGTCTCGATGCACCTGACGCACGGCAACCTGCGTGTGCTGACGCTGCACCTGCGGCCGCCCACCAGCGTCTTCGCCGGCGAGCCGGCGCCGCTGGAAGTGGTGCTGACGAACCCCGGCCGCACGCGCCACGGCCTGGCGCTGCGCTTCGAGGACGCCGCGCGCGCCGGCATTGCCTGGTGCGACGTGGCCGCCGGCGGCCAGCAGGCCACGCACCTGGCGCTGGTGCCGGCCACGCGCGGCTGGCACGCCGTGCCCACGCTCGTCGTCGAAACGGTGTTCCCGTTCGGCCTGTTCCGCGCCTGGACCGTGTGGCGGCCCGCGGGCCGCGTGCTCGCCTGGCCGCGGCCCGAGGAGGGCGCGCCGCCGCCGCCGGCCAGCACCGCGGTGCCCGGGCAGGAAACGCAGCGCAAGCGCGCTGCCGACGGCGGCGAGTTCGAGGGCGTGCGACCGTGGAAGCGCGGCGACACGATGCGTCAGGTGGTCTGGAAGAAGGTGGCGCGCAGCAACGAGCTGGTGAGCCGCGAAACCGCCGGCAGCGGCCGCCAGGAAGTGTGGCTCGACTGGGACACCGTCGGCGTCGCCGGCACCGAGGCGCGCCTGTCGCGGCTGGCCGCCTGGGTGCTGGCGGCGGACCGCACCGGCGTGCCCTATGGCCTGCGCCTGCCGGGCACCACGCTGGCGCCTGCCGCCGGCGCCGCGCAACGCCTGGCGGCGCTGGACGCGCTGGCGCTGTGGCAGTGAAGCGGCCGGGCAGGGAGGCCGTGAAGGCCGTGGCAGCGCCGGGCACCGTGGCATCGGCCGCAGGCGCCACCGCCTCGGCGCGCCCGCGGCTGCCGGCGCGCCTGCGCGCCGCGTTCGATCGCGCCCCGCGCGACACGCGCGACACGCTGTTGCTGCTGGCCGTGATCGCCTTCACCACGGCACCGCACCTGGCGCACCTGCCGCCGTGGTGCAGCGCGCTCACGGCCGGTGTGCTCGCCTGGCGCGCCACCATCGCCCTCGGCAACCGCGCGCTGCCCGGCCGCTGGGCGATGTGGGTGCTGCTGCTGCTGACCGGCGGCCTGACGCTGTGGACCGAGCGCACGCTGCTCGGCCGCGAGGCCGGCGTCACGATGCTGGTGGCGCTGCTGGCGCTGAAGACGCTGGAACTGCGCGCGCGCCGCGACGCGCTGGTCGTCTTCTTCCTCGGCTTCTTCCTGCTGCTGACGCAGTTCCTGTACTCGCAGTCGCTGCTCACGGGGCTGTGGATGCTGCTGGCGCTGTGGGGCCTCTTGTCAGCGCTGGTGCTGGCGCACATGCCCGTGGGGCGGCCGACGCTTCGCCAGGCGGCGGCGGTGGCGGCGCGCGCCACGGCCCTGGGGCTGCCGCTGATGGCGCTGTTGTTCGCGCTCTTCCCGCGCATCGGGCCGCTGTGGGGGCTGCCGCAGGACGCCGCCGGCAAGACGGGCCTGTCGGGCACGCTGCGCCTGGGCGGCGTGGCCGAACTCGCCAACGACGACGCGATCGCCTTTCGCCTGCGCTTCTTCGGGCCGCGGCCGCTCGACCGGCAGCTGTACTTCCGCGGCCCGGTGCTCGCCACCACCGACGGCCGCGAGTGGACGCGGCTGGTGCCCACCGTCGCGCCGGCGCAGCGCACGCGCGCCGAGCTGCAGACGCGCGGCGAGCCGCTGCGCTACGAGATGACGATCGAGCCGGGCCGGCTGTCGGTGTTGCCGCTGCTGGAGACGACGCCCGAGCAGCCGGGCAGCGCACCGCAGCTCGAAGGCTGGCTGTTCAACCTTCGGCCCGACCTGCAATGGCAGGCCGACCGGCCGCTGGCCGAACGCATCCGCATCGAAGCCAGTGCCTGGCTCGACTTCCGTCATGGGCCGCGCGAGCCGGGGCCGGGGCTCGCAGACTTCATGCGCCTGCCGCCGAACGCGCACCCGCGGCTGCGCGCCTGGGCCGCGGCGCTGCGCCAGCAGGCCGAGTTGCAGCGCGCCGACGCGGCGGCGCTTTCGCAGGCCGTTCTGCAGCACATCCGCAACGGCGGCTTCACCTACACGCTGGAGCCCGGCAGCTACGAAGGCACCGACGCGATCGACGCCTTCTGGTTCGACCGCAAGCTCGGCTTCTGCGAGCACTTCGCCGCCGCCTACGTGGTGGCGATGCGCGCGCTGGATGTTCCGGCGCGCATCGTCACGGGCTACCAAGGCATGGACGGTGCGCCGCAAGACGGCTACTGGATCGTGCGCCAGAGCAACGCGCACGCGTGGGCCGAATACTGGACAGCCGGCAGCGGCTGGGTGCGCGTCGACCCCACCGCCGCGGTCTCGCCCGAGCGCGTCCAGGCCGGCCGCAGCCTCGCGCCGGCGCAGGGACTCGTGGCCGGGGCCCTGTACAGCCTCGACCCGGCACTGGCGGCCAGCCTGCGCGACGCCTGGGAGGCGATGAACAACCGCTGGAACCAGTGGGTGCTGAACTACTCGCGCTCGCAGCAGTTCGACCTGATGCGCTCGCTGGGCTTCGGCACGCCGAGCTGGCAGGACCTGGCCACGCTGATGATCGGCACGCTGTGCGGGCTGGCGCTCGCCGGCGCGGCCTGGGCCTGGTGGGACCGGCACCGGCAGGATCCCTGGCTGCGCCTGGCGCGGCGCGTGGCCGAGCGGCTGCAACGCCTGGGCGTGCCGGTGCTGCCGCACGAGCCGCCGCGAACGCGCGCCCAGCGCGTGCGCCAGCGCCTGGGCGCGGGCGGCGAGGCGCTGGCGCGCGAACTCGAGGCGCTGGACCGCCTGCGCTACGCCGAGGCCACCGCAGCGCGCACCGTGCGGCGCACGTGGTGGCCCGGATTCGCCGCGACGGCGAAACGCACGCTGCGCGCGGCGTGAGCGTGAGCGGCGCCGGCGACAATCGCCGCCGTGAATCACCGCGCCGCTGTTCCGCCCGCGCCGCACGAGTGCGGCGGCCGGCGCAGCTTCTGCACCCGCGCCGCGGCGCTGGGCAGCAGCGCGGCGCTGTTCGGCCTCGCCGGGCTCGGCGCTCCTCGCGTCGCCACCGCCGGCGCCGCGCGCAGGCGCTCTGCCGATGCCGGGGCGCGCTACGCCGGCCACACGGGTGCCGCTGCTTTCGCCGCCGAGGTGGCCGAGCGACGCGAGCTGCCTTCGCGCTGGCTGCTCGGCCGCCTGGCCGAGGCGCGCCGCAGCGACTCGGTGCGCCGCCTCGTGATGCCGCCGCCCGCGGGCACGGCGAAGAACTGGCGCGCCTACCGCGACCGCTTCATCGAGCGTGAACGCGTCGCCGCGGGCCTGGCCTTCTGGCGCGCGCACGAGCGCTGGCTCGGCGCCGCCCAGGCGCGCTACGGCGTGCCGCCCGAAGTGGTGCTGGGCATCGTCGGCGTGGAGACGTTCTACGGCCGCATCATGGGCAGCTTCCGCGTCATCGACGCGCTGGCGACGCTCACCCTCGACTTCCCCACGGGCCGGCGCGACCGCAGCGGCTTCTTCCGCAGCGAGCTCGAGGAGTTCTTCGTCTGGTGCGCGCGCGAAGGCGTGGACCCGGTGGCGCCGCTGGGCTCTTTCGCCGGCGCGATGGGACTGCCGCAGTTCATGCCGAGCAGCCTCAACCGCTACGCCGTCGACCTCGACGGCGACGGACGCACCGACCTCACGGGCAGCGGTGCCGACGTGGCCGGCAGCGTGGCGCGCTACCTCGCCGACTTCGGCTGGAAGGCCGGCATGCCGACGCACTTCGCGGCGACGCCGCCCGCCGACGCCGAAGCACTCGCGCTGCTGCGCGGCCGCGACATCGTGCCGTCGTTCAGCGCCAGCGAATTGCGCGGGCACGGCGTCGGCCTCGACGACGAAGCACAGGCGCACGCCGGGCCGCTGGCCTTCGTCGAACTGGAAAACGGCGCCCTGCCGCCGAGCCACTTCGCCGGCACGGCCAACTTCTACGTCATCACGCGCTACAACTGGTCGAGCTACTACGCGATGGCGGTGATCGAGCTGGCGCAGGCGCTGAAGGCCGCCATGGCGGCGGCACCGACGAGGGCGTGAGCAGGCGCTCGCCGGCGGCCCGGGATCGGCTCGCGCGGCGCGATCGCCGGCCGCGCCGCCCGCGCCGCCAGCGCCGTCAGCGCCGCCAGCGCCGTCAGCGCGACCGGTAGCCGCGCCGCTCCATGCACTCGCTCATCGCGCTGCGAAAGCGCTGCTGCTCTTCGCGCGTCATCTCGTCGGGCGGTGAGTCGCGGCGCGATCTCGACTCGCGCGCTTCGCGGGCCTCGCGTTCAGCCCGTTCGGCCCGCTCGGCCTGCGCGCGCGCATCGCCCGCTGCCGCGCCCACCGCGGCGCCCAGCAGGGCGCCGATGACCATGCCGGCGCCGGCGTTGCGCGGCGAGCCGACGATGCCGCCGGCCACCGCCCCCACCGCGGCACCCGCGGCCACCTCGGCACCGGGCGGGGCCGACGGTGACGAAGCGCGCTCCTGCAGCGGCGCATAACCGCCGGGATCGATGCCGGTTTCGCGCACCGCCGTGCGATAGCACTCGTAGCGGTCGCGGTCGTAGCTGCCCTCGCTGTGCCGGTAGCCGGCCACCGGAACGAACCAGATCGGGAACGGCACCCACACGCGAACACGCGGATACACATGCCGGGGCGGCGCGACGACGCAGCCGGCCAGCAGCACGGCCACCAGCCCCGCGGTGCCAAGCCGGACGATGGACGAGACACGGATGCGGGCAGCCCCGCGCAGGGTTTCGCTGTTCATCGCGCCCGAACGAGACGCCCCCGGGGGCCGTTGACGCCACCCAGGTAAAGCTTGGCAAAGGATGGGTGGGGAACGCGACCTATGCCGCCATCGGCACCAGGAAGTCGCGGCTGATGCCCACGCCGAGGTCGTTGACGCGGTCGAGGAACTGCGTCAGGTACGCGTGCAGGCCGGTGGCGAGGATCTCGTCGATGCGCCCGTACTGCAAGTCGCTTTGCAGCCGCCCGGCACGGCGGCGCGTCTCGTTGCTTTGCGGGTTGGCCACGCGCTCGAGGTTGGCCACCACCTCGTTCATGCAGGCGGCCAGCGAGCGCGGCATGTCGGGCCTCAGGATCAACAGCTCGGCCACCAGCTCGGGCCGGATCACGTTGCGATAGACCTTGCGGTAGATCTCGAAGCCGGACACCGAGCGCAGGATCGCGCTCCAGTGATAGAAGTCCACTTCCAGGCTCTCCTTGCCTTCGCGGCCGCTTTCCTTCGCCGTGCCATGGCCGTTGCCGCCGGCGTTGCCGCCGCTGCTGCCGAAGTAGTCGCCGGCCAGCGCGTGGAACTTCACGTCGAGCAGCCGCGCGGTGTTGTCGGCGCGCTCGAGGAAGGTGCCGATGCGCAGGAAGTGCAGCGCCTCGTCCATCAGCATCGTGCCCACCGTGACGCCGCGGCTGAGGTGCGAGCGGAACTTCACCCACTCGAAGAACGCCGCCGGGTCGCGCTCGAGTTCGCGCCCGGCGAGCATGCGGTTGAACTCCAGCCAGGTCTGGTTCTGCGTCTCCCACACCTCGGTGGTCAGCGCCCCGCGCACGGCACGCGCGTTCTCGCGCGCGGCGCGCAGGCA
The DNA here is from genome assembly GCA_016790425.1 of Rubrivivax sp. Taxonomy (GTDB): domain Bacteria; phylum Pseudomonadota; class Gammaproteobacteria; order Burkholderiales; family Burkholderiaceae_C; genus Rubrivivax. The sequence goes on from JAEUPF010000095.1 coordinate 53,555, forward strand.
GCCGGTGATGCTGGACAGGTTGCCTTCGTCGCGGACCATGAAGTCCATGACGCTCCTGGCGTCGACGCGCGGGTAGTGCTCGGCGAAGACGCCGGTCAGCTCGCTGATCGACAGCAAGCCGCGCCAGCCCTGCTCGGCCGCGTCGGCGCTTTGCGGCAGCAGCGAGGTCTGGTAGTTGACGTCGAGCATGCGCGCGGTGTTCTCCGCGCGCTCCATGTAGCGGGCCATCCAGAAGAGATGGTCGGCGGTCCTCGAGAGCATCTTCTTCCTTCCCTCCGCGCCCGGGCTTCGCTCGGGCCCCGCCCGAGCCTCGCTCAAGCCTCCAGAACCCAGGTGTCCTTGGTGCCGCCGCCCTGCGACGAGTTGACGACCAGCGAGCCTTCCTTCAGCGCCACGCGCGTCAGGCCGCCGGGCACCGTCTGCACCGTGCGGCCCGACAGCACGTACGGGCGCAGGTCGATGTGCCGCGGCGCGATGCCCGCCTCGACGAACGTCGGGCAGGTGGACAGCGCCAGCGTCGGCTGCGCGATGTAGTTCTCGGGCCTTGTCTTCAGCACGGCGCGGAATTCCTCGATCTCGGCCTTCGTCGCCGCCGGCCCCACCAGCATGCCGTAGCCGCCGGCGCCGTGCACTTCCTTCACCACCAGCTCGCCGAGGTGGTCCAGCACGAACAGCAGGTCCTTCGGCTCGCGGCACAGGTAGGTCGGCACGTTGGCGAGGACGGGCTTCTCGCCGAGGTAGAACTCGATCATCTTCGGCACGTACGGGTACAGGCTCTTGTCGTCGGCGATGCCGGTGCCGATGGCATTGGCCAGCGTGATGTTGCCGGCGCGGTAGACGTCCAGCAGCCCGGCGCAGCCGAGCGTGCTGTCGGCGCGGAAGACCTTCGGGTCGAGGAAGTCGTCGTCGACGCGGCGGTAGATCACGTCGACGCGCCGCGGCCCTTGCGTCGTGCGCATGTAGGCGAAGCCGTCGCGCACGAAGAGGTCCTGCCCTTCGACGAGCTCCACGCCCATCTGCTGCGCGAGGAACGCATGCTCGAAGTAGGCGCTGTTGTACATGCCCGGCGTCAGCAGCACGACCGTGGGCTCGTTGACGCCGGCCGGCGACACCGTGCGCAGCGTCTCCAGCAGCAGGTCGGGGTAGTGCGCCACCGGGGCCACGCGGTGCATCGCGAACAGCTCGGGAAACAGGCGCATCATCATCTTGCGGTTCTCGAGCATGTAGCTCACGCCGCTGGGCACGCGCAGGTTGTCCTCGAGCACGTAATAGGTGCCCTCGCCGTCGCCGCTGCCGGCGCGCACGATGTCGATGCCGGCGATGTGCGAGTAGACGCCACCGGGCACGTCGACGCCCATCATCTGCGGCCGGAACTGCGCGTTGTTCAGCACCTGCTCGGCCGGCACGACGCCGGCCTTCAGGATCTCCTGCCCGTGGTAGACATCGTGGATGAAGCGCTGCAGCGCGTTGACGCGCTGCACGAGGCCGGCCTCGAGCCGCGCCCACTCCGCGCCGGGGATCACGCGCGGGATGAGGTCGAACGGGATCAGCCGCTCCGTTCCCGCACCCTCCTCGTCCTTGGCACCGTAGACGGCGAAGGTGATGCCGACGCGGCGGAAGATGACCTCGGCCTCCTCGCGCCGGCTCTTCATCACGTCGCCCGGCTGGTCGGCCAGCCACTGCCGGTAGGTGCGGTAGTGGGCGCGCGTGTTCTCCAGCGGCGGCGCGCCGGCGCTGACGCGGGCCGCGAGCAGCATCTCGTCGAAGGGGTGCTTCATGCGGAAGGGAACCTCTGGCCTTCAGGCCGAGTGCAACGAACGTGCCAGGTCATCGCCGCGATCATCGTCCTCGGCGGGCGACAGCGCACGCACCTGCACGGCCACCCGCAGTTCGTGGCGGCCGCCGCCGCGGATCACGCCGCGCAGCGGCGCCACGTCGCCGTAGTCGCGCCCGATGGCCAGGCGGACGTGCCCGCTCGCCGGCACGATGTCGTTGGTCGGGTCGAGGTCGAGCCAGCCGGCGCCGGGGCCGTCGGCGGGGACGCCCGGCGTGCCGGGGCACCACGCCTGCACCCAGGCGTGCGATGCGTCGGCACCGAGGAGCGGCACACGGCCCCCCGGCGCGTCCGGCGGCGCGGTCAGCAGGTAGCCGCTGACGTAGCGCGCCGGCAGGCCGGCCCCGCGCAGGGCCCCGATGAGGATGTGCGCGAAGTCCTGGCACACGCCGCGCCGCGCCGCCAGCGCTGCGGCCAGTGGCGTGTCGACCTGTGTGCTCGCGCTGTCGTAGCGGAACTCGGCATGCAGGCGGTGCATCAGGTCCAGCGCCACGGCAGCGACGGCGCGGCCCGGCGCGAACGAGGGCCGCGCCCAGGCGAGCAGCTCGGGCAGCCGCGGCACGTAAGGCGACGGCGGCACGAACTCCACCGCCGGCTCGAACGGCGCCCCGGCCACATAGCGCAAGCGCGCTGCGATCGCCTCCCACGGCGGTCCGGCTTCGCGTTGCAGCGCATCGAAGCGTGCCAGCAGCCGCAGGCGGCTTGCCGCCTGCACGCGCAGCTGCTGGTGCGGCTGCGCGACGCTGAAGTGCGTCTGCGCGTTGCCGAACGCGTCGCGGCTGTCGCGGCGGAAGGCCGGCGCGGGGTCGATGCCGATCGCATGCGCCATGACCTGCTGGAAGGCATCGGCCAGCGGCTGCAGATGCGCCTGGTGCTGCGCCAGCGACACCGCACTCGCGTAGCGGTAAAGCGTCTCGTGGCGGACCTCGAGCGCCACCCAGGCCGGCGCGCCCGTTGTGGCCGGCGCCGCAGGCAGGCGGTCGTCCGCCGCGCTCACCGCGCTCATACCCGCCGGTCCTCGCCGTGGGCGAGGTTGAAGTAGCGCTCGCCGACCTCGTTGGCCAGCGCCGCGGCGGCGTTGGCGAGCTCGCTGGCGAGCGCCTGCAGCCGCGCGGCCACCTCCGTCTCGGTCAGGCCACGCAGGTCCTCCAGCGTCAGGCCGGCGCCGCTGGCCGGCAGCCAGGCCGACAGCGGCCGCGCGGCGCCGGCCCCGGCGGGCTCGGGCAGCTTGCCGAGTTCGGTGCGCAGCCGCCGCAGCACGCCGGCCAGGCTGCGTGGGTTGGTGCTGTCCAGCACCAGCAGCTCGGTCAGCGGCAGCAGGTCTTCATGGCGCTGGTAGCGGGCGCGGAAGGTGATCAGGCTGTCGGCGAGGTCGAGCAGCAGCTCCACGCCCGCGGCGTGGCCGAGCGCCTGCGCGCCGAGGAAGCACTGCCAGCGCGTGGCCAGGCCGATCAGCCGCTCGATCAGCCGGCCCACGGTGAGCAGCCGCCAGCCGTGGTCGCGCGTCATGCGGTCGGTCTGCGCGCCGGTCACGGCCGCCAGGTGCAGCGCCAGCGCGTCGAGCGCAGCCAGCACCCGCGCCCGCGAGGGCAGCTCGTGCCCGGGCGCGGCGCGCGTGCCCTCCGCGAACGCCTCGCGCATCTGGCGGATCAGGCCCCAGTGCTCGCCCGACAGGCGCTCGCGCAGCGCCATCGAAGCCTGCTCGAGCGCGCGCAGGTCGAAGGCGATGCCGCAGGCGCCACCGGCCGCGTTCGCGTCGCCGATGGCCGCCAGCACGGCGCGCTCGAAGTGGTGCGGCGAGCGGTCCAGGCCGGGCACGCCCGCAGGCGCCAGGCCGGTGCGCACCGCGATCTCGCTCAGCGCCCGCAGCTGCGCGGTGCCGGCGTCGCCGTCATCGCTGGGGTCGCTGGCCGCATCGGTCAACGCGAGCACCACGCGCGCCAGCCGCACGAGCTGCTCGGTGCGCTCGGTGTAGCGGCCGAGCCAGAAGAGGTTCTCGCCGGTGCGGCTGGCGACCGGCCGGCGGCGCAGCGCCAGGTCGTCCACCGTGAGCTTGCTGGCGAGCATCGAGAAGGTGTCGACGGCGCCTTCGGTGAGCACCCAGGTGTCGATGCTGGCGCCGCCGCGCTGCATCGAGATGCTCTCGCGCCCATCCTCGGGGTTGCGGCCGGCGACCCGCGTCATGCCGCCGGGCAGCACGTGCCAGCGGCCGGCGGCGTCGGCGATGGCGTACACGCGCACCACCGCCGGGCGCAGACGCACCGCATTGGCGCCCCAGGTCGGCGCATGCGAGAGCGCCAACCGGGCCTGCAGCGTGAAGGCTTCGGGGTCGGCTTCGATGGCGGCGGTGTCGGCAGCGACGACGCGCGAGGTGCGCACGCCGCTCGGGTAGGTGCTGCGGACGACGAAGTCCGCGAACTCCGATCCAACCGAAGCGACCGAACCGCCGGCCGCGCCGCGCTCCCGCCGCCCGGGCACGCCCGCGAGGCGCCCGCGCACGTCGGCCCAGGCCGCCGCCTCGCCGCACCACCAGCTCGGCAGCGCCGGCAGCGCCAGCTCCTGGCCGAGCAGTCGGCGCGCGATGGCGGGCAGGAAGCCGTTCAGCGCCGGCGTTTCCAGGAAGGCACTGCCCAGCGCGTTGGCCATCACCACGTTGCCGCAGCGCACCGCCTGCAGCAGCCCGGGCACGCCGAGCGCGGAATCGGGCCGCAGCTCCAGCGGGTCGCACCAGTCGTCGTCGACGCGGCGCAGCACGCCGTGCACGCGCTCGAGCCCTTCCACCGTCATCAGGAAGAGCTGCTCGCCGCGCACCGTGAGGTCGCCGCCCTCGGCCAGCGGCAAGCCGAGATAACGCGCCAGGTACGCATGCTCGAAGTAGGTCTCGCTGTACGGGCCCGGGGTCAGCAGCACGATGCGCGGCGTGCCGCTGCCGCCGGCCGTCAGCGCCGTGGCGCGCTGCTCGACGCTCGTCAGCAGCGCCCGGTAGCTGCTGGCGATGTGCTGCACGCGCAGCTCGCGGAAGGCCTCGGGGAACTGGCGCGAGATGACGAGCCGGTTGTGCAGCACGTAGCCCGGCCCCGAGGGCGCCTGCGTGCGCTGCGCCAGCACGCACCAGCGGCCGGCGGCGTCGCGGCCGAGGTCGAAGGCGACGATGAACAGGCGCTGGCCGCCGGCCGGCACGCTGCCCGCTTCAGGGCCCAGCAGCGGCCGCAGCCAGCCCGGGTGCCGCCACAGCAGCGCCGGCGGCAGCAACCCCTCGTGCAGCAGGCGCTTGGGTCCGTGCAGGTCGGCGAGCATCGCCTCCAGCAGCGCGGCGCGCTGCGCGATGCCCGCCTCGACGACCGACCAGTCGTGCGCCTCGATGAGGTGGGGCAGCAGTTCCAGCGACCATGGCCGCGCCGAGGTCGCGCCGCTGCCGCCGTCGCCGAACACGTTGTGCGTCACGCCGTCACGGTGCAGCTGCTGCGCCACCTGCGCCACGCGCCGGTCCAGCTCGGCGCGCGCTGCGGGCGTCGCCGCCATCTCGGGCACCGCGGCGACGAAGCGCTGCCAGGCCGGCCGCAGATGCCCGGCGGCATCGTGCAACTCGTTCCAGAACGTGCCGCCCACGGCAGCGGCATCGAGCACGCTGGGGGAGGCCGCGGCAGGACCGTCCGCTGCGGCCGGGGCCGCGGCGGTCCACGGGTTCACGCCGGCCTCCGCAGGTCGAGCGTGAACGGCATCTCGAGGCTGCGCTCGGCCGGCTGCACGTCGACGCGCCCGGGCGTGTGCCCGAAGCGGAAGAAGCGCGCCAGGCGCCGGCTCTCGGCCTCGTAGGCGTTGACCGGGAACGCTTCGTAGTTGCGCCCGCCCGGGTGCGCCACGTGGTAGCGGCAGCCGCCCAGCGAGCGCGCCATCCAGGTGTCGACGATGTCGAACGTGAGCGGCGCGTGCACGCCGATCGTCGGGTGCAGCGCCGAGGGCGGCTGCCAGGCGCGGTAGCGCACGCCGCACACCGCCTCGCCGACGCGGCCGGTGGGTTGCAGCGGCAAGGGGCGGCCGTTCACCGTGACGACGTGGCGGCTGTCGACCAGGCCGCTCACCTTGACTTCCAGCCTTTCGAGCGACGAATCGACGTAGCGCACGGTGCCGCCGGCGGCGCCCTGCTCGCCCATCACGTGCCAAGGCTCGAGCGCGTTGCGCAGCGTGAGCTGCATCCCCGCCACCGCCACGTCGCCCACGAGCGGGAAGCGGAAGCCCAAGTGCGGCGCGAACCACGCGGCGTCGAAGGCGAAGCCGGCCGAGCGGAGATCGGCGATGACGTCGTCGAAGTCCATCTGCACGAAGGTGGGCAGCATGAAGCGGTCGTGCAGGCCGGTGCCCCAGCGCGCGAGCAGCGTGGCGCCGCGGCCGCCGCCGCGCTCGAAGGGCCGGCGCCAGAACCAGGCTACCAGCGCGCGCAGCAGCAGCTGCTGCGCCAGACTCATGCGCGCGTGCGGCGGCATCTCGAAGGCGCGCAGTTCGACCAGGCCCAGGCGCCCGGTGGGGCCGTCGGGCGAGTAGAGCTTGCTGATGCAGAACTCGCTGCGATGCGTGTTGCCGCTGACGTCGACGAGCAGGTTGCGCAGGGTGCGGTCGACGAGCCAAGGCGGCAGGCCCGCCGGCCCGGCGAGCGCGGCCTGCCGCCGCAGCTCGGCCAGCGCGATCTCGACCTCGTACACCTGGTCGCCGCGCGCCTCGTCGAAGCGCGGGTGCTGGCTCGTCGGGCCGATGAACAGGCCGCTGAAGAGGTAGCTCAGGCTCGGGTGGTTGTGCCAGTAGGCGATCAGGCTGGCCAGCAGGTCGGGCCGGCGCAGGAACGGGCTGTCCGCCGGCGTGGCGCCGCCGAGCACGAAGTGATTGCCGCCGCCGGTGCCGGTGTGGCGCCCGTCGAGCATGAACTTCTCGGCCGCCAGGCGGCTGGCCTGCGCCGCCTCGTAGAGGAACTCGGTGTGGTCGACGAGCTCGGCCCAGTTCGACGACGGATGGATGTTGACCTCGATGACGCCGGGGTCCGGCGTCACCTGCAGCAGCTTCAGGCGCGGGTCGCGCGGCGGCGGGTAGCCTTCGAGGACGATCTGCACGCCGAGCTCAGCGGCGGTGGCCTCGACCGCGGCGAGCAGCTCGAGGTAGTCCTCGGCGAGGCGCAGCGGCGGCATGAAGACGTAGAGCACGCCGCTCCTGCCGGCGAGGCCGGCGAGGCCGGCGAGGCTTCCGGCAGCCCCCTGCGCGCTCGGACCGTTGGCCCGCTGCGGGTCGCGCACCTCCACGCACAACGCCGTGCGGGTGATGTTGTCGGCGCTGGCGAACCGCTGCGGCGCGGCGAGCGGGCTGCGCGCCGAGGGCACCGCACGGTCGTGCTCGGTGCCCATGCGTTCGACGCCGGGGCCGGCGGCGATCGAGACGGTGCCGAGCCAGGCGAGGCCTGCGTTGTCGGGCTCGACGCTGCCGGGCGCCGCAGCGCCGCCGCCCACCCGCTGCTGCATCCGCATCGCCGCCGCCGATGGCAGCTCGGGCTTCGGCGCGAACGGGTCGGCCTGCGCGAGCGAGGGCTGGTCGCCGCGCGCAGCCCACGGCAACGAATCGAGCGGCAGCCGCCAGCCCATCGGCGAATCGCCGGGGATCAGATACAGCCGCTCGTCGCGCAGGAACCAGGGCCCCGTCATCCACGCCGGCCCGGCCAGCCCCACTTGCCACTCGCGCCTCAGCGGCAGCACGTAGCCCACCGGCGCATCGAGCCCCTGCGCGAAGACGCGCGCCAGGCGCGCGCGCTCGAGCTCGTCGTCGAGCCGGGCGTCGAACGGGTCGACGTTCACCGGCAGCCGGCGCTCGCGCCAGAGGTGGTACCAGGTGTCCTCGTAGCCGGGCTGCACCCAGCGGTCCTGCAGCCCGAGGCGCCGCGCCAGCGTGCGGATGAAGCGCTCGGCGTCCGCCACGGTGTGGTGGTGCGGCTGCCGTTCGTCGGCGAACAGGCCGGGGTCGACCCAGCAAGGTTCGCCGTCCGCGCGCCAGCAGATCGACAGCGCCCAGCGCGGCAGCTGCTCGCCCGGGTACCACTTGCCCTGGCCGAAGTGCAGGAAGCCGCCGGCGCCGTACTTCTCGCGCAGCCGCAGCACGAGCTCGGTGGCGAAGCCGCGCTTGGTGGGGCCGAGCGCGTCGGTGTTCCACTCCGCCGCGTCGCGGTCGGCCACGGCGACGAAGGTCGGCTCGCCGCCCATCGTCAGGCGCACGTCGGCGCGCTCGAGCTGCTCGTCGACCGCCTGGCCGAGCGTTTCGATCGAGCGCCACTGCTCTTCGCTGTACGGCCGCGTGACGCGCGGGCTCTCGTGGATGCGGCTCACCTGCATGTGGTGGCTGAACTCGACTTCGCTTTCCCCGACGAGGCCGCTCACCGGCGCGGCGGTGGTCGGCTCCGGCGTGCAGGCCACCGGGATATGCCCCTCGCCGGCGAGCAGGCCCGAAGTGGGGTCGAGGCCGATCCAGCCGGCGCCGGGCAGGTACACCTCGCACCACGCGTGCAGGTCGGTGAAGTCGTGCGTGGCGCCCGCGGGGCCTTCCAGCCCCTTCACGTCGGGCTTCAACTGGATCAGGTAGCCCGAGACGAAGCGCGCCGCCAGCCCCAGGTGGCGCAGCGTCTGCACGAGCAGCCAGCCGCTGTCGCGGCACGAGCCGCGCGCCAGCGCCAGCGTCTGCTCCGGCGTCTGCACGCCCGGCTCCATGCGGATGACGTAGCCGATCTCGCGCTGCAACCGCTGGTTCAGCGCGACGAGGAAATCCACTGTGCGCTGCTCGTTGCGCGCGATGGAGGCGACGAACTCGGCGAAGCGCGGCGTCAGCTCGCCGCGCACGAGGTAGGGCACGAGGTCGTGCGCCAGTTCGGGGGCGTAGCGGAACGGGTACTTCTCGGCCTCGGGCTCGAGGAAGAAGTCGAACGGGTTGTGCACCGCCATCTCGGCCACGAGGTCCACCGTGACCTCGAACTCGCGCGTCTTCTCGGGGAACACGAAGCGCGCGAGGTGGTTGCCGAACGGGTCCTGCTGCCAGTTGACGAAGTGCTCGGCCGGCTGCACGCGCAGGCTGTAGGCGAGGATCGCCGTGCGCGCGTGCGGGGCCGGGCGCAGGCGCACCACCTGGGGGCCGAGCTGCACGCGGCGGTCGTAGCGGTAGCGCGTGACGTGGTTCAGCGCGACATGGATCGACACCGGTGGGGCCCCTCGGAAGTGATTCGTTGTGGTTCTTCGCTGCGGGCGGGATTCATGCAAGTGCCGGGCCAGCGCGCCGCGGGCTTCAGGGCTTGTCGAGCGGCATTGCCGGCGTTGCCGCCGCAGTGGCGGCCGGCGCGGCAGTGGCCGCTGCCGCCGCCGCACCATCATGCCAGTAATGCCGGTGATGCCAGTAGCGGCGCGCCGCTTCGCGCTCGCAGCGGGGCTGGCCGAGGGCATCGGCGGCAAGCGTCAATGCGCCGCAGCGGTCGCTGCGCAGCACCGCGATGCCTCGCCCTTCGTAGCGGGCCTGCACGTCGGGCGCCGGGTGGCCGAAGCGGCTGCGGTAGCCGGCCTGGAACACCGCGCGGGCCGGGGCGACGGCGTCGATGAAGGCGGCGGTGGAGGAGGTACGGCTGCCGTGGTGCGGCACGAGCAGCGTGCGGGCGCGCAAGGCGTCGCCGTCGCTGCGCGCGAGCAGCGCCGCTTCCTGCGCCGCTTCGATGTCGCCGGTGAGCAGCACGCTCGCCGCCGCCGGGCGCGGCGGCGGCGCGGCAGCAGCGCCCGCAGCGGTGGCTGCTGCGGCGTCAGCGCCTGCCGTGACCCGCAGCACGCAGCTCATCGCGTTGGGCCTCGCCGTGGCGGCGCGTTCGTAGTCGGTGGCCAGCGGATGCAGCATCTCGAAGCGCACGCCGTCCCACTCCCAGCGCTGGCCGGCGGCGCAGCGCGACACCGCGGCGCCGGCGGCGCGCGCCTGCACCAGCAGCGGGTGGCCTTCCTCGAGCGAGCTCGCGAGCGAGCGCACCGGCAGCGCGGCGATCACCGCCGCGGCGCCGCCGGTGTGGTCGCTGTCGCGGTGGCTGAGCACGAGCGTGTCGACGCGCCGCTCGCCGCGCCGGTGCAACAGCGGCACCACGAGGCGGCTGCCGGCGTCGGCTTCGGGCGAGAAGGCGGCGCCGGTGTCGTAGACGAGCAGGTGCGCTCGCGTGCGTATCAGCGCCGCCGTGCCCTGTCCGACGTCCAGCGCCACCAGCTCGAACGCACCGGGGCCCGGCCGCGGCACCGCCGGGGCCAGCAGCGGCAGCATCAGCGGCAACGCCAGCACGCGCAGCGCCCAAGGCAGTGGCAACACCGCGACGAGCCCGCCCAGCAGCCCGGCCGCCACGGCCCACGCCGGCGCCGCGGCAGCCTGCCACACCGCGGCGCTGCCCGAAGGCGCCAGCCACTGCAGGAACGAGATCAGCGCCGCCAGCACGAGAGCCGCGGCGTCCCACAGCGGCGGCAGCAGCACGCCCAGCAGCGCCAGCGGCGTGACCAGCAGCGTGACGAGCGGGATCGCCACCAGGTTGGCAGCGAAGCCCACCAGCGACAACTGCTGGAAGAACAGCAACGACAACGGCGCCAGCCCGACGGTCGCGACGGCCTGCGTGCGCACCGCCGCGGCGATCGCCTGCCGGGCCGGCGCGACCGCGCTCGCCACGCCCGCCGCGCCGTCGTCGGCGGCGCGCTCGTGCACCGGCTGCGAGGCCGCCAGCAGCGCCACCGCCACGAACGACAGCCAGAACCCGGGCTGCAACAAGGCCCAGGGATCGACGGCGACGACGAACGCGGCAACGACGAGCAGCACGATGTGCAGCGGCCAGCGCAAGCCCGCGCTTTGCAGCGCCGCCACGGCCAGGAGCATGAGCACCGTGCGCTGCGCCGGCACGCCCCAGCCGGCCACCAGCGAGTAGCCGAACGCCAACGCGACGCCACCCCAGCGCGCCGCCAGCGGCGCCGGCAGCCACAGCGTGCCGCGCTCGCTGAAGCGCCACAGGCGGCCGACGACCATCGCCGCGAGCCAGGCGAACATCGTCACGTGCAGGCCGGAGATGCTCATCAGGTGCGCGACGCCGGTGACGCGGAAGAGATCCCAGTCGTCGCGCTCGATCGCCGCCTGGTCGCCGATGGCCAGCGCCGCGATGACGCCGGCCAGGCGCCCCGAGCCCTCGCCGCCGCCGCTGCCGCCGACCAGGCGGCGCTCGATCGCGTCGCGCACGTTCTGGCGCAGCCGCTCGACCGGTGCGCCGGCGGTGGCGCCGACCAGCACCGCCTCGTCGCCGGCGCGCGAGCGCACGCTGCCCACGGCGCCGATGCCGCGCTCGAACAGCCACAGCTCGACATCGAACCCACCGGGGTTGAACGGGCCGTGCGGCTGGCGCAACCGCACCGTGAAGCGCCAGCGCTGGCCGGCGCGCACCTCGGTCTGCGGGCCGAGCAGCAGCGCGTCGGGCTCGGCGATGCGGTACCAGCCGAGCGAGACGGTGGCAGGCAGCACCACCGGGACGCCCGCCACGCCCTGCTGCCCATCGGGTTCCTGAAGCTGCGCCGACTCGACGTCGAACAGGAAGCGCGTGCCTTGCATGCCCGTTCGCGGCAGCTGCACGACGATGCCGGTGACGACGAGGTCGCGGCCTTCGAGCGCCGCCGGCAGCCGCTCCTGCAGCCGCATCTGCGCGCGCAGCGTGGCCAGCGCGCCGGCGGCCACTGCCGCGGCGGCCAGCCACAGCAGCGCGCGCAGCCAGGGGCGCCGCAGCGGCCAGCCGAGCCCGGCCGCCAGCGCCAGCAGCACCGCCGTGGCGCCGAGCACGGCGAGCGCCGGCACCGCCGGCAACTCGCGCAGGTGCATCTGCACCGCGGTGCCGAGCAGCCAACCCGCCGAAGCCAGCGCGAGCGACGCCATCACCACACCCGGCCCGGAGCGCATCGGCGCAGTGTAGGATGCCGCCCCTTTTTCGGCTTCGGCCTGGCCAGGGTGAACACGATGTCCGCAACCCCGACGACGATCCGCGAGCGCCTGCAGATGCTCGGCATCACGCTGCCGCCGCTCGCGGTGCCGGCCGCGGCGTACGTGCCCTTCGTGCGCAGCGGCAACCTCGTCTTCATCTCGGGCCACATCGCGCGCCGCGACGGCAAGCCCTGGGTGGGGCAGCTCGGCGGCAGCATCGCGCTGGACGAAGGCAAGCAGGCCGCGCGCGCGATCGCCATCGACCTGCTCGGCACGCTGCAGGCGGCCATCGGCGACCTCGAGCGCGTGCGCCGCATCGTCAAGGTGATGAGCCTCGTCAACAGCGTGCCCACGTTCACCGAGCAGCACCTGGTGACCAATGGCTGCAGCGAGTTGCTGGTGCAGGTGTTCGGCCAGGAGATCGGCGCACACGCGCGCAGTGCGTTCGGCGTGGCGCAGATTCCGCTGGGGGCCTGCGTCGAGATCGAGCTGATCGCCGAAGTGCAGTGAGCAGGCCGGCCGTGCGCCTGGGCCCGCGCACCTGGCTGGTCCTGATCGCGCTGGCGTGCCTGGCCAGCGTCGCGGCAGCGCTCGTCTCGCAGCATGTCTACGGCATGCAACCCTGCCCGTGGTGCGTGCTGCAGCGGCTGGTGTACGTGCTGATCGCGGTGTTCGCGCTCGCCGGTGCGGCGCTGCCTGCTGCGGCCGCTCGCCGGGCCAGTGCCGCGTGCATCGCGCTGCTGGCCGCCGCCGGCGCAGCCGCGGCACTGTGGCAGCACTTCGTCGCCGCCGCGAGCGCTTCGTGCAACCTGACGCTGGCCGACAGGCTGATGAGCGCGCTCGGGCTGGACGAGGCGCTGCCCGAGGTGTTCGCAGCCTTCGCCTCGTGCGCCGACGCGAAGGTGTCCCTGCTCGGCGTGCCCTACGAGTACTGGAGCCTGGCGCTCTTCGCCGCAGTGGCGGCGGTGGCCGTGCTGTTCGTCTGGCGCCGCCGCGGCTGAGCGGCAGCCTGCTTCAGCCGAGCGAGCGCACCACCTCCGGCGGCGCCTGCACCAGCTCGATCAGCACGCCTTCGCCGGCGATCGGGAACTCCTCGTTCGCCTTCGGGTGGATGAAGCAGATGTCGTACCCGGAGGCGCCCTTGCGGATGCCGCCCGGCGCGAAGCGCACGCCGTGCGCTGCCATCCACTCGACGGCTTTCGGCAGATCGTCGACCCACAACCCGACGTGGTTCAGCGGCGTGGCGTGCACGGCCGGCTTCTTCGCGGGGTCGAGCGGCTGCATCAGGTCCACCTCGACGGCGTGGGCGCCGCTGCCGAGCGCGCAGACGTCCTCGTCGACGTTCTCGCGCTCGCTGACGAAGCGGCTCTTCGGCACGAGGCCGAGGATGTCGACCCACAGCGCGGCGAGCCGCTGCTTGTCGGGGCCGCCGATGGCGACTTGCTGGATGCCGAGGACGCGGAAAGGCTTCGGACCGGCGTGGACCATGGCCGCGCTCCTCAGGCGAAGCTCAGGATCGGCTGGTCGACGGCCAGGCTCTCGCCCTTCCTGGCCAGCAGTTCGCCCACCGTGCCGTCCTGTGCGGCGGTGAGGATGTTCTCCATCTTCATCGCCTCGATCACCGCCAGCCGTTCCCCGGCCTGCACCTTCTGGCCCGGCGCCACGGCGATGTCGACCAGCAGCCCGGGCATCGGCGAGAGCAGGAAGCGCGAGAGGTCCGGCGGCGGCTTGTGCGGCATCAGCGCCAGCAGCTCGGCCGCGCGCGGCAGCAGCACCAGCGCCTCGATGGCCGCGCCGTTGTGCGCGACGCGGATCGCGAGCGGGCTGCCGCCGCCGGCACCGCCGGCACCGCCGGCGGCCGAGTGCGCACGTTCGATCTGTGCCGTGAACGGCTTGCCGTTGCAGGTGCCTTGCATGAGCACTTCACCGAGCTTGCTGGCGCTTTGGATGGCGAAGTGGCGGCCCTCGATCTCGACATCGGCCTTGCCCGAGACGGGATCGAACTCGTCGATGCGCACCGGATGGTGCCGGTGCACGCCGTCGCGCCCGAGCACGACGACGACGAGGTCGGGGCGGTTGGCCTGGCCGTGCCCTTCGAGCTGGCCGCTGATGCCGCTGGCCCTCTCGCGCGCCTTGCGCCGCACGAAGGCGGCCAGCGCCACGAGGAAGAGCGGGTCGTCGTGCGCCACGTCGGCGGCGGCGAACCCCTTGCCGAAATGCTCGGCGATGAAGCCGGTGTTGAAGTCGCCGGCGACGAACAACGGGTGCGCCAGCAGCGCCGCCTGGAACGGGATGTTGCTGGCGATGCCGCGGATGACGAAGGCGTTGAGCGCTTCGCGCATGCGCCGGATCGCGTCGCCGCGGTCGCGGCCGTGCACGATGAGCTTGGCGATCATCGAGTCGTAGAACATCGGGATCTCGCCGCCTTCGTAGACGCCGGTGTCGACGCGAACCCCGCCACCGCCGGCGGGCATCGGCGCTGCGGCCACCATCGTTGCCGGCGGCGGCTGGTAGCGCACGAGCCTTCCCACCGAAGGCAGGAAGCCGCGGAACGGATCCTCGGCGTTGATGCGGCACTCGATCGCCCAGCCGTCGCGGCGCACGTCGCCCTGCGCGAACGGCAGCTTCTCGCCGGCGGCCACGCGGATCATCAGCTCGACCAAGTCGACGCCGGTGATGCACTCGGTGACCGGGTGCTCCACCTGCAGCCGCGTGTTCATCTCCAGGAAGTAGAAGCTCTGGTCCTTGCCGACCACGAACTCCACGGTGCCGGCACTCTGGTACTTCACCGCCTTGGCCAGCGCCACCGCCTGCTCGCCCATCGCGCGCCGCGTGGCCTCGCTGATGAACGGCGACGGCGCCTCCTCGATCACCTTCTGGTGCCGGCGCTGGATGCTGCACTCGCGCTCGTTGAGGTAGACGACGTTGCCGTGTGCGTCGCCGAGCACCTGGATCTCGATGTGGCGCGGCTGCTCGACGAACTTCTCGATGAAGACGCGGTCGTCGCCGAAGCTGGCCTTGGCCTCGTTGCGGCAGGAGGCGAAGCCTTCGCTGGCGTCCTTGTCGCCGAAGGCGACGCGCAGGCCCTTGCCGCCGCCGCCGGCGCTGGCCTTGATCATCACCGGGTAGCCGATGTCGCGCGCGATGCGCACCGCCTGCTCGGCCGACTCGATGACATCGTTGTAGCCGGGGATCGTGTTGACCTTGGCGGCCAGCGCCAGCTTCTTGGAGGCGATCTTGTCGCCCATCGCCGCGATGCTGTAGTGCCTGGGGCCGATGAAGACGAGCCCTTCCTCCTCGACGCGGCGGGCGAAGTCCTCGTTCTCGCTGAGGAACCCGTAGCCCGGGTGAATGGCCTCGGCGCCCGTGCTCTTCGCTGCGGCGATGATCTTGTCGGCAACGAGGTAGCTCTCGCGGCTGGGCGGCGGGCCGAGCAGCACCGCCTCGTCGGCGAGTTCGACATGGCGGGCGTCCCGGTCGGCCTCGGAATAGACGGCGACGGTGGCGATGCCCATCTTCTTGGCCGTCTGGATCACGCGGCAGGCGATTTCCCCGCGGTTGGCAATGAGGATCTTCTCGAACATGGTCGCGCCCTCCTCCGCGCTCACAGCGGGATGTTCCCGTGCTTGCGCCACGGGTTCTCGAGCTTCTTGTCCCTGAGCATCGCCAGCGAGCGGCAGATGCGCTTCCTCGTCTCGTGCGGCTGGATCACGTCGTCGATGAAGCCGCGCGCGCCGGCAACGAAGGGGTTGGCGAAGCGGGCCTTGTATTCGGCCTCGCGCGCGGCGAGCTTGGCCGGGTCGCCCTTGTCTTCGCGGAAGATGATCTCCACCGCGCCCTTGGCGCCCATCACCGCGATCTCGGCGTTGGGCCAGGCGAAGTTGACGTCGCCGCGCAGGTGCTTGCTGCTCATGACGTCGTAGGCGCCGCCGTAGGCCTTGCGCGTGATCACCGTCACCTTGGGCACCGTGCATTCGGCATACGCGTACAGCAGCTTGGCGCCGTGCTTGATGATGCCGCCGTACTCCTGCGCCGTGCCGGGCATGAACCCGGGCACGTCGACGAAGGTGAGCACCGGAATCGAGAAGGCGTCGCAGAAGCGCACGAAGCGCGCCGCCTTGATGCTGCTCTTGATGTCCAGGCAGCCGGCCAGCACCAGCGGGTTGTTGGCGACGATGCCCACCGTGCGCCCTTCCATGCGCGCCAGCCCGATGACGATGTTCTTCGCGTAGTCGGGCTGCAGCTCGAAGAAATCGCCGTCGTCGACGACCTTGACGATCAGCTCCTTGATGTCGTAGGGCTTGTTCGGGTTGTCGGGCACCAGCGTGTCGAGGCTGAAGTCCAGCCGCTCGGCGGCGTCGCCGCTGGGGCGCACCGGCACGCCGCTCTTGTTGGAAAGCGGCAGGTAGTTGAAGAACCGGCGCAGCATCAGCAGCGCCTCGACATCGTTGTCGAACGCGAGGTCGGCGACGCCGCTCTTGCCGGTGTGGGCGCCGGCGCCGCCCAGCTCCTCGGCGCTGACCTCCTCGTGCGTCACCGTCTTCACCACCTCGGGGCCGGTGACGAACATGTACGAGCTGTCGCGCACCATGAAGATGAAGTCGGTCATCGCCGGCGAGTACACCGCGCCGCCGGCGCACGGGCCCATGATGAGGCTGATCTGCGGGATCACGCCCGAGGCCATGACGTTGCGCTGGAAGACCTCGGCGTAGCCGCCGAGCGAGGCCACGCCTTCCTGGATGCGCGCGCCGCCGCTGTCGTTCAGGCCGATCACCGGCGCGCCGACCTTCATCGCCTGGTCCATCACCTTGCAGATCTTCTCGGCATGCGCTTCCGACAGCGCGCCGCCGAAGACGGTGAAGTCCTGGCTGAAGACGAACACGAGGCGGCCGTTGATCATGCCGTAGCCGGTGACGACGCCGTCGCCGGGCACCTTGTTCGCTTCCATGCCGAAGTCGGTGCAGCGGTGTTCGACGAACATGTCCCATTCCTCGAAGCTGCCTTCGTCCAGCAGCAGCTCGATGCGCTCGCGGGCGGTGAGCTTGCCCTTGGCATGCTGCGCGGCGACGCGCCTGGCTCCGCCGCCCAGGCGCGCGGCCTCGCGCTTCCTGTCCAGTTGCTCGATGATGTCGTGCATCGCTTTCCCCTCGTTCCTCTCGTTCCGCTTGCCTTCGTTCCGGTGTTCTTTCGATCCTGTTGCGCGTTCCTGCCGGATCGCGTTCGCCCGCTGCTTTTAGCCGGACAAGTCCAGCAGCCGCCGCGCCGCCACCGAAGCGGCCAGCGTTCCGGCGCGCACCTGCGCGGTGAACCCGGGCAGCGCAGCGCGCACCGCGGCGCTGTCGCGAAAGCGCCGCCGCAGGCCGGCGTCGATGCGCTCCCACATCCACGCCTCGTCCTGCGCGTGGCGGCGCTGCTGCAGCGCGCCCCCGGCGAGCGCGCGTTCGCGATAGCGCTCGACCGCTTGCCAGAACGCGGCCAGGCCCGTGCCCTTCAGCGCGCTGACCTCCAGCACCTGCGGCGGCCAGGCGCTGCCGTCGTGGCGCGCGTGCGCCGGATGGCCCTGCTGGCCGATGAGGCGCAGCGCGCTGGTGATCTGCGCCCGTGCGCGCGTCGCCGCGGCTTCGTCGAGATCGGCCTTGTTGATGACCACGAGGTCGGCGATCTCGGTGATGCCGCGCTTGATGGCCTGCAGATCGTCGCCGGCATTGGGCAGCTGCAGCAGCACGAACATGTCGGTCATGCCGGCCACCGCGGTCTCGCTCTGGCCGACGCCCACCGTCTCGACGATGACGATGTCGTGGCCGGCCGCCTCGCACACGAGCATCGCCTCGCGCGTCTTCTCGGCCACGCCGCCGAGGTTTCCCGCCGAGGGGCTGGGGCGGATGAATGCGCGCTCGTGCACGGCGAGCTTGTCCATGCGCGTCTTGTCGCCGAGGATGCTGCCGCCGGACAGCGCCGACGAAGGGTCCACGGCCAGCACCGCCACGCGGTGGCCGCGTTCGGCCAGACCGTCGAGCAGGTGCAGGCCGAGCGCCTCGATGAACGTGCTCTTCCCGGCGCCGGGCACGCCGCTGATGCCCAGGCGGAAGGACTGCGCGGCGCCGCCGGCCGGGCGGCCGGTGCTGGCCGCCAGCAGCGCGTCGAGCAACGCATCGGCGCGGGCGCGGTGGTCGGCGCGCGTCGATTCGAGCAGCGTGATCGTCTTGGCCATGGCGCGCCGCTGCACGGCGCCGGCACCCGCGGTGACCGCGTCGAAGAGCGCGCGGTCGGTCGGGGGCAGCGCGGTCACGGCTGCGGCGGCAGCGGCCGCAGCGGCAGCAGCGGGGTCCGCGGCGGGCGTCCTGGCCGCGTCGGCAGCGGGCGGGCTCATGCGCTGGGCCTTCGGCGACTCTCGGGTGTCCCGGCGATGCCTCAGCGCTGCGCCTGCCGGATGTGCTCGAGCACGTCCTTCGCGCTCGCCGGGATCGGCGTGCCCGGACCGTAGATGCCCTTGACGCCGGCCCCGTAGAGGAACTCGTAGTCCTGCTGCGGCACGACGCCGCCGACGAAGACGACAATGTCGTCGCCGCCTTGCTTCTTCAGTTCGGCGATGATCGCCGGCACCAGCGTCTTGTGCCCCGCGGCGAGCGTGGACACCCCCACCGCGTGCACATCGTTCTCGATCGCCTGGCGCGCACATTCCTCGGGCGTCTGGAACAGCGGCCCGATGTCGACGTCGAAGCCGAGGTCGGCGAAGGCGGTGGCCACGACCTTGGCGCCGCGGTCGTGCCCGTCCTGGCCGAGCTTGGCGATCAGCACGCGCGGGCGGCGGCCGTGCTCGGTGCCGAAGGCTGCGACCTCGGCGGCGAGCCGGTCCCAGCCGGCGGCGCTGTCGTAGGCGGCGGCGTACACGCCGCTCACCTTCTGGATGTCGGCGCGGTGGCGGCCGAAGGCTTGTTCGAGGGCATCGCTGACTTCTCCCACGGTGGCGCGCAGGCGGATCGCGTCGATCGAAAGCGCGAGCAGGTTTCCCTGTCCCGAGCGGGCGCTCGCGGTGAGCGCAGCGAGCGCCGCCTCCACCTTCGCCGCGTCGCGCGTGGCGCGGATCTTCGCCAGGCGCGCGATCTGCCCTTGCCGCACCTTGACGTTGTCGACCTCGAGAATGTCGAGCGCGTCGTGCTGGTCGAGCCGGTACTTGTTGACGCCGACGATGACGTCGGCGCCGCTGTCGATGCGGGCCTGCTTCTCGGCCGCGCTGGCCTCGATCTTCAGCTTCGCCCAGCCCGAATCGACGGCCTTCGTCATGCCGCCCATCGCCTCGACCTCGTCGAGGATGGCCTGGGCCTTGGCGGCCATCTCCTGCGTCAGCGTCTCCATCAGGTAGCTGCCGGCCCAGGGGTCCACCGCGGCCGTGATGTGCGTCTCTTCCTGGATGATGAGCTGCGTGTTGCGCGCGATGCGGGCGCTGAACTCGGTGGGCAGGGCGATCGCCTCGTCGAAGCTGTTGGTGTGCAGGCTCTGCGTGCCGCCGAACACCGCCGCCAGCGCCTCGATGGTGGTGCGCACGATGTTGTTGTAGGGGTCCTGCTCGGTCAGGCTCCAGCCGCTCGTCTGGCAATGGGTGCGCAGCATCAGGCTCTTGGCGTTGCGGGCGCCGAAGCCTTGCATGATGCGGCTCCACAGGAGGCGCGCGGCGCGCATCTTCGCCACCTCGAGATAGAAGTTCATCCCGATGGCCCAGAAAAACGAGAGGCGGCCGGCAAACTCGTCGACGTCGAGACCGCGTGCCAGCGCCGTCTTCACGTACTCCTTGCCGTCGGCCAGCGTGAAGGCGAGTTCGAGGGCCTGGTTCGCTCCGGCTTCCTGCATGTGGTAGCCGGAGATCGAGATCGAGTTGAACTTCGGCATCCGCCGCGCCGTGTACTCGATGATGTCGGCGACGATGCGCATCGAGGGTTCAGGCGGGTAGATGTACGTGTTGCGGACCATGAACTCCTTGAGGATGTCGTTCTGGATGGTCCCCGAGAGCTGCTCCTCCTTCACGCCCTGCTCTTCAGCCGCGACGATGTAGCCGGCCAGCACCGGCAGCACGGCGCCGTTCATCGTCATGCTGACGCTCACCTTGTCCAGCGGGATGCCGTCGAAGAGGATCTTCATGTCCTCGACGCTGTCCACGGCGACGCCGGCCTTGCCGACGTCGCCGACGACGCGCGGGTGGTCGCTGTCGTAACCGCGGTGCGTGGCGAGGTCGAAGGCGACGCTGACCCCCTGGCCGCCGGCGGCGAGGCTCTTGCGATAGAAGGCGTTGCTGTCCTCGGCGGTGGAGAAGCCCGCGTACTGGCGGATCGTCCACGGCCGCACCGCGTACATCGTGGCCTGCGGGCCGCGGATGAACGGCGCGAAGCCGGGCAGCGTGTCGGCCAGCGCCGGCTGCGGCAGCGCGGCCAGGTCGGCGGCGGTGTACAGCGGCTTGACCGCGATGCCCTCCGGCGTGACCCACCGCAGCGCCGCGAGGTCGCTGCCGGGGGCGGATTTCGCCGCTGCCTTCTCCCAGTCGGACAAGGTGGCGGACGAGGTCGTGTGGTGGGCATCCTGGGCGGCGCTCATGGGCGGGGTCTCCTGGGGCGGGTCTCCGGGCGGGCGCTTCATCGGTTGCCGCCGCCCGCAGATTATGCATAATTATGAATGCATAACGCCAGAGGCCTTCGTCGCCCGGCCATTCCCGAGATGCCTGCCGTCGCCGCTCCCACCGCTGCCGGTGCTTCCACCGCCACGGCCGAACCGCCGGCCGCCGCGGCCGGCGGCGCCCTGCGCCTGGCGCCGCGCGCGCTGTACCAGGAGGTGGCCGAGCGGTTGCGCCAGGCCATCTTCGATCGCCGGCTCGAGCCCGGCAGCTGGATCGACGAGCAGAAGCTCGCCACTGAATTCGGCATCAGCCGCACGCCGCTGCGCGAAGCGCTGAAGGTGCTGGCCGTCGAGGGCCTGGTGACGATGAAGGTCCGCCGCGGCGCCTACGTCACCGAGATGTCGCGCGAGGACGTGCAGCAGGTCTATCACCTGCTGGCGCTGCTGGAAAGCGATGCCGCGGCACGCGTGGCCAGGGCCGCCGACGCCGCCCAGCGCGCCGAGCTGGAGGCGCTGCACCAGCAGTTGGAGCGCCAGGCGCGGCACCGCGAGGCCTTCTTCGCCGCCAACGAGCGCTTCCACATGGCCTTGCTGCGCATGGCCGGCAACCGCTGGGCCGAGCAGATGGTGACCGACCTGCGCAAGGTGATGAAGCTCAACCGGCACCACTCGCTCTTCCGGCAAGGCCGCATCGCCGATTCGCTCGCGGAGCACCGCGCGCTGCTGCAGGCCATCGCCGCGCGCGACGGCGCCGGCGCGGCGCGGCTGATGCGCTCGCACTTCGCCAACGGGCTGGAGGCGGCAACGCCGGCGTGAAGGGCCGCGCCTTGGACGAGCCCGGCGCCAGCGTGGCGGACGAAGGGGCGGCGCCAGGGCCGCCCGCGTGGTTGCCTGGGTGGCCCCCTGCGCCGGGCCAGCCCGGCCCGGCCTGGCCCGGCGCCGGCGAAGTGCACCTGTGGTGGCTGGATCTTCGCCGCCCGGCTTGGCCGTTCGAGACGATGTGGCCCTGGCTCGACGCGCAGGAGCAGGAGCGAGCCGACCGGTTCCTGCGCGAACCGCTTCGCCTTCGCCACGTCGCTGCGCACGGGCAGATGCGGGCGCTGCTCGCGGCCTGTCTGGGCACGACCCCGGCCGCGGTGCGCCTGGACACCGGCGCCGATGGCAAGCCGCTGCTGCGGCCGTCGGCCGCTGCGGCGCCGGCGCTGCGGCAGGGACTGGCCTTCAACCTCGCGCACTCCGACGACCAGGGCCTGCTCGCCATCGCGAGCGGGGCCGTTCCCCTGGGTGCCGACATCGAGATGCTGCGCCCGATGAATGACGCCGAGGCACTGGCGCACCGCTACTTCGCCGCCGCAGAGAGCGCGGCCCTGCGCGCCCTGCCCGCCGCGCAGCGGCCGGCAGCCTTCCTGGCCGCCTGGACGCGCAAGGAAGCCTACCTGAAGGCGCTCGGTGCCGGGCTGCGGGCCGGCACCGCCTCCTTCGAGGTCACCCTGCGCCCGCAGGAGCCGCCGCGGCTGCTTGCCATCGAGGGCGACGTGGCGGCCGCTGCGGAGTGGACGCTGTGGTCGGGGCAGCCGACACCGGCCAGCATTGCTGCGGTCGCCGTTCGGGCTCGCTCGGCCACGGTGGTGTGCCACACGCTGCCCTCGGGGACACCCCCGCCTTGACCGCACCGCGCCGCGGGGGCGCTGCCTCGGCTACATTGGTTCGCTGATCCGCGGTGCCGGCTCTCCCCGCGCGGCGCCTTTCGAGCAGGAGGAGCTGCCGCCATGAAGCCCGCCGTACGTACCCCGTCGGCGCAGCAGGCGTCGGGCATGCCGCCCCACGCCGCTGCGGCTGTGCCGTTGCTGCAACGCTACGAGCAGGTGCGCGCGCAGACGCTGGCGCTCGCGGCGCCGCTGTCGGAAGCCGACGCACAGGTGCAGTCGATGCCCGACGCCAGCCCGACGAAATGGCACCTGGCGCACGTGACCTGGTTCTTCGAGACATTCGTGCTCGAACGCTTCGAACCGGGCTTCCAGCCGTTCCACCCGGCCTTTCGCGTCCTGTTCAACAGCTACTACCAGGGCGTGGGCGAGCAGCACCCGCGGCCGCAGCGCGGCCTCGTGACGCGGCCCGGGCTGGCCGAGGTGAAGGGCTACCGTGCCGCCGTCGATGAACGGATGCACGCCTTGCTGGCTTCGCGCAGCGCCGGGCGCCACGAGGAGGAGATCGCCACGCTCGTCGAGCTCGGCCTGCAGCACGAGCAGCAGCACCAGGAGCTGATCCTCACCGACCTCAAGCATCTGCTCGCGTGCAACCCGCTGCGCCCGGTGTACCGCACGGCCTGGCCGTTGGCGCCGGTGGCGGCGACGGCGCACAGCTGGTGCGAGTTCGCCGGCGGCCTGGTGCAGATCGGCCATGCCGGCAACGGCTTCGCGTTCGACAACGAGACACCGCGCCACACCGTGCACCTGCCGCCCTTCGCCCTCGGCAACCGGCTGGTGACCAACGGCGAGTGGCTCGAGTTCATCGAGGCCGGCGGCTACGGCGACCCGCGCTGGTGGCTCTCGGCCGGCTGGGACTGGGTGCGGCAGCAGCGCATCGAGGCGCCGCTCTATTGGCAGCGGCGGCGCAGCAGCGCGCACGGGAAGGCCAGCGGCACGCAGGCCGCCGACGACCGGGCGGCGGGTTGGACCTGCTTCACGCTGCATGGCGAAGTACCCGTGGACCCGCACACGCCGGTGGTGCACATCAACCTGTACGAGGCCGATGCCTACGCCCGCTGGCGCGGCGAAGCGACCGGCGAGCTGCTGCGCCTGCCCACCGAAGCCGAGTGGGAACACGCTGCGCAGCAGCAGGAGCCCGCCGGCATCGGCACCGGCAACTTCGTCGACAGCGGCGCGCTGCACCCGATGCCGCTGCCACACACTCCTGCCGGCATGCCGATGCAGATCTTCGGCGACGCGTGGGAGTGGACCGCCTCGTCGTACCAGGGCTACCCGGGGTTCCGGCCCTGGGCCGGCGCCGTCGGCGAATACAACGGCAAGTTCATGGTCAACCAGTACGTGCTGCGCGGCGGCTCGTGCGCCACGCCGCGCGGGCACATCCGCGCCAGCTACCGGAACTTCTTCCCGGCCGACGCGAGATGGCAGTTCAGCGGCGTGCGCCTGGCGCGCGACGGCAGCCGGGCGGAGCGCTAACCGCGAAAGAGCGCACAGGGCAGGAAGCGGGCTGCGACGCCGCGGGCGGCGCCCGCGTGTCGACAACGACGACAACCGCCGGGTCCGCGTGCCTTGGCGCGTGAACTATGCACGGCCGGTCTGTCGGGCCCGCTTACAACGCTCGCGGCCCGCGCCGCGACCGAGCAGCTAACTCATTGATTTGGTGGGTCCAGGATCCACTGGCACGGTGGCTGCTCGTGCAGAGGCAGTCCACGAGCACGCTGCACAGTGGGCACCAGTGGTTCCGCAGTCACCCCTGAGAGGAAAGCCTCCATGTTCAAGAGCCTCAAGACCCTCGCCGCCGGCCTCGCGCTGGCCGCCGCCTCCGCCGCCTCGAACGCCGCGGTGTGGACGCAGACGATCAACCCGAACCCCGACGTGCTGGTGCCGCCGTCGATCACGCTGAACTTCGACCTCACCACGGCCGGCTTCAACCCGGGCAGCGATCTCATCACCGGCTTCACGTTCACGATGCGTACGTACGACGACGGCAGCGATCCGTGGTACGCCCCGCTCGAGTTCGTGTGGGCCGATCTGCCCGGCCTGCTGGCCGACATCCCCATCACCGGCACCGGCACGTCCAGCTCGGGCACCTCGATCCTCGGCGCGTTCGTGCTGAACGTGAACGGCACGCTGACGGCGACGATCGGCGCCAGCATCGGCGACTTCATGTTCGACCAGGCGACGCTGACCGCCACCGGCGTCGCCGGCCCGTCGAACGTGCCGGAACCCGCGACGCTGGCCCTGGTCGGCCTGGCACTCGCCGGCATCGGCGTGCAGCGCAAGCGCGCCGCGAAGAAGTAAGGTCTGCGCGAGGCGCCGCCGCAGCGATGCGGCAGCGAGCCCCAAGCGAAGAGCCCGCCATCGGCGGGCTCTTCTTCTTTGCGGCGTACGCTGTGGCGGCAACGCGGGCGCGCCGCTGCCGCACCCGCGCCGCCCGCGCCTCAGCGCTGCGCCAGCGGCTTCACGTCGCGCCGCGCCGAGCCGACGTAGAGCTGCCGCGGCCGGCCGATCTTGTACTCGGGGTCGGCGATCATCTCGTTGAGCTGCGCGATCCAGCCCACCGTGCGCGCCAGCGCGAAGATGGCGGTGAACAGGCTCACCGGGATGCCGATGGCGCGCTGCACGATGCCCGAGTAGAAGTCGACGTTCGGGTAGAGCTTGCGGGCGACGAAGTACTCGTCCTCCAGCGCGATCTTCTCCAGCGCCATCGCCAGCTTGAATAGCGGGTCGTTGCCCAGGCCGAGTTCGGAGAGCACCTCGTGGCAGGTCTCGCGCATCAGCTTGGCGCGCGGGTCGTAGTTCTTGTAGACCCGGTGGCCGAAGCCCATCAGCTTGACGTTGCTGTTCTTGTCCTTGACCTGGCGGATGAACTCGCCGATCTTCTCGACGCCGCCGGCGCGCTGGATGTCCTCCAGCATGTTGAGCGCCGCCTCGTTGGCGCCGCCGTGCGCCGGACCCCACAGGCAGGCCACGCCGGCGGCGATGGCCGCGAACGGGTTGGTGCCCGAGCTGCCGCACAGGCGAACGGTGGAAGTGCTGGCGTTCTGCTCATGGTCGGCGTGCAGGATGAAGATGCGGTCGATCGCCCGCACCAGCACGTCGTTGGGCTTGTAGTCCTCGGTCGGGGTGGCGAACATCATGCGCATGAAGTTCGCCGCGTAGCTGAGCTCGTTGCGCGGGTACATGTACGGCTGGCCGACGCCGTACTTGTAGGCCATCGCCACCAGCGTCGGCATCTTGGCGATGAGGCGGATCGCGGC
This sequence comes from Rubrivivax sp., assembly GCA_016790425.1. GTDB lineage: Bacteria > Pseudomonadota > Gammaproteobacteria > Burkholderiales > Burkholderiaceae_C > Rubrivivax. The sequence continues at coordinate 78,946 of JAEUPF010000095.1, forward strand.
CACGTCGCGGTGGCGCGGGTTGTTGATGTCGGTGCTGTCGTGATAGAAGGCCGACAGCGCTCCCACCAGCCCCGTCATCACCGCCATCGGGTGCGCGTCGCGGCGGAAGCCGCGCAGGAAGAACTGCATCTGCTCGTTGACCATCGTGTGGTTGGTGACGAGCTTGTGGAAGTCCTTCTGCTGCTGCGCGTTGGGCAGGTCGCCGTACAGCAGCAGGTAGCAGGTGTCGAGGAAGTCGCACTGCTGCGCGAGCTGCTCGATCGGGTAGCCGCGATACAGGAGCTCGCCCTTGTCGCCGTCGATGTAGGTGATCGTGCTGTTGCAGCTCGCGGTACTGAGAAAGCCGGGGTCGTAGGTGAACTTGCCGGTCGCACCGTAGAGCTTGCGGATGTCGATCACGTCCGGCCCGATGCTGCCCTTGTACAGGGGGAGCTCGATGCTGGGGCTGCCGTCGCTGAACGACAGCGTCGCTTTGACGTCGGAGGGGGTCATGGCCACGGCGATTGCTTCCTTCGGTTCAGGGACGGGCCGGCAACGGCGCGGTGGGGCGCACGCGCATCTGCGCCAGCACCTCGCGCACTTCCGGGGTGTCTGTCTCCCCCTGCGGTTCGCTGCGCGCCAGCAGCAGGTCCAGCAGGTCGTTATCGGCAAGATCCATCAGGGCCATGAGCCCGGCGGCCTGCCTGGTTGTCATCGTGTCCTCGTGGCGGCGGAAGAAGCGCTCGATGAAGAGGTCGTTCTCCAGCAGGCCGCGGCGGCAGCGCCACTTCAGCCGGCTGAGCGATCGTTCGTCGAGGCGCATCGTGCTCATACCGCGCGCCGCACCATCAGTTCCTTGATCTTGCCGATCGCCCGCGCCGGGTTGAGCCCCTTGGGGCAGACGTCGACGCAGTTCATGATCGTGTGGCAGCGGAAGAGGCGATACGGATCCTCGAGGTTGTCCAGGCGCTCGCCGGTGGCGTCGTCGCGGCTGTCGGCGATGAAGCGGTAGGCCTGCAGCAGTCCCGCCGGGCCGACGAACTTGTCCGGGTTCCACCAGAAGCTGGGGCAGCTGGTCGAGCAGCTCGCGCACAGGATGCACTCGTACAGGCCGTTCAGCTCATCGCGCTCCTCGGGCGACTGCAGCCGCTCCTTCTCGGGCGGCAGCGTCTCGTTGACGAGGTACGGCTTGATGCTGTGGTACTGCTGGAAGAACAGCGTCATGTCGACGATCAGGTCGCGGATGACGGGCAGCCCCGGCAGCGGCTTGAGCACGATGGTGCCCGGCAGCGTGCGCAGGTTGGTCAGGCACGCCAGGCCGTTCTTGCCGTTGATGTTCATCGCGTCGCTGCCGCACACGCCTTCGCGGCAGCTGCGGCGGAAGCTCAGGCTCGGATCCTGCGCCTTCAGCTTCATCAGCGCGTCCAGCAGCATGCGCTCGCTGCCGTCGAGCTCGACGGTGTAGCTCTGCATGCGCGGCCGCTCGTCGGCGTCGGGGTCGAAGCGGTAGATCTGGAACGTGCGGGCGGTCATGGCGTGGGCGGTCTCGGGTCGGGGGCGCTCGTGTCGCGTCGGTTCAGAACGTGCGCACCTTGGGCGGGATCGAATCGACGGAGAGCGGCTTCAGGTTCACCGGCTTGTAGGCCAGGCGGTTGCCCTCGCTCGTCCACAGCGTGTGCTTCATCCATTCGCGGTCGTTGCGGCCGAGCGGGAACTCGGCGTCGTCGGCCCCGCGCTCGTAATCCTTGACGGTGTGCGCGCCGCGGCACTCGCGGCGCGCGGCGGCGCTGGTCATCGTCGCCTGCGCCGCTTCGATGAGGTTCTCGACCTCGAGCGCCTCGATGCGCGCGGTGTTGAAGACCCGGCTCTTGTCGCGCAGGGCGATGCCGCCCACGCGCTCGCGGATGGCGTTGATCTTCGCCACGCCTTCGTCCATGCCGGCCTGGGTGCGGAAGACGCCGGCGTGCTGCTGCATCGCGTTGCGGATGTCGCCCGCGACGTCCTGCGCGTACTCGCCGCCGGCGGCGGCATCGAGCCGCGCCAGGCGTGCCAGCGACTGGTCCGCCGCGTCGGCCGGCAGCGGCTTGTGGGCCCGCGTTCCACCCTTCAGCGCCGCGACGATGTGGTCGCCGGCGCTCTTGCCGAACACCAGCAGGTCGAGCAGCGAGTTGGTGCCCAGGCGATTGGCGCCGTGCACGCTGACGCAGGAGCACTCGCCCACCGCGTAGAAGCCGTTGACCACCGCGTTGGGCACGCCGCCCGAACTCGACGAACCGGGCGCCACCACCTGGCCGTGGATGTTGGTGGGGATGCCGCCCATCTGGTAGTGGATCGTCGGCACCACCGGGATCGGCTCCTTCGTGATGTCGACGTTGGCGAAGTTGTGGCCGATCTCGAACACGCTGGGCAGCCGCTTCATGATCGTGTCGGCGCCCAGGTGCGTCATGTCGAG
>JAEUPF010000108.1 GCA_016790425.1 Rubrivivax sp.
GATCCGCGCGGGCGGCAAGATGTACGGTGCCGACGGCCGCCTGAAGGACGTGAAGGCGGTGATGCCCGAGAGCACGTTTGCGCGCATCTACCAGGAGATGATCAACTTCTGCAAGTGGCACGGCAACTTCGACCCGAAGACCATGGGCACCGTGCCCAACGTCGGCCTCATGGCGCAGCAGGCCGAGGAATACGGCTCGCACGACAAGACGTTCGAGATCCCGGAGGACGGCGTCGCCAACATCACCGACCTCGCCACCGGCGAGGTGCTGCTGTCGCAGAACGTCGAGACCGGCGACATCTGGCGCATGTGCCAGGTGAAGGACGCGGCCATCCGCGACTGGGTGAAGCTCGCCGTCACGCGCTGCCGCAACTCGGGCATGCCGGCGGTGTTCTGGCTCGACCCGTACCGCCCGCACGAGAACGAGCTGATCAAGAAGGTGCAGGCCTGCTTGAAGGAGCATGACACGCAGGGCCTGGACATCCAGATCATGAGCCAGGTGCGGGCGATGCGCTACACGCTCGAGCGCGTCGTGCGCGGGCTGGACACGATCTCCGTCACCGGCAACATCCTGCGCGACTACCTGACCGACCTGTTCCCGATCATGGAGCTGGGCACGAGCGCGAAGATGCTCTCGATCGTGCCGCTGATGGCCGGCGGCGGCATGTACGAGACCGGCGCCGGAGGCTCGGCGCCCAAGCACGTGCAGCAGCTGGTCGAGGAGAACCACCTGCGCTGGGATTCGCTGGGCGAGTTCCTGGCGCTCGCCGTGAGCCTGGAAGACCTCGGCATCAAGACCGGCAACGCGAAGGCCAAGATCCTGGCCAGGACGCTCGACGCGGCCACCGGCAAGCTGCTCGACAACCGCAAGTCGCCTTCGCCCAAGACCGGCGAGCTCGACAACCGCGGCAGCCAGTTCTACCTGGCGATGTACTGGGCGCAGGAGCTTGCAGCGCAGAAGGACGACGCGGCGCTGGCGGCGCACTTCGCGCCGCTGGCCAAGACGCTGGCGGCCAACGAGCAGAAGATCGTCGCCGAGATGGCCGCGGTGCAAGGCAAGCCGGCGGACATCGGCGGCTACTTCAAGGCCGACCCGGTGAAGGTGAAGGCGGTGATGCGCCCGAGCGCGACGTTCAACGCGGCGATCGCAGCGGTGGGCTGAGGGCGCGGCGAACCGCCCCGATACCGCGGCCTCGGTCGCCGCGCCCTCGTGCGGGCGGGTCGACCAGTCGCCGAGCCATCAGTTCGCGCACCACGCGCAGCGTGGCCGCCTCCGTGCGCCGGGCCAGCGTGACCAGGCCCAGCCGTGCGGCCACGCCCAGTGCCGGCGACATCGGCAGTTCGGTCAGCTGCGGTGCGCTGGCGCGAACGGCCAGCAGCACCGCGTCGCTGTGCTTGGCCACCTCGACGAGGCTGGCGATCTCGTCGCAGCGGATGTTCACAGCCTGGTCGGGGTGGGCGGCCGGCCCGTAGCGCTCGACCAGCAGGCGCGCCACCTCGGCCGACAGCGGAATGCTGGCCAGGGGGTAGGCGGCCAGATCGGCAAACGCCACCGAGCGTTGTCGCGCCAGCGGATGCTGCGCCCGCACGAGGAAGGCGCCACGCATCTCGCAGACGTCGGAAACGGCCAGGTCGGCAGCCGGCTCGAGCGAACGGACATCCACCACCACCGCGTCGAGCAGGCGCGCGCGCAGGCGCTCGACCAGCAGCGCGGTGGCGCCGCGCGCCACCTCCACCCGCCACTGGGGGCGTTGCTGCGCCACCTCCAGCAGCAGCGGCGTCATCAGCATCACGCCCGGACCCGAGCCCATGCCCACGCGCAGCGTGCCGTGCAGGCCGCGGGCCACGCGGCGGCCGCGCTCGTGCAGTTCGTGCGCCTCGAACAGCAACTCGCGTGCGCGGGCAGTCACCTCGCGCCCGGTGGGCGTGAGCTCGGCGCGGCGGCCGATGCGGTCGACCAGGGCGGCCCCGAGCTCGCCTTCGAGCGCCTGGATGCTGCGCGACAACGCCGGCTGCGTCAGGTGCACCTTGTCGGCGGCGCGGCTGAACGAGCCACTGTCGGCCAACGCCACTAGGTGGCGAAGCTGGACCAGGGTCAACATGGCGCGCGCCTCCGTACATGAGTCCGATGCATCATAAGTTCCAGAACAATGCATTGGACTTGGAAGCAGCGCGTTCCTAGAGTCCGCCCCGCATCAGCCCGGTCCGTCATCGACATTCGCGACACGAGGAGACAACTGCCATGCCGCTCGCCCCGAAAAGCCTCGCGCGCGGAGTCGCGCTGGCCGCCGCGTTCACCCTCGCGACCGCAACGGCTGCGGCACAGGGTTTTCCGACCAAGCCCGTGACGCTGCTGGTGCCGTATCCGGCCGGCGGGCTCTCGGACGTCATCGCGCGCCTGGTCGAAAGGCCGCTGGCCAAGTCGGCCGGCCAGATGGTCATCGTCGACAACCTCGGCGGCGCCGGCGGCTCGATCGCCGCGCAGAAGGTGCTGGGCGCACCGGCCGACGGCCACCTGGTCTACCAGGGCTCGCCCAACGAGCTGATCCTGGCGCCGCTGGCGATGCAATCGGTGAAGTACAAGAGCGAAGACTGGCGGATGGTGCAGATCATCGGCAGCTTCCCGATGGCGGTGATCGCGCGCAAGGGGCTCGAAGCCAACACCATCGACGAACTCGTCGCGCTGGCCAGGAAGGCCGAGGCCGCCGGCAAGCCGCTGACCTACGGCAGCGTCGGCATCGGTTCGTTCTATCACGTGGTCGGCGAACACTTCGCGCAGACCATCGGCACGAAGATGACGCACATCCCGTACAAGGGTGGCGCGCCGATGCTGCAGGACATGGGCGGCAACCTCGTTGACGTGGCCTTCTTCGTCGTCGACGCGCGGCTGCCCGGCTTCGTCGAGAAGGGCATGTTCAAGGTGCTGGCGACGATGGCGCAGCCTGGCAAGCCCGAGGCCAGGTTCCTCGACGCCTACCCGAGCATCAACGACAGCAAGTCGGTCAAGGACTTCGCCTTCGACACCTGGACCGGCTACTTCGTGCGCAAGGACACCCCCGAGGCCGTGGTGAGCGCGCTCAACAGGCAACTGGCCACGGCGATGGCCGACCCCGAGGCGCGCAAGCGGCTCGATGAACTCGGCGGCCGCGTGCCGCCGATGATGAGCGTGGCCGAGGCGCAGAAGGAGTACGAGCGCCAGACCGCACGCTTCCGCGCCATTGCCAGGAGCATCAAGCTCGAAGCGCAATGATCGGCGCGGCGACCGGCGCACCGGCGGCGTGATCACCGCGCCGCGATCGACACGCATTCACGAGGAGACCTTCGGCGGCCAGGGTTCGCGTTCCGCCGCCTCGAATTCGCAAACTCACGACGGTGCAGGAGAGCGCCGCATCGGCAGGGCCACCTGCCGGCGCAGCCACCGAAGGCGCAAGCTCCCATACACGCTCAGGTTCCGTACTGCGCCGTCGTTCATTGGCCGTCTGGAGAGCCTTCGCGCGGAGCACATCCGCGCGAAGCACCGAAGGAGCAACGCCGGGCCGGCTGCGCCGTGCAGCCCCGGGCGGAATCTCTCAGGTACCGGGGACAGGGGGAGCGGCACACACGCGCAATGGAGGCGATGCCTTCATCGCCCGCGTGCCCTCCCTCTGCTGCAAGGAACCTGACGATGAAAGTGATCGTGCTCGGCGCCGGCCTGCTCGGCGTGACCTCGGCCTACTACCTGCGCCAACTCGGCCACCACGTGACGGTGGTCGACCGCCAGGCCAGCCCGGCTGCGGAAACCAGCTTCGCCAACGGTGGCCAGATCTCGGTGAGCCACGCCGAGCCGTGGGCCAACCCGAGCGCGCCGCTCAAGGTGCTGAAGTGGCTGGGCCAGGAGGATGCGCCGCTGCTCTTTCGCCTGCGCAGCGACATGCGGCAGTGGTTGTGGGGCCTGGCCTTCCTGCGCGAATGCACGCCGGCGCGGACGCGCCACAACATCGAGCAGATCGTGCGCCTGGGCACCTACAGCCGGCAGATGCTGCGTTCGCTGCGCAGCGAGCGCGGCATCGAGTACGACCAGCGCACGCAGGGCATCCTTCACTTCTACACGAGCCAGCGGGAGTTCGACGGCGCCGAGGCGCCCGCCGCGCAGATGCGCGAGCTCGGCTGCGACCGCCGCGTGATCTCTGCCGACGAGGCGGTGCGGCTCGAGCCGGCGCTGGCGCACATCCGGCCGCAGCTGGCCGGGGCCACCTACACCGCCGAAGACGAATCGGGCGATGCCAACTGCTTCGCGCGCGAGCTGGTGGCGCGCTGCCGCGAAGACGGCGTGCAGTTCCTGATGAGCCACACGGTGACGGCGCTGCGCGAAGCCGGCGGCGCCATCGACCATGTCGAGGCCACCGACGACGAAGGCCGCTTCCAGCGCCTGCGCGCCGATGCCTATGTGCTGGCGATGGGGAGCTTGTCGCCGCTGTATGCGGCGCCGCTCGGCCTGCGGCTGCCGATCTACCCGGCCAAGGGCTATTCGGTGACGATGCCGGTGAAGGATGCGGCCAAGGCACACCAGGTGTCGCTGACCGACGACGAGTTCAAGCTGGTCTTCTCGCGGCTCGGGGACCGGCTTCGCATCGCCGGCACCGCCGAGCTGAACGGCTACGACCGCGACCTCAACCGCGTACGCTGCGAGGCCATCGTGCGCCGCGTGGAACAGCTGTTCCCCGGTGCCGGTGACGCCAGCCAGGCGCAGTTCTGGACGGGCCTGCGGCCCGCGACGCCGAGCAACGTGCCGCTGATCGGCCGCAGCAAGCTGCCCAACCTGTTCCTCAACACCGGCCACGGCACGCTCGGCTGGACGCACTCGTGCGGTTCGGGCAAGAGCATCGCGCGCATCGTCAGCGGCCTGAAGCCGGAAGTGGATTTCGCCTTCACCTGATCGGGCCGCACCGGGAGGGCCGGGGCGGCCGGGGCGGCCGTGGCGGTCACCCGCCGCTGCCATAAGGCCGCGTGATGATCTCCAGGTAGTGCCCGTCCGGGTCGTTCCAGTACACGCCGCGCCCGCCGTCGTGGTGGTTGATGCGGCCCGGCTGCTGGTGCGCCGGGTCGGCCCAGTACGGCAGCGCCCGGGCCTGGATGCGTTCGAAGACGCGGTCGAACTCCTCCTCGCTGACGAGGAAGGCGTAGTGCTCGATGGTGAGGTGCTCGTCGGCGCGGAGGTAGGCCAGCGTCGCGTGGTTGTCGAGCTCGACGTCCCAGAACGGGCCGAAGCGCACCGGGGCCGGGCGGCCCAGCATCTCGGCGAGGAACGTCGCCGAAGCGAGCGGGTCGCGGGCGTGAACGATGGTGTGGTTCAGTTCGATCGACATCGCGTGGGTTCTCCCGGTCAAGGGGTGCAGGGTACGCTTCCTCGACCGGCAACGGACCCGGCGTGCAGTTGGTCCGCAAGGCCCGGCATTCGCGGGCCCCGGCTTGCGGGGGCGGCGCCTCCCGGCGGGCCTGCAAGGTGGCAAGCTTTTCGGTGACGCCCACGCTCGAACGCGCGCGCGGGCGAAAGCTCCGAATCCACTGCTGTCCCACCCACCATGAAGTCCCCTCACGCCACCTCGACCCGATCCTTCTTCTTCCGCGGCGCACTCACGGTTGTCGCCGCCGCGGCGGCGCTCACCGCCTGCGGTGGCGGCGGTTCGAGCGATCCGGCCAACGAGGCGCCCACGGTGGCCCTCGGCGCGCCCGCCGCGGGCACCACGGTGACGTGGGGCCAGCCGGTCACCCTCACGGCCACCGCCTCCGACAGCGACGGCACCATCGCCCGCGTCGAGTTCTACGACGGCACCACCAAGATCGGCGAGGACAGCACGGCGCCTTACGAGTTCACGTGGACCAACGCGCCGGCCGGCACGCGCACCGTCACCGCGCGCGCCATCGACAACGCGGGCGGATCGACCGTCTCGGCCGAGCGCACGGTGGTGATCTCGAACACCGCCCCCACGGTCAGCCTCACCGCGCCGGCGCCTGGCGCTGCCATCTCGGCAGGCCGGTCGGTGAAGATCACGGCCACCGCCGCCGACACCGAAGGGCCCGTCGCACGCGTCGAGTTCTACGACGGCACCACCAAGCTCGGCGAGAGCACCGCGGCGCCGTACGAGTTCACCTGGGCGAACCCGCCCACGGGCACGCACACTCTCACGGTGCGCGCCATCGACGGCGCCGGCGCCGCGGCCACTTCGGCGGCGCAGTCGCTGGCCGTCGTCGACGTCGAAGGCCCGTGGGCGAGCCTTGGCGCCGCGCTGCAAGGCGGCATCACGGCCGCGCCGAGCAAGCCGATCGAGGCCGGCGGCCTCGACGCCATCGAGGTGCTGACGACCGTGGGCACCAACGCCGTGGCGCCGGTGTGGCGTGCCGCGATGGCCCAGGCGGCCAAGAGCATGGCCACGGCGAACTTCACCCCGGCCGGCGGCTTCCTCGACTGTGCCGGCGGCGGCCGCATGATCGTGGCGCCCGGCGCCGGCACGCGCCGCCTCGTGAGCTTCGACAACTGCGTGCTCGGCGGCTTCACGTTCTACGGCGGCGTCAACGTGGCGCCGTACAGCCACACCTCGGTGACGGGCGCGACGCCGGGCACGATCCTGATCGGCTCCACGATCAACTGGGACCCCACGGCCGACGGCTTCACGCTCACGATCGACGGCGTGCGCGTCACCGGCAACGGCGCGCCCGACGCGGGCAACGGCGACTACCCGCGCAACGCGCTCGGCGCCACCACCACCGTCACCTGCGCCGGCAGCGGTGCCAACCCGAGCTGCCTGACCACCTATGCCACGGGCAACCACTGGGGCACCGACCTCCTGTGGGACAGCTTCGCGGCCGGGCCGCTGGCCACGCCGGCCGCCGGGGCGCTGTACGCCACCGACGACGCCTATCGCGTCAACGGCACCTTCCGCGGCGGCTTCGGCGCGGGCAACGAGCGCAACATCCGCTTCGAGGACTTCACGCCCACGAGCGGCCGCGCCATCGTCTACGGCAGCAATGGCTGGTCGGTGGTCACGCGGCTGGCGCCGCTGGCGCCGGGGGTCGAACAGCTCCAGGTCAAGCGCTTCCTGACTGCGGAAGTGGTGGTGGGCGCGGTGACGTATCCGGTCGGGCCCGGTCCCACCGAGCGCTATCGTTGCGAGGTGGCCGTCAGCGGCGACTGGAACTGCACGCTGATCGTCGGGCCTTGACAACGGCGAAAACGGCGAAAAAGGCGAAAACGGCGAAAACAGCGAAAGCGGCGAAAGCGCGGAACCGGCGGCCGTTCGCCGCGGCGCCGGTTCCAACGGTCGCTCCAACGCTGCTGCGGCATCGTGAAGCCGTGGCCCGTTTCGCGATCGACTCGTGCTGACGCATTGCGGGCCTGCCACACCGAGGAGCGCACCATGACCGATCCGACCCAGGCCACGCGCATCGCCATCGTCCAGCAGCCGCCGATCTTCCTCGACCGCGAAGCGACGCTCGCCCGCGCCGCCGCCCTGGCCGCCGAGGCCGCGCGCGGCGGCGCCAGGCTCGTCGTCTTTCCCGAAGCCTTCGTGCCCGGCTACCCGGCGTGGGTGTGGCGCCTGCGGCCCGGCGGCGACATGGGTCTGGCCGAGCGCATCCATGCGCGGCTGCTGGCCAACGCCGTCGACATCGCCGCCGGGCAGCTGGCGCCGTTGCAGGCCGCCGCGCGCGAGCACGGCATCGCCATCGTCTGCGGGCTGCACGAGCGTGACGGCGAGTTCAGCCGCGCCACGCTGTACAACGCCGCGGTGACGATCGGCCCCGGCGGCGAGCTTCTCAACCGCCACCGCAAGGTGATGCCCACCAACCCCGAGCGCATGGTGTGGGGCTTCGGCGACGCCAGCGGCCTGCGGGTGGTGCCCACTGCGGCGGGACGCCTGGGCACGCTGATCTGCTGGGAGAACTACATGCCCCAGGCGCGCCTGGCGCTGTACGGCGAAGGCGTCGAAGTGCTCGTCGCGCCCACCTACGACAGCGGCGAACGGTGGCTGGCCAGCGCGCAGCACATCGCGCGCGAAGGCGGCTGCTGGGTGCTCGGCGCCGGCTGCGTGCTGCAAGGGCGCGACCTGCCGCGCGACCTGCCCGGCCGCGAGCAGATGTTCGCCGACGACGACGAGTGGATCAACGGCGGCGACTCGGTGGTCGTGGCACCGGGCGGCAAGATCGTCGCCGGGCCGCTGCACAACGAGCGCGGCGTGCTCTTCGCCGAGATCGACCTCGAGCGCGTCGGCAGCGCCCGGCGCAGCCTCGACGTGGCCGGCCACTACGCGCGGCCGGACCTCTTCACGCTGCACATCGACCGCCGGCCGCAGCGGCCGGTGTCTTCGACGCCGGCGGACTGACCTGCCGTTCGAGATGCAGCGCGAGGTCGGCCGCGATCTCGCGCACGTCGTCTTCGGCGCCGTGGATGAAGCTGGACTTGCGCCGGCGCAGGAACGGCAGGCCGAGCGCATAGAGCCCCGGTGCTTCGGTCACCACGCCGCGGTCGTGCCGTAGCTGGCCCTGGCGGTCGAACGCCTGCGGCACGGCGAGCCAGCCGAAGTCCGGCCGGTAGCCGGTGGCCCACACGATCGTGCGGATCTCGCTGCCGAGCGCCGCCTGCAGCCGCGGCGGTGCCGGCACCGCGGTCGGCTCGAACCGCTGCACCGGGCCGACGTCCGCCTCGATGCCGTGCTCGCGTGCCCAGGCGTCGAACGCATCGAGCAAGCGGTTCATCTTCAGATCCGCCAGCGCGCAGACGTTGGCCAGCGAGCCGGAGAACAGCGCCTGGCCGCCGCGCACCGCGGCGAAGCGGCCGACGATCTCGACACCGGCGCGCTGCACCGCGTTGAGGTCGAGGGTCGTGCGCGCCTGGCTGCCCACGAGTTGCGGCGAAGGCAGGCGGCGGGCGCGCAGCGGGTCGTCCATCGCTTCGATGCGCTGGTCGAGCACGCCGCTCTCCAGCAGCCACCACTGCACGTCGCGGCCGCGGTAGAGCCGCGGCATGCGCACGTGCTCGCCGGTGGCCAGCAGCACCGGGCGGCCGCTGGCCCGGATCTCCGCCGCCAGCTGCACGCCGGTGGCCGAAGCGCCGACGACGAGCACGCCGCCGGTGCCGAGGTCGGCGCTGCGCCGGTATTGGCGCGGCGTCCACTGCGCCACCGTGGCCGGCACGTCGGCGGCCAGTTTCGGCACCAGCGGCCGGCTGCACGCGCCGGTGGCCAGCACCACGGCGCGGCAGTGCCACGTGCCGCGGTCCGTGTGCACCGCGTAGCCGCCGGCAGCCCGGTGCTCCACCCGCCGCACCGCCGTGTGCGTGTGCACCGGTGCGCGCGAGCGCTCGGCGTAGCGGGCGATGAACGCGGCCACCTCGACCGCGCTCATGAAGCCGTCGGGGTCGTCGCCGTCGTAGGCCTGGCCGGGCAGCCGGCACATCCAGTTGGGCGTCAGCAGCCGCAGCGAGTCCCAGCGCTCGCTGCGCCAGGCCTGGGCCACCTCGCCGCGCTCGAGCACCACGTGCGCGATGCCGCGCCCGGCCAGCACGTGGCTCATCGCGAGGCCCGAGTGGCCGCCGCCGACGACGACGACCTCCACCGCGGCCGGCGCAGCGAGCGCGCCGGGCGCCCCGGCGCTCACGCCTTCCTCGAGGAGACGGTGATCTCGGTCGGATTGGCGACGATGTCGAACACCGCCGAGCGCTTCTGCGACTGCGCCACCAGCGCGGCGATCTGCTCGGGCGTCGCGTCGGCGTCGATCTCGTAGTGGACCTTGATGCCGTCGAAGCCGTTGCGCACATGCTCGTCGATGCCGAGCACGCCTTGCAGGTCCATGCCCGCTTCGAGCGTGGCGCGCACCGAACGCAGCTGGATGTTGCGGTGCTGCGCCACCGAGGCGATGCCGGCCGACAGGCAGCCGGCCAGCCCGACGAGCACGTATTCCACCGGCGTGGCGCCGTTGTCCTCCGAAGCGAAGATCTCGGGATGGTCGGAGTCGAACTCGAACGTGCGCCGGTGCCGCTGCTCTTCGCCCAGGCCGAAGAAGCCGTCCACCGTGGCGCGGCTGTGCGTGCCGCTGACCCACTGGCTGGTGGCGCGCCACTTGAAGGCGGCGCCGGCGGGTGCTTCGGTGAGCGCGGCGCGCGCGGTGAGCAGGGCGTCGACGTTGACGCCGTTGTCGGCGCGGCGGGCCGGCGTGGCGGACGTGGCGGACGCAGCGGAAGGGGCGGGCTTGGACATGGCTGGAGCTCCTGGACAGGGGGTGCAACGGCGCCCGGCACGCGGCCGGGCGGTGCGCACTGTGGCCGCGCGGCGTTGGAGCCAGCGTTGAAGCGGGCGTGGCAAAGATCGGCCGCACCGCTCAGTGCAGCACCGCCTGCACGGCCGCTTCGTGAAAGCCGCGTTGCAGCGCCAGATCGGCAGGCGAGAAGACCAGCTGCGCGAAGAGCGCGAAGACGAGTTCTTCCTTCGGGTCGACGCGGAAGTAGGTGTTGTAGCCGCCGCTCCAGCCGTAGGTGCCCGGCGTGCCGGGCCAGGCGCGGGGATCGTCGGCCTTGCGGATGGCCACCCCGAGCCCGAACGAATGCCCCGGCACGGAAAGCAGCGGCAGGTCCGCGACCTGGGCGGTGGTCATCAGCGCCACCGAGCGGCGGCTCAGGATGCGCGCGCCGGCCAGTTCGCCGCCGTTGAGCAGCATCTGGCAAAAGCGCAGGTAGTCGGCCGCGCTGCCGAAGAGGTTGCCGCCGGCCGAGAGGAAGCGCGGCGCCATCGGGTCCTGCGGCGCGCGCACGAGGCCCTGGCCCGGCCTGACGGCATAGGGCGAGGCGACGCGCGAGCGCTTCGCTTCGGGCACGGTGAAGAAGGTGTCGTTCATGCCCAGCGGCTCGAGCACCTGCTCGTGCAGGGCCACGTCCAGCGGCTTGCCGGTGACCACCTCGATGACGCGGCCCAGCACGATGGTCGCCGGGCCGTAGCGGAACTCGGCGCCGGGTTGCGCCTCCAGCGGCACCGTGGCCAGGCGGGCGACGAACTGTTCGAGCGTGAAGTCCAGCTCCGCCGGCAGCGACCGGAACGCCTCGCGCTGCAGCCGCGCCGCCGGCGAGTCGCGCGGCGGCAGGCCGGGGAAACCGGCACGATGGGTCAGCAGGTCGAGGATCGTCATCGGCCGCCCGGCCGGCACGAGCGCGAAGCCGCCCGGCGCCTCGGCCCGTTCGACCGCGACCGACAGGTTCGCGAACGCCGGCAGGAATTTCGCCACCGGGTCCGACAGCCGCATGAGCCCGCGCTCCACGAGTTGCAGCGCGGCCACCGACGCGATCGGCTTGGTCATCGACTGCAGCTGGAACAGGTCGTCGACGCGCATCGCGCGCCGGCTTTCCAGGTCGGCGAAACCGTGCGCCTTCAGCCAGACCAGCTTGCCGCGGCGCGCCACCAGCACCACCGCGCCGGCGACGCGGCCTTCGCGCTGCATGCGCTCGATGAACTCGTCGATGCGGGCCAGCCGTTCACTCGCCAGGCCGACGGCCTCGGGCGCTGCCGCCGGGACGGGCGACTCGGCGGGCCCGCCGGCGCAGGCCGCGCCCAGCAGCACGAGGCCGGCCGTCCGCGCGAAGCGCACGAACACCTGCATGCCCTGCAGCCGGTCCATCGCGCCACGCTAGCACCGTTTGCCCGGCACCAGGCGAGCCGGCGCGCCCGCCGCTGGGCCGGGCGCGGCGCCGCGGCCCGACCTCGCAGCGCGGCGCGGGCGGCGCGTTCGCCCGCGCCCGCGCTGCTCAGCCCGCGCGGGCGAGGCGGAAGGCGCCGACGATCTCGACGAGCCTGGAGGCCTGCAGGCGCAGGCTGTCCGCGGCGGCGGCGCTCTGCTCGACCAGCGCGGCGTTCTGCTGGGTGGCGCTGTCCAGGCTGGTCACGGCCTGGCCGACCTGGCCGATGCCGCTGGCCTGCTCCAGGGTGGCCGAGCTGATCTCGCCGATCAGGTCGGTGACGCGCTTCACCTGCGCGACGATCTCGTCCATCGTCGAGCCGGCGTCGCCGACCAGGCGCGAGCCGCTTTCGACGCACCCGACGCTGGCGCCGATCAGCGCCTTGATCTCGCGCGCCGCCTCGGCGCTGCGCTGCGCCAGGCTGCGCACCTCGCCCGCCACGACCGCGAAGCCGCGCCCTTGTTCGCCGGCGCGGGCCGCCTCGACGGCGGCGTTGAGGGCGAGGATGTTGGTCTGGAATGCGATCCCGTCGATCACGCCGATGATGTCGGCGATCTTCCGCGAGCTGGCGCTGATCTGGTCCATGGTGCTGACGACCCGGCCGACGACCTCGCCGCCCTTTTGCGCCGCGGCGCTGGCCGAGTCCGCCAGCTGTGCCGCCTGCCGCGCCGTGTCGGCGTTGGCGCGCACGGTGCCGTTCATCTGCTCCATCGACGCGGCCGTCTGCTGCAGGCTCGAAGCCTGCGACTCCGTGCGCTGCGACAGGTCGGCATTGCCGCTGGCGATCTGCGCCGAGCCGGTGGCGATCGAGTCACTCACCGAGCGCACCTGCGTCACCGTCTCGCTGAGCCTCGCCTGCATCTGGCCCATGGCGGCGATCAGGCTGCCGGGCAGCGCTGCCGGCACCGGGGAGGCGAGGTCACCCTCGGCGATGCGGCGGGCGATGGCCGCTGCATCCGCCGGCTCGCCGCCGAGGGAACGCACGAGCGAGCGCACCACTGCGAACACGGCCGCGCACGCGAGCGCCGTCGCCAGCAGGCCGATGGCGACGATCGCCCAGCGCAGCGTGCCGAGCGCGGCGATGCTGTGCTCGCTGCGCTCGCGCGACAGCGTGCGCTGCAGCTCGATGAGCTCGGCGAAGGCCTTGCTGCTCGCGGCCCCGGCCGGCGTGAGCGTGCCGTTGCGCAACGCGGCCGCCTCGTCGGCCTTGCCGGCGCCGATCAGCTCGAGGAAGCGGGAGCGCGCATCGGCATAGCCGGCGAAGGCGGTGCGCAGCGCGGCGAGCTTCGCACGCTCGCGATCGCTGATGCCCAGGCTCTCGAAGGTCTTCATGGCCCGCTCGAAGTCCGAGCGCAGCTTCGGGCCGTCGGCCACCCCCTTCGCACGGGCCGCCGCGTCGTTCGCCGAGAGGGCGTTGGCCACGCCCCAGCGCAGGGCCCAGACGGCGCTCTGCGCATCGGCCAGGGCGGCCGTGGCGGCCGTGGCATCGCGCTCGTCGGCGACCCCGGCGATCGCCGAGCGGCCGAGCTGCCAGGACAGAACGGTGGCCAGCAGCAGCGCCAAGGCGGCGATGGCGAAGGCGCCGAACAGGCGCTGCCGAAGGGTCAGATTCCTGAACATGCGAGGTTCTCGGGCTGAAGAACGACCGGGCCGCAACGAGCCGCCGGGGCAGCGGCAGCGCGATTCAATATCGTCCCGCAGCGCCGCCGACTTGAGGCCCCGGCAGAATCGCCGGGGTCCGCGGCACCGCCTGCGGCGCGAGGAGGCCCCCTTGTACATCGGCAACCGCTGGCACCAGCACCCCGACCGCGCCGCCTTCGTCATGGCCGGCAGCGGCGAGACGGTCACCTACGCCGAGCTCGAAGCGCGCAGCAACCGCTTCGCCCACCTGCTGCGCGCCGAGGGCCTGAAGCGGCTGGACCACTACGCCGTGTTCATGGAGAACAACAGCCGCTACCTCGAGACGAACGCCGCCGGCGAGCGCAGCGGCCTGTACTACACCTGCATCAACAGCTTCCTCACCGCCGAGGAGCTGGCCTACATCGTCGACAACAGCGAGTCGCAGGTGCTCGTGACCTCGATCGCCAAGTGGCCGGTGGCGCGCGCCGCGCTGGCGCATTGCCCGCGCCTGCGGCTGTGCCTGGTGGTCGATGGCGGCGACGAAGTGCGGGCAGCACGAGAGGCCGGCGACATCGGCACCGCGCGCGTGGCCGACTACGCCGAAGCGGTGGCACCGTTCCCGACCACGCCGATCGCCGACGAGTGGCTGGGCGCGGCGATGCTGTACTCGTCGGGCACCACCGGGCGGCCGAAGGGCATCCTGCGGCCGCTGCCCGAGAACCCGCCGTCGCAGCCGCTGGCGCTGTTCGAGTTCCTGTTCAGGCTGTGGCAGGCCGAGGAGGGCATGCGCTACCTCTCGCCGGCGCCGCTGTACCACTCGGCGCCGCAGGCCAACGTCGGCGTGGCACTGCGCTTCGGCGGCACGGTGGTGATCATGGAGCACTTCGAGCCCGAGGCCTACCTGGCGCTCGTCGAGCGGCACCGCATCACGCACACGCAGCTCGTGCCGACGATGTTCGCGCGCATGCTCAAGCTGCCCGAGGCGGCGCGCCGGCGCCACGACCTCCGCTCGCTGAAGATCGCCGTGCACGCCGCCGCGCCGTGCCCGGTGCCGGTGAAGGAACGCATGATCGAGTGGTGGGGGCCGATCATCCACGAGTACTACGGCGCCACCGAAGGCCTCGGGTTCACCGCCTGCGACACGCCGCAATGGCTGGCGCACCGCGGCACCGTGGGCAAGGTGCTGCTGGGCGACCTGCACGTGCTCGATGCGCAACGCCAGCCGCTGCCCAAGGGCCAGCCCGGCGAGCTGTGGTTCAAGACAGCGTCGCCGTTCACCTACTTCAACGACCCCGAGCGCACCGCCGCCACGCGCAGCGCCGACGGCACGATGACGACGGTGGGCGACGTCGGCTACCTCGACGACGACGGCTACCTCTACCTCACCGACCGCTCGACGTTCATGATCATCAGCGGCGGCGTGAACATCTACCCGCAGGAGTGCGAGAACCTGCTCATCACGCACCCGCAGGTCGCCGACGCCGCCGTCTTCGGCGTGCCGAACGAGGACCTCGGCGAGGAGGTGAAGGCCGTGGTGCAGCCGCTGCCGGGCGTCGCCGCCGACCTCGCCTTCGAACAGGCGCTGATCGCGTTCTGCCGCGAACACCTGGCGCCGATGAAGTGCCCCCGCTCGGTGGACTTCACCGAGCAACTGCCGCGCCTGCCTACCGGCAAGCTGTACAAGAAGGCGCTGCGCGACACGTACTGGGCAGGGCACGCGAGCCGGATCGTCTGAGGCCCGGGGCCGATTTCGAGGCGAGCGCATGGGCCGCCGCGCGGCGCCGCGCTCAATCCGCTTGTCTTGAGTCATGTCAAGCGGCCCCGCGCCGAACGGCGTAGCTTCGCAACCGGTTCGTCGCTCGGCATGAGGTTCCCTTCCACACCAAGGAGGCAGGGCACACCCGTGTAAGGGCTGCCGGCGTCGGCATGCTGCGGGGTGTGAGGGGCGCGCGAGCGACGGGGGTGCATCGCCGCAGCCTAGGGCCGGTCGTCAACCGGCAGGCGGGGCTCGCATGGGACCGCAAGGTGGCACGCAGGCGCGCTACCACATCGCCGCGCGGCAGGACTTCTCCGACGTCACGTACCTGCTGGAAGTCGAGCACCCGCTGCTGGCACGGGCCGCGCGGCCCGGCCAGTTCGTCATCGTGATGGCCGGTGAGCACGGTGAGCGCATCCCGCTGACGATCGCCGACTTCGACCGCACGAAGGGCACCTTCACGCTCGTCATCCAGGCGGTGGGCAAGACGACGCGCTGGATGCAGCGCAACTGCCACGCCGGCGGCACGCTGTACGCGGTGGTGGGCCCGATGGGCATTCCGAGCAGCATCCCCGGCCACATCGGCAAGGCACGCAAGGTGGTGTGCGTCGGCGGCGGCCTCGGCGTCGCGCCGGTCTTTCCGCAGGCACGCGCCTGGCACGAGGCGGGCGCCCAGGTGATCGGCGTCGTCGGCTTTCGCAACCGCGACCTGATCTTCTGGCAGGACAAGTTCGCTGCCGTGTGCGACGAGCTCATCGTCTGCACGGACGACGGGTCGGCGGGGCTGCAGGGCCGCGTCACCGACGGGCTCGCGCAGGCGCTGGCGCGGCATGCCGACATCGACGAGGTGGTCGCCATCGGCCCCCCGGTGATGATGAAAGGCTGCGCCGAGGTGACGCGCGCGCGCGGCATCCGCACGGTGGTGAGCTTGAACCCGGTGATGGTCGACGGCACCGGCATGTGCGGCGGCTGCCGCGTGAAGATCGGCGAGCAAGTGAAGTTCGCCTGCGTCGACGGCCCCGACTTCGACGGCCACCAGGTCGACTTCGACGACCTGATGGCGCGCCTCGTGCGCTTCAAGCGCGCCGAGGCCGAGGCGATGCATCGCTTCGGCGAGAGCTGCCGCCTGCAGATGGCGCCCGCGGCCGCAGCGGCTGCGCCGCCGGCGCTGGACAGCCCTTCGACCGACGCCTGACGAGCGAGCACCGCACTGCCCGTACCCGGCACAACGGCCCGCGCCGAGGAGGAGACCGCCGATGGCCAGCCCCAGGAAGAAGACGATCCGCACGATTGCGCAACAGCGCACCCCGTGCCCCGAGCAGGACGCCAAGGCGCGGGCGCGCAACTTCGATGAGGTCTCGCTCGGCTACGGTCTCGAGGAAGCGCTGCGCGAGGCCGAGCGTTGCCTGCAATGCGCCGACGAACCGTGCGTGCGCGGCTGCCCGGTGGGCATCGACATCCCGGCCTTCATCCAGAAGATCGCCGAGAAGCATCTGCACGGTGCCTACGACATCATCACCGACACCAACCTGCTGCCTTCGGTGTGCGGCCGCGTGTGCCCGCAGGAGAACCAGTGCGAAGGCGTCTGCACGGTGGGCGACACGCTGGAGCCGGTGGCCATCGGCCGGCTCGAGCGCTTCGTCGGCGACACCGCCATCCGCGAGGGCTGGGCCAACGTGCCCTACATCGAGCCGAACGGGCTCAAGGTGGGCGTCGTCGGTGCAGGGCCCGCGGGCATGGCCTGCGCAGCCGACATGGCCAAGGCCGGCTGCGAGGTCATCGTCTACGAGGCCTTCCACCAACCGGGCGGCGTGCTGAAGTACGGCATCCCCGACTTCCGCCTGCCCAACGACGTGATCGACGCCGAGCTGCGCAAGCTCGAGGCGCTGGGCGTGCGCTTCGAGTGCAACACGCTCGTCGGGCGCCTGTTCACCATCGAGCAGATGCTCACCGAGATGGGCTTCGCCGCCGTGTTCGTCGGCACCGGCGCGGGCTACCCCAGCTTCATGGGCATCCCGGGCGAGTCGCTCAATGGCGTGCTCTCGGCCAACGAGTTGCTGACGCGCTGCAACCTGATGCGAGCGCGCGACTTCCCGAACTTCGACACGCCGCTGCAGCCGGGCAGGCACGTCGCCGTCATCGGCGCGGGCAACACGGCGATGGATGCGCTGCGTGTCTCGCTGCGCCTGGGCGCCGAGAGCGTGCACTGCATCTACCGCCGCTCGCGCACCGAAGCGCCGGCGCGCGTGGAGGAGATCCACCACGCCGAGCAGGAGGGCGTGGACTTCCACTGGCTGACGAGCCCGGTGGAGATCCTCGGCCATGGCGACGGCACGGTGCGCGCGCTGCGCTGCGTGAAGATGGAGCTGGGCGAGCCCGACGCCTCGGGCCGCCGCAAGCCGGTGGTCATCGCCGGCAGCGAGTTCGAGTTCGCCTGCGACGCGGTGGTGTTCGCGATCGGCACCAACGCCAACCCGATCCTCGGGCAGACCTGCAAGCTCGGGCTCGACAAGCGCGGCTACATCGCCACCGACGACGCGCTGCGCACCTCGATCGTCGGCGTCTGGGCCGGCGGCGACATCGTCACCGGCGCGGCCACCGTGATCCAGGCGATGGGCGCCGGCCGCCGCGCGGCGCGCTCGATGAAGGCCTGGCTCGGCCTGCGCGACAGCGACGCGGTGTACGGCGCGGCCGGGCCCGACGGCACGCTCTTCGGCATCGCGCGCGAGGAGCACGGCGCGGCGCGGCTGCGCGTGGCCTGAGCGACATCCGGTGCGGCCCGACAACTCACAAGGACGACATCCATGAGCGACTCCGTCGTGCTCGAGCGGCCGGCCAGCGCGGCCGCCGCGCCCAAACCCGTGCGCGAGCTGCCCGAGCACATCGTCGAGGTCATCAGCGATTCGGGCGAAGGCGCGCAGCGCTGCGGCCAGAGCCTGGCGGCGATCGCCGCGCGCAGCGGCAACGGCATCTGGACCGTGGAGATCATCCCCGCCGAGATCCAGCCGCCGGCGCGCAGCGTCGCCGGCGCCAGCGGCATCCGCATCCGCATCGGTGCGAAGCGCGTCACCAACGGCGGCGACCAGACCGATCTCGCGGTGGCCTTCAACGAGCAGGTGCTGCTCGGCCGCGTCAAGGCCGGTGAGCTGAAGAAGGGCGCCACGATCATCCTCGAGAACCTGTGGCGCGAGCACGCCGACGCCAAGATCGCCGCCTCCTACGCCGAGACGGTGGCGGCGCTGCGCGAGGCGGCGTTCCACGTCATCGAGGCGCCGCTCGAGCAGGAGTGCAGGAAGCTCGTCGCCGACCCGCGGCGCGGCAAGAACATGTTCGTGCTCGGCATGCTGTGCAGCATCTACAGCCTCGACCTGGCGCTGGCGCGGGCGCAGATCGCGCTCGTCTTCGGCAAGAAGGAGAGCAAGGTCATCGCCAGCAACGTGGCGCTGATGGAGGCCGGCTTCGCCTGGGCCGAGGCGAACCTCGAGTTCAAGGTCCGCATCCCGGCGCCGAAGATCACCGAGCCGCAGGTCGTGGTGAGCGGCAACACCGCCATCGCGCTCGGCGTGCTCGCCTCGGGCATGGACATCTGCGCGATGTACCCGATCACGCCGGCCACGAGCGCCTCGCACTACCTGAGCGAATGCTTCGAGAAGGTGGGCGGCCTCGTGCACCAGGCCGAAGACGAGATCGCCGCCTGTGCCTTCGCCATCGGCGCCAGCTACGCCGGCCGCTGCGCGGTGACCATCACCTCCGGCCCCGGCTATTCGCTCAAGCAGGAGGGCATCGGCCTGGCGGTGATGGCCGAGATCCCGCTCGTCGTCGTCAACGTGCAGCGCGGCGGCCCGAGCACCGGCCAGCCGACGAAGGTCGAGCAAGGCGACCTGCTCACCTCCATCTACGGCAGCCACGGCGACGCGCCGAAGGTCGTGATGGCGGTGTCGGGCATCGAGGACTGCTTCCACTCGATGATCACGGCGCGCAAGATCGCCGAGACCTTCAACATGGTGGTCGTCGTGTTGTCGGACGCGAGCCTGTCGACGGCGCAGCAGCCGTTCGCGCGGCCCGTCTTCAGCGAAGACTGGCTGGCGCCGCCGATCGACCAGACGCCGGTCCCCGAGGGCGCCAAGCCCTACGACTGGGACCCGGTGACCGGCATCGCGCGCCGCTTCATCCCCGGGCAGCCGGGCGGCATGCACACCGTCACCGGCCTCGCGCACGACCGCGCGAGCAAGGTCGCCTACGACCCGGCCATCAACGAGGAAGGCCTGCGCATGCGCAGCCTGAAGCTCGCGGCGCTGCAGAAGACGCTGAGGGCGCCTCCTGTCTACGGTGCAGAAGCCGGCGAACTGCTGCTCGTCGGCTGGGGCAGCACGCAAGGCGTCATCGAAGAAGCGGTGGACCGCCTGCGCGCCAAGGGGCACGCCGTGTCGTCGCTGCACCTGCGCTTCATCCAGCCGCTGCCTTCGGGCATCCAGGCGATCCTCAAGCGCTTCCAGCGCGTGATGACGATCGAGGGCAACTGGAGCGACCGCATCGAAGACGAGCTCATCGATGCCGAGAACCGCCGCTACGCGGCGCTGGCGATGATGCTGCGCGCGCGCTTCCTGGTCGACGTCGACTGCTGGAGCGAGGCACGCGGACAGCCGATCAAGCCGGGCAACGTGGTCGACGTGGCGCTCGCGAAGCTGGCGCAGCCGGTCGAGGCCTGAGCAACATCGAAGGACTCTGGAGACAAGACAGATGGGCTCCGCACTCCACCAATGCGTGATCCGGCTGCACGAAGAGCACCACGCGCTCGAGGACTACCAGGGCGGCGTGCCGCGCTGGTGCAGCGGCTGCGGCGACAACGCCATCCTCACCGCGGTGCAGCGGCTGTGCCGCGACGAGGACCTCGCGCCCGAGCGCACGGTGTTCGTCTCCGGCATCGGCTGCTCGAGCCGGCTGCCGCACTACATGAAGACCTACGGCTTCCACGGCATCCACGGGCGCGCGTTCCCGCTGGCGGAGGGCGTGAAGATGGCGCGGCCCGACCTGCACGTCTTCGTCAACACCGGCGACGGCGACTGCTGCTCGATCGGCGCGGCGCACTGGATCCACGCCATCCGCTACAACATGAACCTGACGGTCATGCTGCACGACAACCACGTGTACGGGCTGACCAAGAAGCAGGCCTCGCCCACTTCGCCCGCCGGGCTGAAGAGCAACACCACGCCGCGCGGCGCGCTGCTCGCGGCGCTCAACCCGCTGACGGTGACGCTGGGGGTGCAGAACGTCAGCTTCGTCGCGCAGGCGGTCGACTGGATGCCCGAGCAGGTCTACGACATCGTGCGCCGGGCCTTCCATCACCGCGGCTTCAGCTTCATCCGCATCATCCAGCGCTGCCCCGAGTTCCTGCCCAGGATGTTCGAGCCGTGGCTGCACGACCCGGGCAAGACGCTGCTGCTGACGCACGAGCGCGGCCTGCAGCCGAGCGCCGAGGTGAGCCGCATCTATCGCAACCAGCGGCAGCACGACCCGCTGGACATCCACGCCGCACGCGAGATCGCGAGCAGCGAAGACCCGATCCCGGTGGGCATCCTGTTCCACGACCCGAGCGTGCCCTGCTACGAAGACCTGCGCCACGCCGGCGCGCCGCGCTCGCCCGAGCGCACGCGCGCGGGCCTGGAGGCCGAGCTCGACAAGTACACGATCTGGCCGGACGGGGACGACGCGGCCGGCGCGCAGCAGCGAGGCGATAAGGCAGCACCCCCACGCGCCGCGTTGCCGGCTGGATGACGGGTGCAAGAGCGAGCGGAAGACGGCCATGGACGCCCCCACCTCCTACCAGGACCAGTTGCTGTTCGTGATGACCGGCCAGCGCCAGGGCGACGGCTTTGCCGACGTCGACATCGGCACGCTGTGCCCGGCCCTGCTGGCGCCGTATCGCGACCTCGAGCGCCGGCGCCACGACTACCCGCTCGTGCTGCTCGAAGAGCCCGGGCCCGACGGCTTCACGCTGCCGCTCGCCGGCGTCGTCAGCCGGCTGGCCGCGGAGCTGGCGCCGCGCGGCATCGAAGGCGAGCGGCTGCGCCGCCATCTGCTGCGGCTGGAGCGCGAGCTGCGCGCCCTCGTCGCCGAGGGCCACGAAGGGCGGCTGGCCGACCTGTGGCCGGTTGCGCTGGAGCGCATGGCGCCCGCTGCGACGACCGCGCTGCGCCAGCTGCCGGCCGACGACGAGGCCGCCCGTGCCGTGCTGGCGCAGGCCGCGGAAACGCTCGGCGCGATGAAGCTCGACGGCGAGCTCGTGCGCTGCGACGAGCGCGTACCGGCGCGCCTGGTGACGATGGCCTGGCGCCATGCGCAGCTGGCGAAGGCGCGCGAGTTCCACCGCGTGGTCGATGCGCTGATGCGCCAGCTCTCGGACATCCGGCGCGCGGCCTGGGTGCACTCGCAGGCCGGGCAGCAGCCGCAGGCGTTGCGGCTGGCGGTGAGCGCTCGCCATGCCGAGGCCTTCGACTTCGAGGTCATGTCGCGCCTCGTCGCGCGCCGCGCCCCGGCCGACGAGCTGCCGGCCGCGAGGCGCCAGCGCATCGAATGGGCGCTGGCGGTGCTGTCGCGGCAGACGTTCTGGCCCGACGCGCGCGCCGAGGACCCGCTGCCGCAGGCGTGCGTGTTCGACAACTGCGCCGCGGCGATGGCGGCCTTCCGCGAGCGCCTGCCCGAGGCGGTGGAGCTGCTGAAGGCGATGGCGGTGGCCGAGCTCGAGGTGGCCGGGCGCTACGTCGAGGCCGAGCACGATGCGGTGTTCCGGCGCTACGGGCTCGAGTCGCTCGGCGCCGAAGACTTCGCGCTGCTGCCCGACAGCCTGGTGTGCATCCCGCCGGCGCGCAACGACGCACGCGAGAACGCCGGCCTGCTGGAGATGCTGTCTTCGGGCATGCCGGTGAAGGTGCTGGTGCAGGTGGACGACCTGCTGCAGGAGGCCGCCTTCGGCACCGGCCACTTCGCCTTCGGCGTGCGCGCCGCGCGCCTGGCGACCACCGCGATGGGCCTGGGCGGGCGGTTCGTCATGCAGTGCGCCGTCTCGGCATTGCCGGCGCTGAAGGCGCGCGTGGTGCAGGGCATGGTTGGCCACGGGCCGGCGCTCTTCACCGTGTTTGCCGGTTCGCCGCGGCCGGCCGCCGGCCTGCCGCGCTACCTCACTGCCGCCGCGGCGATGGAAGCGCGCGCCTTCCCTGCTTTCACCTACGACGCGGCGGCCGGGGCCAACTGGGCCGGGCGCTTCTCGCTCGAAGGCAACCGCAATGCCGAAAGCGATTGGGCCATGGAGCCGCTCGAATATGCCGACGAGATGCTGCAGCGGGTGCGCGAGAACACGGCCTTCACCTATGCCGACTTCGCGCTCACCGACCAGCGCCACGCGGCGCACTTCGCCGCCGTGCCGCGCGAGCGCTGGCACGCGGGCATGGTGAGCGCCGGGCACTGGCTCGAGCTCGACGAGGCGGCCGCGAACCGCAGCGTGCCCTACGTGTGGGCCGCCGGGCCCGACGACCGCCTGCACCGTGTGCTGGTGGACCTGCGCCTGATGAAGGCGGCGCGCGCCTGCCTGCTGCTGTGGCACCGCCTGCAGGAGCACGGCGGCATCCACGACTCGCACGCCGAGCGCGCGTTGGCCCAAGAGCGGGCGAAGGTGGCGGCGGAAACTGCGAGAGCAGCGGCGGCCGTGCAGGCAGCCCCGGCATCAGTGCCCGCGCTGGCAGCGGCGGCGCAAGGCCCGCAAGCCGCAACGGCTGCCGCCGCGCCGCTTGCCGAAAAGAACGGCGCCGCGGCGATGGCGGCCGAAGCGAAGCCGCCGTCGGACGAGGCCTGGATCGAAACGATCCGCTGCCCGAGCTGCAACGAGTGCCAGCTCGTCAACCCGCGCATGTTCACCTACAACGAAAACAAGCAGGCCTACATCAAGGACATCGACGCCGGCACCTACCGCGACCTGGTGGAAGCGGCCGAGTCGTGCCAGGTGGCCATCATCCACCCGGGCAAGCCGCGCAATGCAGAGGAGGCCGGGCTGGAGGAACTGCTGGAAAGGGCCAAGCCGTTCTTGTAGGGTGCGCGCGACCGGTGCCGGGCCGGGAGGGTCATTGCCGGCGATTTGCCTCGGGATGCCGGGTCACTGCGAACGGCCACAAGCGGTCGATCACGACCGGCATCTCTGGGGACTCCAATTGGGTATGCGGGGGATCGCTGCGCCGCTGTGCCGGGCACCGGCGCGGTCAATGGCGATGTTGGAGTGATTGACAACATGATGATGTGTTGTTATGTTCTCCAGCAATGAAGGCTGTGCCACTGATCCGTCGGCGTGTCGTGCTGGCGACGGACGCATTTGCCGAGGCCGTCGTGTGGCGGGTGCACGAGCCTGTGCCGCCTTCGTCGCACTTGTTCAAGTACCGGCTCGCCTATGTCGTGGGCGGGGAGTGCGTCCTGCGGTACGACAACGAGCGAGGCAAGGGCGATCATCGGCATGCCGGCGGAACGGAGAAGGTCTATGCCTTCACGACGGCGGATCAGTTGATCGCCGATTTCGAAGCAGACGTGATGAGGTGGAATCGTGAACACGGTCGTGCTTGAGGTTCGTTCTCTGACTCGGACGCTCGCCGATGTCGCGAATGCGATGAAGGTGGGTCGAGGCGACCGCGAGGCGCGCATTGCCTTCGCGACGCCGGAACTGCTATGGCAAGTCCTGACCGCCAAGCGGTGGGAGCTTCTCAAGGCCATGTGCGGGGCGGGTGCGATGTCAATACGCGAGGCAGCACGTCGGGTGGGCCGCGATGTCAAGGCAGTTCACGGCGATGTCACCGCACTGCTGGATGCCGGTGTCCTCAGCCGAACGCCGGAGGGGGAGATTGAGTTTCCCTTCGACGCCGTCAAGGTCGAGTTCCTTCTGCAGGCCGCATAGCGCAAGCGGTCCGAACGGCGCGGGGCCGGTCCGCCAAGCCAATCGCAGGCGCGCGCGCTGCGTCCATGGCCCGATCGTTCAGCCCCATTTTTCGCCGGAGGCCCCCGTGAGTCACACCCCTGCAGCGACCGCGATCGTCAAGAAGCGCGACGGCACGGCAACCAACGCGATGGCGCAGCCGCAGGTGCAGAGCTACCTGCTCAACCTGCTTGGCGTCAACCGGCACGCGAACCTGAAGCAGGCGCTGAACGACGTCTTCAGCGGCAAGGGCAAGGCTTCGGGCTCGCACATCCAGGACGGCCTTGCGGTGCTGCACGCGTCGTCGGGCAACATGCAGCAAAGCGTGACGCTCTTCTACGTGATGCAAGGCGCGCAGGCGATCATCTTCGCGATGGGCGAGCACGCGGGTTCGAGCAGCTACAAGGTCAGCGACTTCGGCCAGCCGAGTGGCACGTTCGTGCAGGGCGCCAAGATCGCCCTTTAGCCGGGCCACGCGCGGCGGGCGCGGGCCCGCGCTCAGATGTCCAGCACCGGCGCGCGCGCCGCCGCCATCAGCATCACCACCGAGCGTGGCTCGACACGGTGGCGCTCGCCGCCAGCGCGCTCGGCGGCCTCCGGCGCCACCAGGTCGTGCGGCGCGTCGCGGGCGGTGTCGATGACGCGGCGCCAGCCGGTGCCTTCGCGGCCGGCCCAGTCGGGCAGCGCCGGCAGCTCGAACTCCAGCGGCTGCCACCAGGCATTGAGCGCGAAGTGCATCAGCAGGTCGCCCGACAGGCTCTTGGCGGTGATGGCCAGGCTGTGCGAGTCCCAGGCCTCGTCGGGCACGCCCAGGTGCACGCCGTGCAGTTGCAGCGCCGCGTCGCGCAGCAGCTCGGCCAGCGTGAGCTGGTGCTCGCGCTGCACCGATTCGCGCAGGAAGCGGATGCGGATGAGCCCGCGCACGAAGCGCAACAGCCCCGCTTCGCGCGCCGGCGCACTCCAGTCGAACCACGACAGCGCGTTGTCCTGGCAGTAGGCGTTGTTGTTGCCGCGCTGGCTGCGCCGCACCTCGTCGCCCATCAGCAGCATCGGCGTGCCGAGCGCGAGGATGTTGATGGCCAGCAGGTTGCGCACCTGGCGCGAGCGCAGCGCCAGCACTTCGGGGTCGCTGGTCTCGCCCTCGACGCCGCAATTCCAGCTCAGGTTGTCGTTGCTGCCGTCGCGGTTGCCCTCGCCGTTGGCCTCGTTGTGCTTGCCGTCGTAGCTGACGAGGTCGGCGAGCGTGAAGCCGTCGTGGCAGGTGACGAAGTTGATGCTCTGCGCCGGCTCGCGCGGGCGGGCGCCGTAGAGGTCGGGGCTGCCGAAGAGGCGGTCGGCCAGCACCGGCACCATGCCCGGGTCGCCGCGCACGAAGGCGCGCACGTCGTCGCGGAAGCGCCCGTTCCACTCCTTCCAGTTCTCGCCGACGAAGTGACCCACCTGGTACAGCCCGGCGGCATCCCACGCCTCGGCGATGAGCTTGGTGCCCGCCAGCACCGGGTCGCTCTCGATGTCGGCCAGCACTGGCGGGCTGGCGAGCGGGCGGCCTTCCTCGTCGCGCGACAGGATCGCCGCCAGGTCGAAGCGGAAGCCGTCGACGTGCATCACCTGCACCCAGTGGTGCAGGCTGTCGATGATCATCCGCCGCACCACCGAGCGGTTGGCGTTGAGCGTGTTGCCGGTGCCCGAGTAGTTGGCGTAGCGGCCTTCGCCGTCGAGCAGGTAGTAGGTGCCATCGGCCAGGCCGCGCCAGCCGAAGGTGGGGCCGCCGTCGCCGCCTTCGCTGGTGTGGTTGTAGACGACGTCCAGGATCACCTCGATGCCGGCGCGATGCAGCGCCTTGACCATGTCGCGGAATTCGTCGACCACCGAAAGCGGCTCGTCGGGCCGCGTGCCGTAGGCGGCGTGCGGTGCGAAGAACGACATCGGCGCATAACCCCAGTAGTTGGTGAGCCCGGCGGGCGCCTCCTGGGCGTCGAACTGGAACACCGGCATCAGCTCCACCGCGGTGATGCCCAGCGACATCAAGTACGGGATCTTCTCCACCACGCCGGCGAAGGTGCCGCGCCGGCCCGCCGCGATGCCGGAGTTGGGGTTGCGCGTGAAGCCGCCGACGTGCATCTCGTAGATCACCGTCTGTGCGAACGGGCGCCGCAGCGGCCGGTCGCCTTCCCAGTCGTAGCCGCGCGGATCGAACACCACGCTCTTGGCCGGCAGCGCGTGCGGCGCGGCGCGCTGCCAGCCGCGCGGCAGCGCCACCGCGCGGCCGTAGGGATCGAGCAGCACGGCCTGCGGGTCGAAGCGCTGGCCGCGCGCGGGCACGAACGGCCCTTCGGCCCGCCAGGCGTAGAGCTGCCCGGCGGCGACGCCGGGGACGAACAGATGCCAGTAGTGCCCGCTGCGGTGGCGCTTCGCATCCAGCGGCAGCACGAGCGACGGCCGCGCGTCGTCGATGCGTTCGAACAGCAGCAACTCCACCTGCTCGGCGCCGCGCGCGTAGACGCTGAAGTTGACGCCGCCCTGCGCCGGGCAGCCGCCCAGAGGGTGCACGCGCTCGGCGCGCGGCTCGGCGAAGGCGCCCACGCCGCGGTGGTGGCGCTCCTCGGTGCCCCGGTGGCCGGTACTGGCGTTCATGTCGTTCCTCCGTGCGCGACCGAAGGCGTTGATTGGAGCCGATCGCGGCCCGCGGCGGCAAGCCGGCGCAGCCGCCACACCCGCCGCGTCGAGCGCCGAGCGACCGCCGCCCGCCGCCCCCCGGGCGAAGGATCGGCGAAGGAAAGCCCGCTCGCGGGAGCGCGCGTTTCGCGCTAGTGTCGGCGCCAGAAGAAGATCGAAACGCCGGCGCCTCGCGTGCGCCGGCCGCCGCGGGGGTTTGCATGAGGTCCGCCCGTGTTCGGGCAGCAGCGTGCGTGCTGCTGTCGCTGCTCTGTGCCGAGGCGTCGCCGCAATCGGCCGGCGCCGATTCGCCGCGCCGGGCCTCGATCGGCACCACGGCCGGCGGCGCCCGCTTCGAGGCGCAGCTGCTGATCGACGTCGGCAGCCACGGGGCGGCGGTGCGCCGGCTGGCCGTCGACGTGGCCCGCGACTGGCTCGTCAGCGCATCAGACGACAAGTCGGCGCGCGTGTGGCGCCTCGCTTCGGGCGAGGCCGTGCACACGCTGCGCGTGCCGGTGGGCGCGGGCGAGCAAGGCCGCCTCTACGGTGCCGCCATCCACCCGCAGCGGGCCGAGGTGGCCGTGGCCGGGACGGGCCTGGCGCCGGTGCCCGGTGGCGCCACCGAAGCGACAGCGCACGTGTTCTCGCTGGCCAGCGGCCAGTGGACGGCCTCGTTCCGGCTGTGCCGCTGCGAGATCAAGCGGCTGGCCTGGTCGCCCGACGGCAAGTGGCTCCTCGCCGCCGCCGCGGGGCCCGAGCGCGGCGTGCACGCCTTCGATGAACACGGGCGCCCGGGCGGCCGCTTCACGACCGGTGGCGACGTCTTCGGTCTTTCGGTGCATCGCGCGCAGGTGCTGGCCACCGACATGTCGGGGCGCCTGCTCGTCTTCGAGCTCGGCGCCGCCGGTCTCGGGCCACCGCGGTCGCTGGCCAGCCCCGGCCCGCTGCCCGTCAGCGTGAGCCATGCGCCCGACGGCAGCCGCGCCGTCGTCGGGCACCTGTCGGCACAGGCGCCGGCGATCGTCGAGCTGCCCGGCGGGCGCGTCGTGCGCACGCTCGAGCCGCCCGAGCGCGGCCTCGACGACGGGCAGCTGATGACGGTGGCCTGGGCGCCCGACGCGCCGACGGTATGGGTGGGTGGTCGCAAGGCGCGCGGGCGCGACTACCTGCTGTGGTCGTTCGACGCCGCAGCAGGCACCCCGGCGGCGGCCGGCGCGCGCGTGGCCGCCGACTCGCTGCTCGACCTGGTGGCGCTGCCGCGCGGCCGCGTCGCCTTCGCGTCGTTCGACGGCAGCTGGGGCGTCTTCGACGGCAAGGCGATTGCCCCGCATCGCACGAGCGCGCTGGCCGGTGCGCAGGCCACGTCGGCCCTGCTGACGAGCCCGGACGGCACGCTCGTCTCGTGGCAGCTCGGCGGCGGCCAGCGGCTGCAGTTCAACCTGCGGCTGCGGCGGCTGGCCGTGGTCGAAACCGGTGTCGGCCACGGCGCGCGCGTGCGCCAGGGCGGACCGTTCAGCGCCGAACTCCAGGTCGCCGACGCGCGCGGCTTCTTCTCCGGCTTCTACCGGCTCGGCGGCCGCGAGATCCGGCTCGAGCCGGGCGAGACGGCCCGCGCCGGCACCTTCGTGCCCGGCAGCACCGATGCGTTCGTCGGCACGTCGCGCGCGCTGCAGCGCGTCGACGCCTCGGGGCAGGTGCTGTGGCGCCGCAGCGCCGGCGCCGAGGTCAACGCGCTGGTGTTCGCCAACGCGGGCGAGCGCATCGTCACCACGCTGAGCGACGGCACGGTGCGCTGGTGGCATGCGGCCAGCGGCGAGCCGTTGCTGGCCGCGCTGGCGCTACCGACGGGCCAGTGGCTGGCGTGGACGCCCGAGGGCTACTTCGACGCCGGTGCCGGCGGTGATTCGCTCGCCGGCTGGCTGGTGCGCGCCCCGGGCAGCGCGCGTGTCGAGCACCACCCGCTCGGGCGCTTCCGCGCCGCCTTCCGCCGGCCCGACCTGATCGACGTGGCGCTGGGCATCGCCGGCACGCCACGCGCCGCGCCGCCGCACGACGCGATGCTCCTGCTGCCGCCGCAACTCGTGGCCCAGGCCGAGAGGAAGGCGAAGTCGACCGGCGGCCCGGTGGCGCTGCCCTTCGCGCTGCGCAGCGCCGAGGACGGCACGGCACGGGTCAGCGTGCGGCTGAACGGCCGGCCGTGGGAGTCGGCGCGCGTCGCGATGCCCGCACGCCTGGACGGCGAGACGGCCGGCCGGGTCGACGTCCTGCTGCCGCCCGGGCGGCACCTCGTGCAGCTGATCGCGCGCGATCCGAACGGCACCTCGGCGCCGCTGGACTTCGACGTGCAGGTCGATGCCCCGCCGCGGCCGGCGGGCACCGCGGGCCCGCGGCTGCTGGTGCTGGCGGTGGGCGTGAGCGAGTACGCCGAGGCCAGCCTCAACCTCGGCCTCGCGGCCAAGGACGCCTCGGACTTCCGCGCCGTGCTCGCCAGCCTGGGCGGCAGGCGCTACCGCGAGGTCGCCACGCGCTTGGTCGTCGATCGGCAGGCGACCCGCCGCGCCGTGCTGCAGCAGCTGGAGTGGCTGGCCAGCGAGGCCACCGGCGACGACGTGGCGGTCGTCTTCCTGGCCGGCCACGGCGCCCACGACGACGAGGGCCGCTACCACTTCGTCACCCACGACGGCGACATCGCCCGCCTGGCGCAGACGGCCATCTCGGAAGCCGAGCTGCGCGACGCGCTGGCCGCCATCCGCGCGCGCACCGTGCTCTTCGCCGACACCTGCCATGCGGGCAGCGTCACCACCACCCGCGCGGGCTCGCTCAGCCGCGACCACGGGCGCTTGGCCGACGAACTGCGCGCGCCGGAGAACGGCGTCATCGTGCTCGCCTCCAGCGCGCGCAGCGAGGAGTCGCTGGAATTGCGCTCGCTCGGCAACGGCGTCTTCACGAAGGCCGTGGTCGACGGCCTGCGCGGCCGCGCCGACCTGCTCAAGCGCGGCGAGATCACGGTCAAGGGCCTGGACTACTACGTCGCTTCGCAGGTGGCCGCGATGACCAAGGCGGCGCAGAACCCGGTGAGCCTGATCCCGCCGGGCATGCCGGACTTCCGGCTGATCGAGTTGCCGTGAAACGGAACTTCCCGGTTCGTTGCAGTGGAGGAACACGTCATGCCTGACGCTTCGGCTCGCTCTTCGCCTCGCTCTCCGGCTCGCTCTTCGCCTCGCTCTTCGCCTCGCTCTTCGCCTCTCGCGCGTCTCGCCGTCGGGTGCCGTCTTCTCGAAGGCCGCGGCGCTTCGCTCGCCGCCTGGTTCGCCACCTCTGCCGCCGCCTTGCTGCTGGCCGGTTGCGGTGGCGGCGGTGGCGGCGCGCCGGAGGACCTCACCCAGGGCGAGTTCTCCGGCACCGCCGCGGTGGGCCGCCCGGTGGCCGGCGGCACGCTGGAACTGCGCTGCGCCAGCGGCACGCGCACCGCCAGCACGGGCCCCGACGGGCGCTATCGCGTCGAGCTGGAGAAGTCGCTGCAGCTGCCGTGCGTGATGTTCGTTCGCGACGGCACGGTGGGCGGCCAGCCCAACCGCGACAGCCTGGCCGGCATCCTGCTGCGCCTGGGCGGCGTGGCCAACGTGACGCCGTGGACGCACCTCGTCGCCGCGCGGCTGCTCGGCGGCGAACCCAACAGCGCCATCCGCAGCATGTCGGCCAGCGAGCTGACGCGCCTGCTCGCCGAGGACAAGGTGGCGGCTGCCCGCGCCTTCGTGCGCGAGCAGCTGGCCAAGGTGCTGGGCAATTCGCCTTCGGCGGACATCGACCCCATCGGCACCGCCTTCGAGGCCGTGCCGGGCAACGGCATGGACGACCTCGTCGCTGCCATCCAGCTCGGGCTGGCAGACGGCGGCAAGAGCCTGAGCCTGGCCGCGCAGGAGATGGCGCTGAACGGCCTGGAGATGTACTTCGTGCCCAAGACCTGCCGCGCCGGCGTGCTGACCGGCTTCGGCGGCAGCTTCACCGACGTGATGGTGCAGACGCCCTATCGCCCGCCGCCCAGCGGCGCCTTGGGCGGCACCGACAGCTACGGCGGCACCGCCGATGGCGACAGCGGCGGCGGCGGCGTGGGGGCGGGCGTGGGCGGGTCGCTCGGCCAGTTCCTGCGCACCCGCGTCGAGGTGCGGCGCGCCGACGGCAGCCTGCTCGGCTCGGCGACCACCGACAACGACAGGGGCATGGCGACGCTCGTCACCTGCGACTACCGCGGGCCGCTGCGCATCACGCTGCGCGGCGAGCGCGCCGACGCCACCTACTACGACGAGGCGCGCAAGGTCAACGTCTCGTTCGCCGGGCGCAGCATGTGCGCGGTGCTGCCCGACCGCAGCAAGAACATCGGCGTGACGCCGCTGACCAACGCGGCCTGCGCCTACCTCGACGAACTGGTCAAGGGACGTGCCGCCACCCCGGGCCGCGCACCCTGGGCCGACGCAGCACTGATCGAGCAGGCCAACGCAGCGGCATTGAAGGCGTACAACGACAACGCCGGGCCGAACTTCCGGCTCGACGACATCACGCGGCTGCCGGTGGTGATCGGGCAGAGCCTGGACCAGCAGCAGGACGTGCTGGGCTTCAACCCCAACGGCATCTACGCCGCCGTGCTGGCCGGGCTCGTGCAGTCGGCCGGGCGCTACGACCCCGACACACCGTCGCCGGCGCTGTCGTTCACCGACCAGATCGCCAGCGACCTGAGCGACGGCGCGCTGGACCATGCCACCGCCGCGGGCGGCTCGCCGTTCGCGGGCGGCACGCCTTCGTACCTCGTCGACCAGATGGCGATGCAGACGCACTCGGACGCGAGCGGCAACGCGCTGCGGCTGGGCGACGCGGCGCTGCGCAGCACGGGGACCTCGGTGGTCAAGGCCATCTACGTGCCGGGCTGGCACCGCGAGAACCACTTCAATCCTTTCTACCCGCAGCCGTACTCGGCCAGCGCCGCGCTGCGCGGCGACGGCTCGGTGGTGGTCAGGATCGTGCGCAACGCCGTCGCCGGCTACGCCCCGCAGTTCGACTATCCCGAGCTCGTCACGCCCGCCGGCGTGCGCATCGTCGACTTCCGCTTCATTCCGCCGACCGACGCGCTGCGCGTGACCTCGACGCCGGCCCAGATCGTCGCCTTCTCCGACAAGGGCGAGGTGCACACCCTCACCGGCCTCGACTTCGCCTGGGTGCTGACCAGCGGCGCCCAAGGCAAGGTCATCGACGTCACGCCCGCGCCGCGCCACCAGGGCGCCGCGGAGGTCATCCGCCTCACGTCGGACGGGCGCGTCAGCGGCGAGGAAGTGGAGACCAAGCTGCCGAGCGGGGCGCGCTTCGAAGCCATCGGCGAGCTGGGCGCGAGCAGCTTCCACCTGATCGACGCCGATCGCGCCCTCGGCGCGTTCATCGGCGGCGGCGACCGCTACGACCCGGCCGGGCGCAACGGCTGGTTCGCCAGGATGCCGCCGTTCCGCGGCCTGCGCGCGAAGATGGTCGGCGGCAGCGGCAACATCGCCCGCGCCTTCACGACCGGCGACCCGCCCACCGAGACCGGCACGCTGCTCGTGCTGGACATGCGCGGCCAGGTCTGGAAGGGGCCGGCGAGCATCCTGGAAGCGAACGCCGGCACGGCGCAGCGCGTGGCCGGGCTCGACGACTCCTGCTACGTGCACGTGTGGTACGTGGTCGGCTGCAACGGGGCGTTGAACTCGCTGCACGACCTGGCCCAGCCGCCGTTCAGGCTGCAAATCCCTCTCTTCCCCGGCTTCTCGCAGATCTGGCGCGTCTTCAGCGGCCAGCAGGAAAGCGGCACCGACGAGGTGACGCGCGCCGTCTCCTTCACCGGCTGCATCTATGAGATCCGCTACTCCGCCGCCGCCGGCTGGATGGTGACGCCCGACACCGCGAGCCGCACGCGCAGCGAATGCGTCAGCGCGCAGTGGTCGGGCGACCCGGTGGTCCTCGTTCGCTGAGCGCCGCAGCCGGCGGCCGCGGCCCGGTCACTCGCGGTCACTCCCGGTCACTACCTCGGGCCGCGGTCGCTGACGATACCCACGCGCTGGCCGAACGAACCCGCGTCGTCGACGAGGTCGCACATCGCCAGCGCGAGATCGGGCATGCCGGTCTCGCCGCTGCCTTCGGGCAGCGCTTCATAGGCGCGGCGCGCGTGGCCGGCCGCGATGTCGTCGACCAGGTTGAGCGGGCACATCAGCGTCCACTGCAGGCCCCATTCGTCGCCCGCCTGTCGCAGCGTGCGGAGGTTGCGCAGGTGCTCGGCGGCGACGTTCTTCAGCACCTCGGGCACGCCGTGCTCGCCGCGGGTGCCGCCGCGTGCGTCGGGCAACGCCACGCCGGAGGCCACGGCGACGATGCGGCGGATGCCGGCGCGGCGCATGCCGGCGACGATGGCGCGCACGCTGTCGGAGAAGTCGGTGGCGGGCTTTTCGATGTCGGCCATGCCGAGGGTGCACAAGACGGCGCGGGGCGCGCCGGCAGCGCCCGCGCCGGCGCGCAGCGTCTCGTCGATGGCGCCGCTGTCGCGCGCGTCGCCGACGATTGTT
Source organism: Rubrivivax sp. (assembly GCA_016790425.1). Classification (GTDB taxonomy): domain Bacteria; phylum Pseudomonadota; class Gammaproteobacteria; order Burkholderiales; family Burkholderiaceae_C; genus Rubrivivax. Next base: position 33,258 of record JAEUPF010000108.1, read on the forward strand.
TCGACGCCGGCTTGCTGCGGCAGCCTCGCCGCGTCGCGCACCAGCGCGCGCACCGGCCAGCGGCGGCGCTGCGCCTCGGCCAGCAGCAGCCGGCCGGTGCGCCCGCTGGCGCCGAACAGGGCTACGGTCATGGTCGTTCTCCTCGAAAGCGTCAGTCGGCTGCCGGTGCCGCCCCGTCGTAGGCGCGTTGCAGCAGCGCGCGCAGCGCGGCGCGTTCGAGCGGCCGCGGGTTCGGGTACGGGGTGGTCACCGCCAGGTCGGCGGCGCGGTCGATGCCGGCGGCCGGCATGCCCAGCGCGCGCAGCGAGGTCGGCGCGCCGTGCCTTGCCGCCAGCGCCTGCACCGCGCGCGGCACGGCATGCTGCACGTCGGCGGCCGCGTCGAGCCCCGTGAGGCCCAACGCGCGCGCGATGCGCGCCATCGCTTCGGGCGCAGCGGCGGCGTTGTAGGCCAGCGCGTGCGGCAGCACCACGGTGTGCGTCTGCGCGTGCGGCAGGTTGAAGGTGCCGCCCAGCGTATGGCACAGCTTGTGGTGCAGCCCCATCGCCACGCTGCCGAGCACGGTGCCGCACAGCCACGCGCCGGCCAGCGCGTCGCCGCGCGCTTCGATGTCGCGCGGGTCGCGCGCCAGCGCCGGCAGCGCCGCGGCGCTGGTGCGGATGCCTTCCTCGGCCATCAGCGCGACCACCGGGTTGCCGTCCGGCGCGTACAGGCCCTCGGCGGCGTGGGCGATGGCGTTGAGGGCGCTCGTCACCGTCATCGGCAACGGCAGCGTCAGTGTCAGCTCGGGGTCGTAGATGACCGTCCTGGGCAGCACGCGCGCATCGCGGCCGGTCTTCTTGACGCCGCCTTCGGTGAGGCCCCAGATCGAGGTCACTTCGCTGCCGGCATAGGTGGTGGGAATGGCGATGATCGGCAGCGGCGAATCGGGCGGCGCTTCGAGCGCGATGGCCTTGCCCAGCCCCGTGGTCGAGCCGCCGCCGATGGCCACGGCGCAATCGGCGCCGAGCCGGCGCGCCGTCTCGCGCGCTTCGCGCGCGGTCTCGACGGGCACGTGCATCGCCGCCTTGGCGAAGACGCCGGCGGCGCGCTCGCCCAGCAGCGCGGCGACGCGCCCGGCCGCATCGGCCTGCTCCGGCGTGGCGAGCACCAGAGCGCGCCGGGCGCCCAGCCGCTCGACCTCGGCGCCGACTTCGCGCAACGCGCCGGCGCCGAAGACGATGCGCGCCGGGGCGGCGGTGTAGGTGAAGGCATTCATCGCTGGTGTGCTGCGTGCCGCGTGCTGCTGCCGCTGCGCAGCAGGGGTCTCGATTGAAGCCGAACGCGGCCCGCCGCCGCAAGCCGCGGAACACCCGGCCGGCGAAGAACTGATTTCCGCGCCGAACCGCTGCGGCCGGGGTTCGCCCCGGGGGCCGCCGCGGCCCGCCGGTGCTTCAATGCCGGCTCGTCGCACCCCGCGGTCCTTCGCCGCGCCGCCGCCCTCCTCCACCGCAAGACGAGCCGCCGCCATGCTCTTCCCCACCACCCTCGTCGGCAGCTTTCCGCAACCCGACTGGCTGATCGACCGCGAGAAGCTCGCCGGCCGCTTTCCGCCGCGCGTGCGCGCCAAGGAACTGTGGCGCGTGGCCGAGCCGTATCTGCGCGAGGCCTGGGAAGACGCGACGCGGCTGGCCATCCGCGCCCAGGAAGACGCCGGGCTGGACATCATCACCGACGGCGAGATCCGCCGCGAGAGCTACTCGAACCGCTTCGCCACGGCGCTGGACGGCATCGACCTCGACAACCCGGGCAGCGCGCTCGACCGCTCGGGCCACCCCAACCCGGTGCCGCGCATCACCGGCCCCATCCGCCGCCGCCACGCGGTGGAGGTGGAAGACCTCGTGTTCCTGAAGTCGCAGACGAAGAAGCCCGTGAAGATGACCGTGCCCGGCCCCTTCACGATGAGTTGCCAGGCGCAGAACGACTACTACACCACCGACGCCGAAGCGGCGATGGACTACGCGGTGGCGGTGAACGCCGAGATCCGCGACCTCTTCGCCGCCGGCGCCGACATCGTGCAGGTCGACGAGCCGTACATGCAGGCGCGGCCCGAGAAGGCGCGCGAGTACGGCCTGGCGGCACTCAACCGCGCCCTCGAAGGCATCACCGGCAAGACGGCGGTGCACATCTGCTTCGGCTACGCGGCCATCATCCACGTGCGGCCGAGCGGCTACTCGTTCCTGCCCGAGCTGCGCGGCTGCCCGTGCCGCCAGGTGAGCATCGAGACAGCGCAGTCGCACCTCGACTGCTCGGTGCTGGCGACCCTGCCCGACAAGGAGATCATGGTCGGCTGCATCGACCTGTCGGACATGGCGGTGGAGACGCCTGAAGTGGTCGCTGCGCGCGTGCGGCGGGCGCTGCCGTACGTGGCGAAGGAGCGCGTGATCCTGGCGCCCGACTGCGGCATGAAGTACCTGCCGCGGGCGGTGGCGGTGGGCAAGCTGCGCTCGATGGTCGCGGCGGCACGCATGCTGCGGCGGGAGCACGAGCCCGGCTGACGCCCGCGCCGTCCAGCGAGGAACCCCATGAGCCTTCACCAGCAACTGAAGCAGCGCGCCGCCGCCGCAAAGCCCATCCGCGTCGGCCTCATCGGCGCCGGCAAGTTCGGCGCGATGTACCTCGCGCAGGTGCCGCGCATCCCCGGCATGCAGGTCGTGGCCATCGCCGACCTCTCGCCCGACGGCGCCCGCCGCAACCTGGCACGCGTCGGCTGGCCCGACGAGGCCACGCGCGCCCGTTCCATCGACGAGGCGGTGGCGCAGAACCGCACGCACATCGGCGAGGACTGGCGCGCCCTCGTCGCGCACCCGGCGGTGGAGGTGGTCGTCGAGTGCACCGGGCATCCGGTCGCTGCCGTCGAGCATTGCCTGGCCGCCTTCGCGCTCGGCAAGTCGGTGGTCAACGTCACCGTCGAGGCCGACGCCTTCTGCGGCCCGCTGCTGGCGCGGCGCGCCGCCGAGGCCGGCGTCGTCTACTCGCTGGCTTTCGGCGACCAGCCGGCGCTCATCTGCGACCTCGTCGACTGGGCGCGCACCTGCGGCTTCCCGGTGGTGGCCGCGGGGCGCGGGCACAAGTGGCTGCCGCATTTCGCGCAGAGCACGCCCGAGACGGTGTGGGGGCACTACGGCCTCACGCCCGAGCAGGCCGCGCGCGGCGGGCTCAACCCGAAGATGTTCAACAGCTTCCTCGACGGCAGCAAGCCTTCGATCGAATGCGCCGCGGTGGCCAACGCCACCGGCCTGGCGGTGCCTTCCGACGGGCTCACGTACCCGCCGGCGAGCATCGCCGACATCCCGCGCGTGACGCGGCCGCGGAGCGAAGGCGGCGTGCTCGAGCGCAAGGGCATGGTCGAGGTCGTCTCCAGCCTCGAAGCCGACGGCCGCCCCATCGCCTACGACATCCGCATGGGCGTGTGGGTCACCGTCGAAGGCGAGACCGACTACATCCGCCACTGCTTCGAGGAGTACAACGCCCAAACCGACGACAGCGGCCGCTACTTCACGCTGTACAAGCGCTGGCACCTGATCGGCCTGGAAGTGGGCCTGTCGGTGGCGAGCGTCGCGCTGCGCCGCGAAGCCACCGGCGCCGCCGCCACCGAAGCCGGCGGCTGGCGCGCCGACGTCGTGGCCACCGCCAAGCGCGACCTGAAGGCCGGCGAGGTGCTCGACGGCGAAGGCGGCTACACCGTGTGGGGCAAGCTGCTGCCGGCGGCCACCTCGCTGGGGCTGCGCAGCGCCGGCGGCGCCGGCGGCGGCCTGCCGCTGGGCCTGGCGCACGACGTGACAATGGTGCGCCCGGTGCGGCAAGGCCAGTGCCTCACCTGGGACGACGTGGCCATCGACACCGGCACCGAGGCGTACCGGCTGCGCCGCGCGATGGAAGGCCTCTTTGCACCCGAGCGCATCGCCCCGAGCCGCTGACCAGCCCGCCGACCCAGCCGCCGACCCAGCCGCTGACCCAGCCGCTGACCAGCCCGCTGACCCAGCCGCGGCCCCAGCCGCGGCCCCAGCCGCCGCCCCGGCCGCCGGCACCCACGCCGACGCCGCCGCCGTTCGCATTTCCCCCGGCGCCGCCCGCGTCGCCCTCGGCGCGCGCTGGCGCCGCCGCGCGGCCGGCTGGAGCCCCACCACGCGCGGCCTGCTGTGGACCACGGCGGCGGGCTTCTTCTTCTGCGTGCTCAACGCGCTGATGCGGGCGCTGGCGCTGTCGGTCGACCCGCTGCAGTCGCAGTTCCTTCGTTATGCGATGGGCCTGCTGGTGCTGCTGCCGGTGGTGCTGTGGCGCGGCTGGCGCCGCTACGTCGCCAAGGACATCGCCGGCCAGTTCTGGCGCGGCGGCGCGCACAGCGCCGGGCTCGTGCTGTGGTTCCTGGCCCTGCCTCACATCCCGCTCGCCGACACCACCGCGATCGGCTTCACGGGGCCGCTGTTCATCATGATCGGCGCCCGCGTCTTCTTCGGCGAGCCGATGCACTGGGAGCGCTGGCTGGCCACGGCGCTCGGCTTCGCCGGCGTGCTGATCGTCGTCGGGCCGCAGCTCGGCCTCGGCCTCGGCGGCGGTGGCGGTGGCGGCAGCGGCGGCCCCTCCGGTGTCTGGCACCTCGTGATGCTGGCCAGCGCACCGCTGTTCGCGGCCAGCTTCCTCATCACCAAGGCGCTGACGAAGCAGGAGACGGCCGGCGTCATCCTCGTGTGGCAGTCGCTCACCGTGACCGTGTTCAGCCTGCCCCTGGCGTGGTGGCACTGGGGGCCGCTCAGCGCTGCGCAGTGGGCCGGCTTCCTGATGTGCGGGCTGCTGGGCAGCAGCGGCCACTACTGCCTGACGCGCAGCTTCGCCGCCACCGACATCTCGGCCACGCAGCCGGCGAAGTTCCTCGATCTCGTCTGGTCGGCGTTCTTCGGCTTCGCGTTCTTCGGCGACGTTCCCACCGAGACCACGGTCGTCGGCGGCTCGGTCATCGCCGCGGCCACGTTGTGGGTGGCACGCCGTGAAGGCCGCCGCGGGGCGGCCGCGGCGCGCCTGGGCAACGGCGGCGGGCGCTGAAGCGGCGCGGCGATACTGCGCCACGGGCTCGACAGGCCGAACGAGCGAGCCCGCGAAGCCGACGAGGGAGCACGAACCGTCCATGGACGCCTGGTACAGCGACCACCACCTGGCCCACCACGGCCACAGCGAGCTCTTCGGCGGCCGGCTCGTCGAGAGCTTCGAGCAGCCGCTGCGCGCCGAGCGCGTGCTCGACGCATTCCTCGAAGCCAACCTCGGCCTCGTGCACACGCCGCCCGATGCCGGGCTGGCGCCGATCCTCGCCGTGCACGATGCGACCTACGTCGACTTCCTGCGCGGCGCCTGGGATGCCTGGCGCGCCCTCGGCCGCGCCCACCCGGCGTTGCCGATGGCGTGGCACGCCGGCATGGGCCTGGCCGCCGTCCGGCCGCGCCACATCGAGGGCCAGCTCGGCTACCACTCGATGGATGCCGGTTGCGCCATCGTGGCCGGCACCTGGCCCGCGGCGTACGGGAGCGCACAGTGCGCCATCGCCGCGGCCACCGCGCTGGCGCATGGCGAGCAGCCGGCCGCCTTCGCCATCTGCCGCCCGCCGGGCCACCACGCCACGGCGCGCGCGATGGGCGGCTACTGCTACCTCAACAACGCCGCCATCGCCGCGCAGCTGCTGCGCAGCCTGGGGCGCCAGCCGCGCGTGGCCGTGCTCGACATCGACTACCACCACGGCAACGGCACGCAGGCGATCTTCTGGCAGCGCGGCGATGTCTTCTTCGCCAGCCTGCATGCCGATCCGCACGACGACTACCCGTACTTCAGCGGCCATGCCGGCGAGCGCGGCGAGGGCGACGGCTTCGGCGCCACGCTGAACCTGCCGCTGCCGGCCGGCACCGAGGCGCCGGAATACCTGGCTGCGCTCGACACCGCGCTCGACGCGGTGCGCTCCAGCGGCTGCACGGCCAGCGTCGTCTCGCTGGGCGTCGACACCTTCGAGCGCGACCCGATCTCGCGCTTCAAGCTGCGCGGCGAGGACTACGCCGTGATCGGCCGCGCCTTGCAGCGGCTGCCGCGGCCGGTGCTGTTCGTCTTCGAAGGCGGCTACGCCACCGACGAGATCGGCCGCAATGCGGTGGCGGTGCTGCAGGGATTCGAGGCGCCGGGCTGAGGACGACAACGGGCAGGAGCGCGCCGACAGGGCGCTCGTGCACCACAGCGTCAATCGAACCGCGGCAGCTCGAAGCCGTAGAAGACCGAGTCCTGCGTCGCCTTCAGCCAGGGCCCCTCGCCGATCTCGACCCTCAGTGCGCTCAGCCGGCCGTAGGGGCGCGATTCGACGTGCCCGGCGCCTTGCGCGCACACCAGCAGCAGCACCTGCTCGCCGCGCGGCAGCACGAGTTCGGCGCCGCTGTCCAGGCGAAGCTGCGTGATGCCCAGGCCGCGCTCGCTGAAGCGCCCGAGCGTGCGCAGCCACACGCCCTGGCGGTGCGGCATCGGCACCCAGGCGAAGCGCTCGGGGTCCATCAGCACCGGCGCCGCGTACTGCGGCCGCGGGTAGTGGATCGGGCGGCCGTGCACGTGCTCCCACACCGCTTCGTAGCTGTCCTTGTCGTGCTTGATGCCCTGCACGTCGTACCAGGTGAAGGTGCCGCCGTGGAACTCGCCCTTGCCGCGCAGCGCCGAGATGCCCTCGCGCAGCTGGCGCCGGCTCATGAAGCCCGCGCCGGAGGGGCCGCCCACCTGCAGCAGCAGCGTCTGGCTGCGGCCGGCGCCCTGCTGCACGTACCAGGTGCCTTCGCAGAAGTAGCCCACGCTGCCGGCCTGCTGCACCAGGCCGTTGCCGAAGCCGAACGCGCCTTCCAGCACCACCCGCACCTGTTCGAAGTTATGCCGGTGGCGCCCGGTCTGGTAGCCGCCGTTCACCTCCAGCAGCTGCAGGCCGAAGTTGTCGGGCGCCCCTTCGCGGCCGACGAGGAGGTCGCGGTAAGTGACCGACTCGGTCACATGGCCATTGCCATTGCCGTTGCCATGCCCGTTGCCGTTGCCGCGCGGCGGCTCGAAGCGCGGGGCGTCTTCCAGCCTGACCAGTTGCATGCGCATCTCCGCGCCGCCTCGCCCTACGCCGCGGCCCGTCTGCCGGGCCCGCGGCAAAGGCCATGCCGCAGGGCGCTGCCACCGAGGCGGCGCTGCCGGGGCCGAAGGTCGGGCAGGCTCAGCGGGTTCGGGTGCATCGCGGTGGACGGGACGGACAGGGGGGCGCGGCGTGGTCTGCACATCGTCGTAGGGCACGGCGGCATTGTGGCGGCGCGTCCGCCGCGCCCGCCCCCTCAACCCCCGGGGGCGGAAAGCCCCGATCCGCGGGTACCGGGTGCCGTTCCCGCGCTGCGGCGCGCCAGCCGCCCGGGCAAGCACCGCCGGCCGCCCGGCGGCGGCGGCGGCGACAATGGCGGCCACCATGACGCGCATCCTCATCGCTGGCTACCAGCACGAGACGAACACCTTCGCGCCGAGCCTGGCGGACTGGGCCGCGTTCACGCGCGGCGACTCGTTTCCCGCCTTCGTGCGCGGCGAGGCGATGGCGCGCACGCTGGCCGGCATCAACATCCCCGTGGCCGGCTTCATCGAAGCGGGCCGGCGGCGCGGCTGGACGCTGGTGCCCTCGGCCTGGGCCGGCGCCATTCCTTCGTCGTACGTCACCGAGGACGCCTTCGAGCGCATCGCCGGTGCCATCTGCGAAGACGTGCGCGCTGCGCGCGATCGCGGCGGCCTGGACGCCATCTACCTCGACCTGCACGGCGCCGCCGTGGCCGAGCACGCGCTGGACAGCGAAGGCGAGCTGCTGGCACGCCTGCGCGGCATCGTCGGCGCCAACGTGCCCATCGTCGCCAGCCTCGACCTGCACGCCAACGTCACGCGGCGCATGCTGGAACTGGCCGACGCGCTGGTGTCGTACCGCACCTACCCGCACGTGGACATGGCCGACACCGGCGAACTCGCTGCCGAGCTGCTGGCGCGCCGCCTGAAGGCCGGCCGCAAGGAGCCGCAGCACGCGCGGCGCTTTCCGTACCTCATCGCGCTGAACGCGCAGAGCACGTTCCTCGAGCCGGCGCAGGGCTTGTACGACGAGCTGAAGGCACTCGACCGCGAGTTCGGCACCGTGCTCAGCTTCTGCCCCGGCTTCCCCGCCGCCGACTTCGACGAATGCGGCCCGGTGCTGTGGGGCCACGGCGAGCGGGCCGAGGCAGCCGTCGAACGCCTGTGGCAGCGCGCCGGCGAAGCGGCGCAATGGCGCATCGAGGTGCTGCCGGCGCGCGACGCGGTGGCGCAGGCGCTGGCGCTGGCGGCGAACGCGAGCCAGCCGGTCGTCGTCGCCGACACGCAGGACAACCCGGGCGCCGGGGGCGACAGCAACACCACCGGCATGCTGCACGCGCTGCTCGCGCAGGAGGCAGGGCGGCGCTTCCCCGGCCGCGTCGCGCTCGGCCTGCTGTTCGATCCGGCGGCGGCGCGCGCCGCACACGAGGCGGGCCTGGGCAGCGAGATCGAACTCGCGCTCGGCAAGGCGGTTCCCACCTTCACCGGCAGTGCCAGCGACGCGCCGGTGCGCGGCCGCTTCAAGGTGCTGGCGCTGGCCGACGGCAAAGTGACGCTGAAGGGGCCGATGATGACCGGCCTCACCGTGGCGCTGGGCCCCTGCGCCTGCCTGGAGATCGAAGGCATCCGCATCGCCGTGACCAGCGGCAAGAAGCAGTTGCTCGACCGCGAGCTGCTGCGCATGGTGGGCATCCACGCCGAGCAGATGCGGCTCGTCGTCGTGAAAAGCTCGGTGCACTTCCGCGCCGACTTCCAGCCCAACGCCAGCCATGTGCTGGTGGCCAAGGCCGCCGGGCCGATGGCCGCCGACCCGGGCGACCTGCCGTGGCGGCGGCTGGCGGCGGGAACGCGTACGCGACCTTGAGCCGGCCGCGGCGGCGCGTGATCGCATGAACCTGCACGGCCGCCCGCGAGGCCCCTGCCGCAGCGCGAGGCACGAGGGTCCTCCGGCAAGCCGCGGCCACGCCCTTGCCGTTGCGGCTGCCGCCGCCTCGCTGCTGGTCGTGCTGGCCGCGACCGGCGCGCTTGCGGCAGGGCCGGCCGCCGGGTCGGCCGCCGGATCGGCCGCCGGATCGGCCGCCGGATCGGTCGCCGCGCGAGCCGACCCGCTGTCCGACGCGCCCGAGGGACCGCGCATCGTGGCTGCGCCGCCGCCGCCCGATGCCGCGTCGTACGACGAAGCGCTGCGCCGCTGGCGCGACGCCGCCGACATCAACGCCTGGATCGGCGCGCGCTTCGCCTACGACCCGGCGCGCGCCTTGCTGCTGTCGGAGACGCAGCGGCAGAGGAACGGCCGCCTGCCCATCGCCGCGCCGGCCGAGTTCTTCACCCACCCCACGGGCGTGTGCGTCGACCTGGCACGCTTCGGCGTCGAGACCCTGCGCGCCGTCGACCCGGCGGCGAAGGCGAGCTACCTGATGATCGAGTTCGACCCGGTCGCCGTCGCCGGCAACACCTTGCGCCGGCACTGGCTCGCGGCCTACGAGCACCAGGGCCGGCACTACTTCTTCGCCGACTCCAAGCGCCCGGGCTTCGTCGCCGGCCCGTACGCGAGCACGCGGGAATTCATCGACGAGTACGCTGCCTGGCGCGGCCGGCGCATCGTCGCCTTCCAGGAGCGCGATTCCTTCGAGCGCCGCCTGCGCGCCGCCGCGCCGCAGCGCCAGCGCACACCGCAAGAAGGCGCGGCAGCGGCGCCGCCGCGCTGACCCATCCACCCGCAACCCTGCGCACTGCACACCACAGCCACCGCCATGACGCTCGACCGCCCTTCGCTGCAGGCCCTGCTCGAGCCGCTGCTGCCCGGCCTGATGGGCATGAAGCTGCTCGAACTCGAGCCCGCACGCGTGCTCGCCGAGATGACCGTGCGGCCCGACCTGTGCACCACCGGCGGCGTGCTGCATGGCGGCGCGGCGATGGCCTTCGCCGACACGCTGGGCGCGGTGGGCACGTTTCTCAATCTCGACCCGGCCAGGCAGCGCACCACGACCACCGCCTCGAGCACCCAGTTCATCGCCGCGGCGAAGGCGGGCAGCCGCGTCAGCGGCGAATGCGTGGCCCTGCACCGCGGCCGCACCACGATGGTCTGGCAGACCTCGGTGCGCAACGAGGACGGCAAGCTCTGCGCCGTGGTGACGCAGACGCAGCTCGTGCTCGACGTTTCCCCGGCGCCCGCGGCGACGAAGCCGCCGCCGGCATGAAGTGAAGCCGGGCCGCCTCGCCGCCGCCACAGCTGCCGCCGTGCTGCTGGCTGCCGGGCTGGCCTGGACGCTGCGGCCGAAGGACCAGGCGGCCGGCCGCGTCACGGTGACCGCGGCCGACGTGCCGGTGGTCATGCACACCTCGGGCGGCCGGCTCGAGGTAGCCACCGTCACCGCCACCGAACTGTTCCGGCTCGACGCGCCGCCGCGCACGTTCTTCGGCATCGACCTCGGCAGCACCGTCTCGCAGGTGCGCGTGAAGGTCGTCTACCGCTACCACATCGAGATGGCCAAGGAGTGGCCGATCCGCTTCCAGGGCGCCGGCGCTGTCGTCGAGGCCGGCGCGGTGAAGCCGACGCTGCCGGTCGCCTTCGACACGGCGACGCTGGAGAAGGAAACGCGCAGCGGCTGGGGCCGCTTCGACAAGCACCAGAACCTCTTCGAGCTCGAGCGCCGCATGACGCCCGAACTCGACCGGCGCTCGCTCGGCTACCAGGGCCTGGCGCTCGAAGCGGCGCGCCGCTCGGTGGGCGACTTCGTGCGCACCTGGCTCGTCAAGGAGAGGTTCTGGCCCGCGGGCACGGCGACCACGGTGCAGGTGGTCTTCCCCGGCGAGCCGCTGCCCGCGGCAACCACGGCGCGTCCTGCCAGCGCCGCCGTGCCATGAAGGCCATCAGGGCCACGACCAGGAGACTACCGCGATGACTGCCGACACCCCGCTGCACGAAGGCGGCTGCACCTGCCGCTTCGTGCGCTACCGCCTGACGAGCCGGCCGCTGTTCGTGCATTGCTGCCACTGCCGCTGGTGCCAGCGCGAGACCGGCAGCGCCTTCGCGCTCAACGCGATGATCGAAGCCGATCGCGTGCTCGTGCTCGAAGGCGAGCCCGAGCTCGTGCCGACGCCTTCGCTCAGCGGCAAGGGCCAGAAGATCTGGCGCTGCCCGCGCTGCCGTGTGGCGGTGTGGAGCAACTACGCCGGCGCCGGCGACGCGGTGCGCTTCGTGCGCGTGGGCACGCTCGACGAGCCCGACCGGTTGCCGCCGGACATCCACATCTTCACCAACTCGAAGCAGCCGTGGGTGGTGCTGCCGCGCGGCGTGCCGGCGGTGCCCGAGTACTACCGGACGGGTGAGATGTGGCCGAAGGAAAGCCTCGAACGGCGTGCGGCGCTGGTCGCCCGCGCGCAGCAGCAGCGGCAGCCCCCGGGCTGACCCGCCGCGGGAGCACAACCCCATGACCACCCCCGCGGACGCGGCGCCGCCCGGCAGCAACGGCAGCAACGGCAGCGGCGGCGGCATCGTCGGCGCCGTCGGCGGCACCCCGCTCGTCGAGCTCGGGCGTATCGTGCCGCCCGGCGCGGCGCGCATCGTCGTCAAGCTCGAGAGCGCCAACCCCACCGGCAGCATGAAGGACCGCATGGCGCTGGCGGTCGTCGCCGGCGCCCGCGCCCGCGACCGCCTGGCCCCCGGCGGCCGCGTCGTCGAGTACACCGGCGGCAGCACCGGCACCTCGCTCGCCTTCGTCTGCGCGGCGCTTGGCATCCCGATCACCCTCGTCACGGCCGACGCCTTCAGCCGCGACAAGCGCGACCACATGCGCGCCCTCGGCGCCGAGGTCATCGAACTAAGGAGCGACAACGGCCGCACGACGAAGGAACTCATCGAACGCATGATCGCCAAGGCGGCTGAACTGGCTGCGGCGCCCGGCGCGTTCTTCGCCGACCAGTTCAACAACCCCGACGCCGCCGGCGGCTACGCGCCGCTGGCCAGCGAGCTGTGGCAGCAGACCGGCGGCCGCCTCGACGCGTTCGTGCAGTCGGTGGGCACGGCCCAGTGCATCACCGGCGTGGCGCGCGCGCTGCGCCAGTGCCAGCCGCGGCTGCACGTGCTGGCGGTGGAGCCGGCCGAGTCGCCGGTGCTGGCCGGCGGCGCCCCCGGCGCGCACAAGATCGAAGGCGTCGGGCCGGGCTTCGTGCCACCGCTGTGGCACGCCGGCATCGCCGACGAGATCGCCGCCGTTTCCACCGCAGAAGCCAAGGCGATGGCGCGGCGGCTGGCGCGCGAGGAAGCGCTCTTCGCCGGCACTTCCACCGGCGCCAACGTGGTCGCGGCGCTGCGCCTGGCCGCACGGCTCGGCCCGCGGGCGACGGTGGCGACGATCGCCTGCGACAGCGGGCTCAAGTACCTGTCGACCGACCTGTACTCGGCGCCGGCACCGGCGCCGGCGCCGGCGTGAGGCGTGAGGCGTGAGGCGTGAGGCGTGAGGCGTGAGGCGTGAGGCGTGAGGCGTGAGGCGTGAGGCGTGAGGCGTGAGGCGTGAGGCGTGAGGCGTGAGGCGTGAGGCGTGAGGCGTGAGGCGGCGCCCGCCGCACGAGCCGCTCGCCGGGTGCGCGCGCAACGCCGCTACCCTTGCATCTGCCGACGGCTCCCGCGCCGCTTCCTTCACCGGACACATCCGACATGCCCCCTCCCACGCCCCGCCAGCTCATCAGCTCCGGCTCCCCCTTCGAAGCGCAGATCGGCTACAGCCGCGCGGTGCGGCAGGATCCGTGGGTCTTCGTCTCCGGAACCACCGGCTTCGACTACGCGACGATGACGATCGCCGACGGCGTCGAGGCGCAGGCCGAGCAGTGCCTGAAGAACATCGCCGCGGCGCTGCAGCAGGCCGGCGCGACGATGGCCGACGCGGTGCGCGTGGTCTACGTGCTGCCCGACGCCGACGACTTCCCGCTGTGCTGGCCGGTGCTGCAACGCTGGTTCGGCGAAGTGCGCCCGGCAGCGATGATGATCAGCGCCGGCCTGGCCGACCCGCGCATGCGCATCGAGATCGAGGTGACTGCGCTCAAGCGCGGCGGCTGAGCGGCGGCGGCTGAGCGGCGGCGGCAGGCGGGCGCGCTACGGCTGCTGCCGCCTCTACCGCTTCTACCGCTTCCCCGGCAACACATCCACCGCGAACGGCATCGACTTCCACTTCGGCTCGGGCGGCGTGTAGCCCTCGCGCGGCACGTACACCGAAGGCTCCGCCGCGCCGGCCACGTGGATGTAGCGCGGGCAGTTCGGGAAGATGCGCTCGGCGCGCACGCGCACGACCAGCTGCGCCCCGACGAAGCGGGCCAGCGCCTCGGGCGTGTCGTCCAGGACCGCCCGGCCGTTGACGCGCAGCCGCCGCGGCGACTGGAAGTCGATGAACAGCAGGCCCACGCCCGGGTTGGCGACGATGTTGCCCAGGCTGCGGAACATGCCGTTGCCGTCGTAGCTCGGGAACATCAGCTCCGAGGGGCCGCTCACCCGCACGAAGCCGGGGTCGCCGCCCTTGTGCGAGCAGTCCGGGCGCCCGTGGGCGTCGCAGGTGGCCAGGAAGAACAGCGGCCGCGACTCGATGAACTCGCGGTCGTCTTCGGTGAAGGCGCCGCGGCCGAGGCGCTCGTCCAGGCGGTCGGCCAGCCGCCGCGTGTCGAAGCGGTCCTGCAGCGTGCGCATGCCGGCGTGGTAGGTCTCGCGGATCTCGTTCATCGCCCATCCCCTCACGGTGGTTGCGCGGCCGGAACAACGCGGACCCGTTCCCGGCCACGCAGGCACTCTACGGCGGCAGCGTTGAAAGCAGCGTTGAAAGCCGCGTCAGCGGAGCAAGGCACCAGGACCGACCGGCCATCGGACGCGCAGCCGCATCAGATCGCCTCGAGCGGGTAGATCGGCCGGCGAACCTTCTTGAACGCGAGCAGGTCGTAATCCGACGTGCACACGCCCGTGCCGGCGCATTCGACCACCGCGTGCGCCAGCGGCTTCAGGCCGGCGCGCCAGTGCACGCGGCTCTTCAGCATCAGGAAGCGCTTCTGCTGCGGCGCGATGCCCAGCGCCGCGAACGCCGCCAGGTCGTGCGGCTCGACGTGGTCGCTGATCACCGCCACCTCGATGCCGGCCACCTCGAACAGCGCCGACAGGCCCATGTTGTTGGCCTCGCCGCGCGCCATCGGGCCGAAGTTGCGGTAGCGGCCGTCGGAGAGCCGGCGCACGCGGCCGGTCACGATTCGCGGCTGACCCTTCAGGCCGATCGCGGGCATGTCGAGCTTGCCGCCCAGCGGCAGCGTCAGCTCGGCGCCGATGCCGGCGGCGGCCATCGCGCGCGCCGCCTCGGGATCGAAGATCGCGAAGGCGGCGGCGTCGGTGAGGCCGGCATCGAGCATCGCCCCGAGCACCGTCATCGTGTCCATCGTGCCGCCGCTGGCGCAGTTGTCACTGTGGTCCAGCAGCACCACCGGCCCCGCCCGCGGCGCACCCGGGGGCCCGTCGGCCGCCAGCCGTTGCGCGCGGGCCATCGAGTCGGCCAGCGGCTCGATGCGGTAGACGAACTTCGAGCGCTCGCGCCAGGCCATCTCCAGCAGCTCGTCGCACCAGCGCCGCGCCAAGGCCGGGTCGTTGTCGGTGACCACCACCGCCGAGAGCCCGGCGAACTCGATGTCGGCGTTCGGGAAGCCGACGAACACGCTGGCGGCCAGCGCCCCTTCGGCTTCCATCGCCTTGCAGCGCGCCTGCAGCGTGCGGTTCGGCTCGTCGTCGCTGCCCTGGCGCATCACGTGCGGCAGCATCGGCTGCCGGCCCCAGGCCATCGTCGGCCGCGCCTTGCCGGCCAGCTGCGCCAGGATGGCGCGGCCGGCGCGCAGCCCGGTGCCGTGCATGTCGACGTGCGGGTAGGTCTGGTAGCCGGCGATGACGGTGGCGTTGGCCCCCATCGCGTCGTACAGGTTGGTGTGCATGTCCAGCGCCACGCCGATGGGCACCTCGCGCGTCCACGGTGCGATGGCGCGGATGCGCCGCAGCAGCTCGCCTTCGCCGTCGTCGAAGCGCTCGGTGACCATCGCCCCGTGCAGGTCCAGCAGCACCGCGTCGCAGCCCTTGGCCACGGCCTCGCAGATGCGGCCGGCGATGTGCTCGAACGCGGCGTCGTGCACCGGCCCGCTCGGCCACGCCGACGCGGCGACGGGCACCGTGAACTCGGCGCCGGCCTGCTCGGCCAGTTCGATGAAGGCGCCGATGGCCGAGCCCGTGCCGCGGTAGGCCGCCACCGCCGCCGCGCCTTCGGACGGCACGGCGGGCCCTGCGGCGCCGGTGGCGAAGCGTGCCAGCGGCGTGGGCACCGGCGAGTAGGTGTTGGTCTCGTGCTTCATCTGCGCGATGACGAGCTTCATGCGGTGTCTCCTTCGTGTGCGCAGGGATGATGCCGCAAGCGCCGGGCGCCAGCGGGCGGAGAATCCAGGCCATGCGTTTCTCCGCGAGGTTCCGGGCGACCTGGCTGCGCTCGTGCGCCGTCGGCGCAGTGATCGTTGCCGCGTGCGCCGCCGCGGCCGTGGCGCGCGCCGAGCCCGGCGTCAGCGACAACACCATCGTCATCGGCCGCAGCGCCGGCCTCACCGGCAGCCTGGCCGAGCGCATGAAGCCGGCGACGCAGGCGATAGAGGCCTATTTCGGCGCCGTCAACGCCGCCGGCGGCATCCACGGCCGGCGGCTGCGCCTCATCAACGTCGACGACGGCAACGACCCGGCGCGCGCGGCCGAGAACACGCGCCGCCTCGTCGACGAGGAGCGCGTCTTCGTGATGTTCGCCAACAGCGGCACGCCGCAGACGGTGGCGGCGATGAAGGTGCTGGCCGAACGCGGCGTTCCCCTGGTGGGCACCACCTCGGGCGCCGACAGCGTGCAGGCGTTCAACCCGCTGCTGTTCCACTACAAGGCCAGCTACGGGCAGGAGCTCAGGCGCATCGCCGAGCACCTGAAGACGATCAACATCACCCGCGTCGCGCTCGTCTACAGCCCCGACCCCACCGGCGAGGAAGGGCGCGCGCTGGCCAAGGCGGCGCTGGAGGGCGTGGGCATCCAGCCGCTGGCCGTGTCGTCGACGAAGCCCGAGGACGCGGCGCGCCTGCTCGCCGGCTTCGCCACCGCTTCGCCGCAGGCGGTGGTGATGACGGCGCTGGCCGGCCCGGGCGCCGCGTTCTACAAGCAGCTGGTGCAGCTGACGGCGCCGCCGCAGGTCTTCACCTGGTCCGTCGCCGGCGTCGAGGCCATCCACAAGCTGGTGGGCGAGCGCATCCGCGGCCTCGTCGTCTCGCAGGTGTTCCCGTCGCCCCAAAGCCAGGTCTCGCGCGTGGCCGTCGAGTACCGCGCGCTGATGCAGGCCGCCGGGCTGCCCAACGGCGGCTACCCGGGCATGGAGGGCTACGTGTCGGCGCGCATCCTCGTCGAAGGCCTGAAGCGCGCCGGCCGTGAGCTCACGCGCGAGCGGCTCGCCGAGGGGCTGCGCTCGCTGCGCGGCTTCGACCTGGGCAGCGGCGACCTCGTCACGTTCGGCCCCGGCGACCACGTCGGGCGCAGCTTCGTCGAGCTGACGATGGTCGACGCCAACGGCCGCTTCGTGCGCTGAAAACGGGCGCTGCACGGACGCTGCACGAGCACCGAACGAGGCGCTGAAGCGCACCGGCGCGGCCGCCTGCCGCGCCGCCGCCGGCGGGCACGGCGGGCGCCGGCGTAGGGCAATCCCCGGCGCGGCCGCTGCCGCGCCGGGCCAAGATCGGCGCATGAACGCTCCTCGCCCGTCCTCGCCGCCGGCACCCAGGCCGCCGGCACCGCACACCACGCGCACGGCCACGCTCACCGGCGAGATCCGGCCGCGCGCCACCGATCTGGCGGAGTTCACCGCCGCCGAACTCGTCTCGCTGTACCACACGCGCAGCCTGTCGCCGGTGGAGGCGACGCAGGCGGTGCTGGCGCGCATCGACCGCCTGAACCCGCGCCTGAACGCCTTCTGCCACCTGGCGCCCGAGGAGGCACTGGCCAGCGCGCGCGCGAGCGAGGAACGCTGGATGCGCGGCGAGCCGCGCTCGGTGCTCGACGGCGTGCCCTGCTCGATCAAGGACCTCATCCTCACCAAGGGCTGGCCGACGCTGCGCGGCAGCCTCACCGTCGACCCGAACCAGCCGTGGGATGTCGACGCGCCCGTCGCCGCCCGCCTGCGCGAAGGCGGCGTCGTGCTCGTCGGCAAGACGACGACGCCCGAGTTCGGCTGCAAGGGCGAGACCAATTCGCCGAAGACCGGCATCACGCGCAACCCGTGGAACCGGCTGAAGACGCCGGGCGGCAGCTCAGGCGGCAGCGCTGCCGCGGTGGCCGCCGGCATGGCGCCGCTGTCGATCGGCACCGACGGCGCCGGCAGCGTGCGCATCCCGGCCGCCTTCTGCGGCAACTTCGGCCTGAAGCCGAGCTTCGGCCGCGTGCCGGCGTACCCGCTGAGCCCGTTCGGCACCGTCGCCCACCTGGGCCCGCACACGATGAGCGTGCGCGACGCGGCGCTGGTGATGAGCCTCATCACGCGAGCCGACGCGCGCGACTGGACGAGCCTGCCGCCCGAGACGCCGCACGGCGGCGCGCACGACTACACCGTCGGCCTCGAAGACGGCATCCGCGGCCTGCGCGTGGCCTGGTCGCCCACGCTCGGCTACGCGAAGCACGTCGACCCCGAAGTGGCCGCGGCCTGCGCCGGCGCCGTGCAGCGGCTGGCCGAGCTCGGCGCCGTCGTCGAGCAGGTGGACCCCGGCTTCGATGACCCGCTGGAGATCACGACGGGGCTGTGGTTTGTCGGCGCGTGGACGCTGTGGAACACGCTCACGCGCGAGCAGCAGCAGCGCACCGACCCCGACTTCGCCGCCGAGGCGGCGCTCGGCTCCAAGCTGAGCGCGCTCGAAGTGCAGCGGCTCAACCTGCGGCGCGGCGTGCTCGGCTCGCACATGCGCCAGTTCATGCAGGACTGGGACCTGCTCGTCACGCCCACCGTCGCCGTGCCCGCCTTCGACGCCAAGCCGGCCGGCCACGCGCCGATGGACCCCGAGACGATGCTCGGCTGGACGCCGTTCAGCTACCCGTTCAACCTGACGCAGCAACCGGCCTGCACGATGCCCTGCGGCCTGACGCGCGAGGGGCTGCCGATCGGCGTGCAGTTCGTCGGCCCGATGTTCGCCGATGCCCTCGTGCTGCGCGCTGCGCGCGCGTTCGAAAGCATCGCGCCGATCGACCGGCCCGATGTGGCGCGGCTTTGAGCGCGAGCCAGGATCCTGGCCGCGCAGTGCTGTGAGGGAGGCCGCCGCGTCGGAAGGCTGTCGAGGTCGGCGCGGCAAAGGGCTGCGCGGGCAGCGCGGGCTCGCGCCCGCGGCCTTGCCCGCGCCGCCTGTCGAACTCGCCCAACGCATCCTGTAAAACCCATCCCGATGGACGACACCGCCTTCCTTCCCGCGCACGAACTGGCGCGGCGGCTGCGCCGGCGCGAGATCGGCGCCCGCGAGTTGCTCGAGCACTACCTCGCGCGCGTCGAGCGGTTGAACCCGAAGGTCAACGCCGTGGTCGTGCTCGACGCGGCACGCGCCCGCCGCCGCGCCGACGAGGCCGACGCGGCGCTCGAACGCGGTGAAGCGTGGGGCCCGCTGCACGGCCTGCCGATGACGGTGAAGGAGTCGTTCGCCGTCGCCGGCCTGCCCAGCACCTACGGCGTGCCGGCGTTCGCCGAGCGCAGGCTGGAAGCCGACGCGCTCACCGTGGCGCGGCTGAAGGCCGCCGGCGCAGTGGTGTTCGGCAAGACCAACGTGCCGGTCGCGCTGGCCGACTGGCAGACCTTCAACCCGGTCTACGGCACCACCCACAACCCGTGGGATCTGCAGCGCACGCCCGGCGGTTCTTCCGGCGGCTCGGCGGCGGCGCTGGCCGCGGGGCTCACCGCGCTGGAACTGGGCAGCGACATCGGCGCGTCGATCCGCAACCCGGCGCACTACTGCGGCGTGTGGGGCCTGAAACCGAGCTGGGGCGTGCTGCCGATGGCCGGGCACGAGCTGACGCCGGTGCCCGACGCCGACACCTACGACATCGCCGCCGTCGGGCCGATGGCACGCAGCGCCATCGACCTGGCGCTGGCGCTGGAGGTGCTGGCCGCGCCGCTGTCGATGCACACCGCGCTCGGCCGCGTGCCGCTGGCCTGGCGCACGCGAGGTACGCCGGCCAGGCGTTGCCGCGTCGCCATCGTGCCCGACGACGACGTCGCCGCGGTGGACGGCGCCGTCTCGGGCGCATTGGCGCGGCTGGCCGATTTCCTGAGGCGCGAAGGCGTCGCCGTGAGCGTCAATGCGCGGCCGGTGGACAGCGCCGAGACGCACGAGGTCTACGTGCACCTGCTGCGCGCCGCCACCGGCGCCCGCTACGAAGATGCCGACTACGCCACCGCATGCGCGCGGGCGGGCACCTTCGCCGCGGCCGACAGCAGCTACCCGGCGCGCCACTTCCGCGGCATCGCCAGCAGCCACCGCCGCTGGGCGCAGATGGACCTCAGGCGCGACCGCCTGCGCCAGCAGTGGGCAGCGTTCTTCGAGCGCTTCGACTTCCTCATCTGCCCGACGGCGACGACACCCGCGTTCACCCAGAACCAGCAAGGCGAGCGCTGGGAGCGGCTGATCCCGGTGCAGCGAGCGGGCAGCGCCGGCACGCTGATGCAGCCCAGCACCGATGCGCTCTTCTGGGCCGGCTACCCGGGCCTCGTCGGGTTGCCGGCGTGCGCGGTGCCGCTGGAGCTGGCCGCTAACGGTCAAAGCGATGCGACGGGCGGGCTGCCGGTGGGCGCGCAGATCATCGGCCCGGCCTTCGGCGACATCGACGTGCTCGCCTTCGCGCAGTGGCTCGAGCGCGAGTACCGCGCCTTCGTGCCGCCGCCGCTGGCGGCAGCGGCCTGACGATGGACACCGCTGCCGCTGCTGCCGCCACCGTGGCCCGCGCCGGCGCGGACCGCGGCGGTCGTCGCGACGAGCATCCCGATCCCGTCACGGCGCTCGACGCCATCTCGCTGTCGCGCGCCATCCACGCGCGCCAGGTCTCTTGCCGCGAAGTGATGCAGGCTTACCTGGCGCGCATCCACCGCCTGAACCCGGCGGCCAACGCGATCGTCAACCTCGTCGACGACGAAGTGGCACTGGCCGAGGCCGACCGCTGCGACAGCGAACT
>JAEUPF010000140.1 GCA_016790425.1 Rubrivivax sp.
TTCGGGCACGTGGGCGATGTGCAACTCACGCGCGGTCGCCGGGTCGAGCCACCCGTGGGGACCCGTCGGCGTGAACTCACGCTCGCCGATGCGCAACCGCCCCTGGTGCGGCACGAGAAGACCCGCCAACGCGTCGAGCAACTCGCTTTGGCCGTTGCCCGAGACGCCGGCGACGCCGACGATCTCGCGCTCGCGCAGCGTGAGCGAGACGTCGGCCAGCCGCGGCACGCCGAGCGCGTCGCGAAAGCCCAGGCCCTGCGCAGCGAGCAGCACTTCGCCGGGCGGCGCCGGCGCCTCCCCCTCGGCGCGGCCCAGGTGCACGCGGCGGCCGACCATCGCTTCGGCCAGGCTGTCCAGCGTCACGCCGGCCACTGCCGCGTCGAGCACCACCTGGCCCTGGCGCATCACCGTCACGTGGTCCGCCAGCGCCATGATCTCCTTGAGCTTGTGCGTGATGAGCAGGATCGTCGTGCCCTGCGCCCGCAGCGAGCGCAGCGTCGCGAACAGCTGCGCCGTCTCCTGCGGCGTCAGCACCGCAGTGGGCTCGTCGAGGATCAGGATGCGCGCGCCGCGGAAGAGCGCCTTCAGGATCTCCAGGCGCTGCCGCTGCCCCACGGGCAGTTCGTGCACGAGCGCGTCGAGGTCCACCGCGAGGCCGGTGTCGCGCATCAGCGCTTCGAGCTTCGCGCGCGCAGCGGCGCGCGCCGGGTTGAGCCGCCAGCCGGGTTCGGCGCCGAGCATCACGTTGTCCAGCGCCGACAGCGTGTCGACGAGCATGAAGTGCTGGTGCACCATGCCCACGCCGAGCGCGATGGCCGCGCGCGAACCGGCGATGCGCGCCGGCCGGCCTTCGATCTCGATGTCGCCGCTGTCGGCCTGGTAGAAGCCGTACAGGATCGACATCAGCGTGCTCTTGCCGGCGCCGTTCTCGCCGACGATGCCGTGCACGCTGCCGGCGCGCACCGTGAGCGTCACGTCGCGGTTGGCATGCACGGCGCCGAAGCGCTTGTCGACGTGGCGCATCGCCACCGCGGGGGCGGCAGCGGCGGTCGCGGCCGTGGCGGCGGTCGCAATCATCGGCCGCCCGTCATCGGCGGCCGGTTCACTTGCAGGCGTTGGCCGCCATGTAGTCGATGACCTTGATCCTGCCGGCGATGATGTCGGCCTTCGCCGCGTCGACGCGCTTCTTCATGTCCGCCGACACGAGCCTGGCATTGTGTTCGTCGAGCGCGTAGTCCACTCCGCCTTCGGCCAGCCCGAGCGCGGTGACGCCGGGCTTGACGCCCTTGAAGGCGTTGTAGACGGCGACATCGACCCGCTTGACCATGCTGGTCAGCATCGTGCCCGGGTGCAGGTGGTTCTGGTTGCTGTCGACGCCGATGGCCAGCCGCCTGGCGTCCTTGGCCGCCTGGTACACGCCGACGCCGGTGCCGCCGGCGGCGGCAAAGACCACGTCGACGCCGGCGGCGAACTGCGCCTTGGCCAGCTCGGCGCCGCGCGCCGGGTCGTTCCAGGCGCTGGGCGTGGTGCCGGTCATGTTGGCCGTTATCTGGACGGCCGGGTTGACGAACTTCGCGCCCTGCTCGTAGCCGCACTGGAACTTGCGGATGAGCGGGATGTCCATGCCGCCGACGAAGCCGACCTTGCCGCTCTTGCTGGCCATGGCGGCCATCATGCCGACGAGGAAGCTGCCCTCGTGCTCCTTGAAGACGATGCTCTGCACGTTGGGCAGCGCCACCACCGAGTCGATGATGGCGAAGCCGATCTTCGGGAAGTCCTTGGCCACCGCCTCGGTGCTGGAGCCCTGCGCGAAGCCGATGCCGACGATCGGGTCGGCGCCGCGCTCGGCCATGCGCCGCTTGGCCTGCTCGCGCTGCGTGGCGTTGCTGATCTCGAACTCGAGGTAGGGCTTGCCGGTCTCCTTCTTCCAGCGCTCGGCGCCGTCGAAGGCGGCCTGGTTGAAACTCTTGTCGAACTTGCCGCCCATGTCGTAGACGACGGCCGGCTGCTTGCCTTGCTGCGCCGGCGCGGTGCCGCTGGCCGCGGCGAGCGCGGCAGCGACGCCGAGGACGACGGCCTGCGGCAGCCGTTGCGGGCGGGTCTGGTTCATGCGCGGCCTCCGGGTGGGGTGGTGGCCGGCAGGATAGCAAGGCGGCCCGGCGCCGCCGGTCCTTGTTCGCCCTAGCATCGCGCGCCATGCCGATGCCCGCCGCTGCCGCCGCCCGCGCCGCCGCGGCGTTGCCCAAGGTGGTGCTGCACGAGCACCTGGACGGCGCCTTGCGCATCGGCACGCTGCTCGAACTGCTCGCCGAACGCGGCCTGCCGCCGCCCGCGCCGGGCCGGGCGCGGGGCGGCGAAGCGGCGATGGCCGCCTGGCTGGACGCCAACGCGCAGGCCGGGAGCCTCGAGCGCTACCTCGAAGGCTTCGCGCTCACGGTGGCCGCCATGGCCACGCCGCCGGCGCTGGCGCGCGTGGCCCGCGAAGCGGCCGAGGACGCGTTGGCCGACGGCGCCGTGCTGGCCGAGTTTCGCATCGCGCCGCTCCTGTTCGAGCCGTTCGGCATCGCGCCCGAGGCGGCGGTCGAAGCGCTGCTCGCCGGCCTCGCCGCCTGCCCGGCGTTGCCGAGCGGCCTCATCGTCTGCGCCTTGCGCCACTTGCCGCAGGGCGAGACGCTGCGCGCCGCGCAGCTCGCCTTGCGCTTCGCGGGCCGCGCGGCGCCGGGCCCGTGCGTCGTCGGCTTCGACCTGGCGGGTGCCGAGCGCGGCCACCCGTGTGCCGACCACGCCGAAGCGCTGGCGCTGGTGCGCCGCGCCGGATTGCCGATGACGCTGCACGCCGGCGAGGCCGACGCCGCCGAGCGCGTGCTCGAAGCGGCGCGCCACGGCGCCCGCCGCATCGGCCACGGCGTGCGCCTGGCCGACGCGCTGGCCGACCCGGTGCGCGCGCATGTCGTCGACGACGTTTGCGCGCTCGGCCTGCACCTGGAGATCTGCCCGAGCAGCAATGTGCACACCGGCGCCGCGGCGTCGATCGCGGCGCACCCGGTCACCGCGCTGTGGCGCGCCGGCATCAGCCTGTCGGTGCACACCGACAATCCGCTCTTCTCGCGCACCAGCATGAGCGGCGAAGCGGGGGCGCTGCTGCGCGAGAGTGCGTTGACGGTGGCGGACCTGCTGGCGATGACGCGCCACGCCGCCGCGGCCAGCTTCCTCGGCACCGCGGCGCGGGAGGCGGCGTTGCGGCGCATCGAAGCCGCGGCGGCGGCAGCAACGGCGGCCGAGCCGAACGCGAGCGCAAGGGCCGCGGCGCAGCAGCAAGGCGACAGCGAGAGGTGGCGATGAACCCTGAGCAGTTCGAGTGGAACGAAGCGCGTCTCGCGGCGCTGCGCGGCGTGGCCGAGGCGGCCGGCGCGGCGATCATGGCCGTCTACGCGCGCCTCGCAGGCAACGGCGGCGACGGCGCAGGCCGCCCGGCGGTACAGGTGCAGCACAAGGCCGATGCGTCGCCCGTCACCGAGGCCGACCTCGCCGCCGACCGGCTGATCCGCTCGCGGCTGCGCATCATGTTCAACGGCGGCGCCGTCCTCAGCGAGGAAGGCGACCCCGCCGCCGATGCGGTGGACCCGGCGCTCGGCTACTTCCTCGTCGACCCCCTGGACGGCACCAAGGAGTTCCTGGCGCGCAACGGCGAGTTCACCGTCAACATCGCCTGGGTGCAGGCCGGCCGGCCGCTGGCCGGCGTGGTGCATGCGCCGGCATTGGGCGAAACGTTCTGGGGCGCGGCCGGCGTCGGCGCCTGGAAGGCCGCCCTGACCGGCGGCGTCGAGAGCGCGCCGCAGCCGATCCGCATCGCTGCGGTGCCGCCGGTGGGCGCGCCATTGCGCGTGCTCGCCAGCCGCTCGCACGGCGGCGCGGCGCAGCGCGCCTACCTGGCCCGGCTGGCGGCACGCCTGCCGCAGCCGCCGCTGTGCATCGAAGCGGGCAGCTCGCTGAAGTTCTGCCGCATCGCCCAAGGCGCGGCCGACCTCTACCCGCGCCTGACCGCGACGATGGCCTGGGACACCGCCGCCGGCCAGGCCGTTCTCGAAGCCGCCGGCGGCGTGGTGCTCGGCACCGAAGGCGCACCGCTGCGCGTGCCGGGCCGCCCGCGCGAAGCCCCGAACCCGCCGTTCTTCGCGGCCAGCAGCGCGGGGCTGGCGCTGCGGGCCGTGAAGCTGCTTTGAATCGAGGCGGGCAGCGGGGCGGCCTGAGGGCCCTTCGGCGCGCCTGTCGGCCGCGGGCGCGACGCCGTCAGCGCCGGCCGCCGCCGGGCGCTGCGTCGGCGAGGCTGAGCTGGTCGATGGCGATCAGCTCGTGCCGCGTGTGCTGGCGCGTCAGGCCGTCGGCCGACTCGTGGATCTCGAACGCCACCGGCAGCAGCAGCGGCAGCGCGATCCAGTACGTGTGCTTCCACAGCAGCGATCGGCTCACGCCGTCGTCGCGCCGGCCGATGCCGGCCAGCTCGACCTCGACCTTCACCGCCGGCAGCAGGTCGGGCATGCCGCGCGGCGCGCGCGCCGCGTCGGCGCTGGTGCGCAGCACGCCGGCCAGCGTGGCCTGCTCGATCTGCCCCGCGCCGTCGCGCACGCGCACCGTGGTCGTCACCGGCAGCACGAGGCCGGCGCCGCGTTGCGCCGCCTCGAGCAGCGGCAAGGCCGGCGACACGTCGAGCCAGACGCCGGTGTGCTCGTCGTTGCCGCCGCGGCGCTGGCCGAGGGCGTCGAGGCGCTGCCGCCCGTCGTTGACCCACAACGAGCCGTCGGGCTCGATGCGGTCGACCTGCCAGAGGTAGTCCTTGCTGCCGCCGGCGCCGAAGAAGTCGGTCTTCAGGTAGCGGTAGCGGTCGCCTTCGGCAAAGCCGGTGGCGTTGCGCCGCGGCTCGGCCGGGCGCGTGCTGCTGCCATGCGGGCCCCAGCGCACGGCGTCCTCGACGAGCGCACCGGCGGCGGCCGCGGCCGCGCGCGCGGCCTCGGAGGCGCCGGCCGCGGGGCGCGTGCGCGGCGGCGGCGTCGTGAAGCCCGGCGGCATGAGCGGCCCCGGGGGCTCGGCCGCCAACGCCGCAGGGAGCGCCGCGGTCGCCGAGGGTGACGGCGCGCCCCCCGGCTGCGCAAGGTCGAGCAGCCGCCGTCGCGCCTCGCCCGCGTGCCGCCCGGAGGGGAACTGGCTCAGGTAGGCGTACAGCGCGGCGCTGCTGCGCGAGTCCTTCACCGCGTCCCACACGGCGTCGTCTGCCCGGGCGTCCGGCGCCGGCGCAGCGGGCACCGGCGCCGCCGCGCCGGCTTCACGCAAGGGGTGGAAGTAGAAGTCGCCGACCAGCGCCGAGGCCTCCCACGGCATCTGCCGGTTGCCCGAGGCGCGCAGCACGGCGGCGCGCACCTGCTTGAACACGTCCTCCACCTTCAGCCCGGGCCGGCGCACCGCTTCCAGCAGGTGCTTCGTGTACAGGCCGTTCGGCGAGCCGGTGCGCGAGGTGTCGAAGGCCACCGAGCCCGGCGCCGTGGCATAGGCGACAAGCGTGCCGACCGGCGCGTCCATCTGCGCCAGCCCCTGCTGGCTCGAGCGCGCGCTGCGCACGAACGGGTTGTTGCGGCAGGCGTCGAGGATGACGATGTTGGTGCCGTTGCCGGCCGACTCCATCTTGTCGAGCACCGCCTGGGCGTCGAGCGCCGCGTAGGCCACTTCATCCTCGTGCACGATGTGGCTGCGCACCGGGATCAGGTAGTTGCGGCCCTTGATCTGCACGCCGTGGCCGGCGAAGTAGAACAAGCCCGCGCCGCCGCTGCCGGCGGCCTTCAGCCGCTCGCCGAACTCGCGCAGCGCGAGCTGGAACTGGCGCTGGTCGACATCGGTGAGCAGCGTCACCGCGAAGCCGGAGTCGCGCAACGCGCCGGCCATGTCGCGCGCGTCGTTGATCGGGTTGGCCAGCGGCGCGTCGGCGTAGGCGTTGTTGCCGATGACCAGCGCGACGCGGCGTGCCCAGTCGGCGGCGGCAGCAGCAGGCGCCTGCGCCCACGCCGAGGCCAGGCACGACGCCGTCGTGCAAAGCACGGCCAGCCAGCGGAGCGAACGCGCCAGGACATGCATGGCGCCGGCATTGTTGTTGAGCCGTGCCGTCGGCGGCAGGGCACAAAGCCGCGCCCGGTGCACGATTCGGGGAAACCCCAGTCGTGGGCGCTCTGTTGCTTCCTCAGTCGAGCGGAAACGGCAGCGCCTTGGGCCAGCTCAACGTCGGGACGGGTGCCGCGTCCCGTGTTTCGACGCCGCGCCACCACGGCCGCACGCCTTCCACCGCGGCCGGCTCGACGGCTTCGCCGAGCTGGGGCATCACCAGGTGCACGCCCTGTGCCGGCGCCAGCTGCAAGAGCGTCTCGGCCGGCTCGTCCCAGGCGTGCATCGCCAGCGCGAACGTGCTCCAGTGCACCGGCAAGAAGGCGCCCCCGCCCACCAGCGCCAGCGCTTCGAGGGCGTTGCGCGGCCCGAGGTGGATGTCGCCCCAGCTCGGATGCCAGGCGCCGACTTCGAGCATCACCAGGTCGAAAGGCCGCGCGGCGGTGCCGAAGCGTTCGCGGATCTCGTCGTACTGGTCGGTGAGGCCGGTGTCGCCGCTGAAGAAGACGCGCGCGTCGCTGCCGCCGCGGCCGGCATCGCGCTCGTCGGCGATGACGAACGATGACCACAGCGTCGCGTTGCGGTCCTTCAGGCCGCGGCCGGAGAAGTGTTGCGCAGGGGCGGCGGTGAAGCGGACCTCGGCGCCGGGCACGGCATGGCTGTCCCACCAGTCGAGCTCGGTGATGCGCGCGGCGTCGACGCCGAATGCTTCGAGGTGCGCGCCGACGCCCAGCGAGGTGACGAAAGGCACCTCGGGCTGCAGCCGCGCCAGCTCGCGCACGGTGGCCATGCACAGGTGGTCGTAGTGGTCGTGCGAGACGAGCACCGCATCCAGCGGCGGCAGCGCCAAGAGCGGCACCGGCACCGGGTGGAAGCGCTTCGGCCCCGCAAGCTGCGACGGCGAGGCCCGCGCGCCCCACACCGGGTCGGTGAGGACGCGGCGGACCTGCCCGCCGTGGCCGAATTCGAGCAGCACCGTCGAGTGGCCGAGCCAGGTGGCCCGCAGGCCGGCGCGGCCGGGTGAGCGCTGCCAGGCTTCGCGCGGGTCGGCCAACGGCAGCGCGCCGCCGGGCACGCGGCGGCCGCCGCCGCAGAGGAAGTCCTTCAGGGTCGGGCGCGGGCCGGCCGTGTCGCGCAAGCCCGGCCGCACCGGCGCGCGGTTGCGAAAGCCCGCCGGCGCCGTGGCGGTGGCTTCCACCCAGCCGGTGCTGGCGCGCATGCGTTCGAGCCGCTCGCCGGCGGCGCGGGCACCGAAGCTCTTCATCGTCGTGTCACCCCGTCGCGTGCAGCAGCTCGATCAGCCGGCACGCATCATCGCCGCGCCCGCTACACCGCGCGCGGGCCGGGTCAAACGCGAGGGATGCGGGCGATGCAGGCGGGCGATGCAGGCGAGCGATGCAGGCGGGCGATGCAGGCGGGCGATGAAGGCGAGCGATGCCCTCAGCGCCCGTACAGGCGCGCCAGCTCGCCCAGCCGCTCGCCGTGCCAGTGCTGCACCTCGCTCCACTGGAAGCGCCAGCTCCACCAGCCGCTCGCCTGGCCGGGGTGGTTCATGCGGCACGCGCTGGGCAGGCCGAGCACGTCCTGCATCGCGTGCACGCAGGTGTCGGCGACGCTGGCCATGGCGCAGCGGATCAGCGTCCACGGCATGTCGTGGCCGTCGGTGTCGAGGTAGCCGCGGGCGAAGGAGCGTTCGGCGTCGGAGGCGGCGGCCCACCAGCCGGCGGTGGTGTCGTTGTCGTGCGTGCCGCCGTAGACCACCAACGCCGGCTCGTGGTGGTGCGGCAGGTAGCGGTTCTTCGCGTCGCCGCCGAAGGCGAAGTGCAGCACCGCCATGCCGGGGAAGCCGAGCTTGCGCCGCAGCGCCTCCACGTCCGGCGTGATGATGCCCAGGTCCTCGGCGATGATGGGCAAGGCGGCGCCCGGGCCTGCGTCGGTGCTGGCAGCCTCGCCGGAGCGCGGCGACAGCGCCCGCCCCACCGCGGCGAAGAGCGCTTCGCCGGGGCCCTCGACCCAGCGGCCGTTGATGGCGGTGGGCTCGTCGGCCGGGATCTCCCAGTGCGCCACGAAGCCGCGGAAGTGGTCGATGCGCACGATGTCCACGAGCTCGAGGATGCGCCGCATGCGCTCGATCCACCACGCGTAGCCTTCCTCGGCGTGCGTTCGCCAGCGGTACAGCGGGTTGCCCCAGCGCTGCCCGGTGGCGCTGAAGTAGTCCGGCGGCACGCCGGCCACCACGGGCGGGCGGCCCGTGGCGTCGAGCTCGAACAGGTCCGGCCGCGCCCAGACCTCGGCGCTGTGCGCGGCGATGAAGATCGGGATGTCGCCGACGAT
>JAEUPF010000152.1 GCA_016790425.1 Rubrivivax sp.
TTCCTGGCGGTCGATGGCGAAGTTGCCCGAGGCGGTGACGCAGTCGGTGCCCACCAGCTCGGGGCCGGCGGGCGGGTTCAGCACCCAGTCGGGCCAGTTCGGGGAAGCGGTGGCCTGTGCGAAGGCCGGCGCGCCGGCCAGGGCAGCCCATGCGGCGGCGGCCGCCGCGGCCGCATGAATCGAGCGATCTTTCATGCGCCCGGATTCTTCGCCAAAGGCGCGCGCCGCAGGTGGCGCGCGCCCGGGTTCCCACCGCAAACGGTGGGAAGTCGTCCGTTCAGAACCGGATCTTCAGGCCCACCAGCAACTCGGAGCCGTTCACGCTCGAGCCGCCGCTGACCTTCTGGCGCGAAGCCGCGGCCTCGGCCAGCACCGACGCCGCCTCGGACACCGGGATCTCCACGCCGACGCCGCCGCGCAGCGAAGTGGCGTCGGGCCCCGTCTGGCTGACGCGGAAGGCCGCCGCGTGCACGTAGGGCAGCCAGCTCTTGGCCTGCGCCACGCCGCCGAAGTAGTACTTGCCGAACAGGCCGATGCCGGTGGAATCGGTTGCGCCCAGCGTCTGGCTCAGCGACACGCCGGCCTCGATGCTGTCGGTGAAGAGGTAGCCGACCTGTCCGTAGACGGTGCCGAAGGCATCGGAACCGGAGTACTTCGACACGAGGCCGAACACCTGCGCCGACAGGCGCTTGTCGGCGGCCTGGGCCATGCCGGCGGCGCCAGCGGCCGTGCAGGCAGCCAGCACGAGGGCGATGAGACGGGTCTTCTTGATCATGGTGGGGTTCCCTGGTTCGGTTGAGAGAGTCGCCGGCCCGGCTCCGGCGGCGCGTACAGCCTGGTGTATGCGGCCAAGCCGGGAGCCGGGGCCGAGGCAGTCTAGGCGCTGCCCATCGCGCCAGCCGCGAACGTCAGCCGTTTCGTTGCAGGACTGCCACTGCCCGACAAGATCGCAGGGGCTTCAGGCTACCGGGCCGCGGGCGATCCGCCGTCGAACAGTTGCGCCGCCAGCGCCCTCTCCCGCTCGCCCACCTGCTGCATGAACTCGCGCGCGCCGCCCATCGCGCCGAAGGCGTCGAACCCGCGCTCCAGGAAGTGCTGCAGCGCCTCCAGCCCGGCGGCGCGGGCCGGCACGCGCATCATGTGCAAGCTGGCGCGCAGCACGCGGCTGCGCGTGTGGCGGTCCAGCGCCATGCCCACGTGCACCAGCAGCGCGATCTGCCGCTCGCGGCCCGCGGCGTCGCCCACGGCGCGCCAGGCGCGGCCGTAGGCGGCTGCCGAGACGCCGCCCTCGCCGGGTTCCTCGTCGAGCGCGGCGGCCATCGCGGTGTCGAAGCGCTCCGACAACGCATGCAGCCGGGCCAGCGCCGCCACCATGTCGACCACGTCGGCCGGGAACAGGCGCGCCATCGCCGGCACGATGCGCGCGAACTGTGCGTCGCGCTGCACGAAGTCGCCCGGCCCGTACAGCTCTTCGAGGAAGAAGGCGGTGGCTTCGCGGTAGCGCGGCGTGGCGCGCAGGTCGGCGTAGCTCGCGGCCAGCCGCTGCTGCTGGTAGTGCTTGATCGCGGTGACGCGGGCGGCGAGCGCGGCGTCGGCGGCGCGGCGCTCGCGCTCGCGCTCGACCGCGGCCAGTTCGGCGAGGATGGCTTGGGCCTGTGCCGAGGACATGGGCTGGGCTCGCCGCCGTTCGCAGCGCGTTCAGCGGTCGACGATGCGCTCTTGCGCCGCTGCGCCCGCGCCGCCCGGCTCGCGCCCGATGACGCCGGCGGCCAGCAGCTCGTCAATGAAGCCGTCGATCCATTGCGCCGCGCTCGCCGCTGCGCCCTCGCCGCCACGGCCGAAGCGCTGCCACACGTCCCGCACCAGCGGCGCGGTGGCCGCCCAGTGCAGCAGCTCGGCGCGCGCCAGGCTTCGCTCTTCCATGACGTGGTACTTCACGATCACCTTCGCTGCGTGGCGCGCATGCCGGGCCGGGTCGGCGCGGAACGCCGCCAGCCGCGAGCGCGCGCGCGCCAGCGCCTGCGCCACATCGGCAAACGGCGCGCCGTGCCCGGGTACCACCAGCCGCACCGGCAGCCGCTCGATCATGTCCAGCGTCGCGGCCACCTCGGCGAAGCCACTTTCGCCGATCAGCTCGGGGAAGACGACGCCGAAGCCGTTGGCCCACAGCGCATCGGCGCTGAGCAGCACGCCGTGGGTGGCATCGAAGAGGACGAGCGAATGCGGGTCGTGCCCCGGCGCGGCGTGCGCTTCCCAGCGCCGGCCTGCGGCCGTGAAGTGGTCGCCCGGCGCCAGCGTGCCGGCGATCGTGAAGCGCTCGCGCCGGCCGAAGTCGTCGTGCGACAGGCGCTCCACGTCCCACTGCCGCACCGCCTCGGCCTCGCCCGGCGGAATGACGATCGGCACCCCGGCCAACTCACGCTGCAGCAGTGCGTTGCCGCCGCAATGGTCCGAATGCAGGTGCGTGTTGACGATGCGCGCCAGCGGCTGGGCAGTGCCATCGGCCCGCTGCAGGGCGTGCTTCACCAGCGCCAGCGTCTGCGCCGCGTGCACCACGTGGCCGGAGTCGACGAGCACCGCGCCGGCCTCGCCCGGCGCACCGTGGATGACGACGTTGTTCGACGACAGCCAGCCGCGTTCGAGCACGGTGAGGCCGGCGAGCAGCGGCGAAGGAGGGGAGGAGGAGATGACGGCGGACATGGCTGGCGGCACATTGTGCGGGGCGCGTCGCGTGCGGCCCGCCGCCGCACAATGCCGCTCGCCATGGCCGCCGCGCTCACCCTCGAACACCTGCGCCGGCACGCCGTTTCACGCAGCCTGTTCACGCCGACGACGCTGCCCAAGGCCATCGAGCGCCTGGGCTTCGTGCAGGCCGACCCCATTCGCGCGCCGGCGCGCGCGCAGGACCTGACGCTGCGCCACCGCGTGGCCGGGTACCGCGCCGGTGACCTCGAGCGGCGTTACGCCGGGCTGGCGATCGAGGAGGACTTCTTCGTCAACTATGGCTTCCTGCCGCGCGCCACGCAGCGGTTGATGCACCCGCGCAGCGGCACCGCGCCCTGGAGCCGCGAGCGCCGCGCGCAGGCCGAGGCCGTGCTGGCCTTCGTGCGCGAGCGCGGCGTGGCGCACCCGCGCGACGTGGACGCGCAGTTCCGGCACGGCAAGACGCGCAACTGGTTCGGCGGATCCAGCAACGCCAGCACGCAGTTGCTGGACGGCATGCACTACCGCGGCATGCTGCGCGTGGCCGGGCGCGAGGGCGGTGTGCGCCTGTACGCGGCGCTGAGCGAGCCCGCGCCGGAGGCCGACGCCGCTGCGGCGCAGGATGCGCTGGATGCGCTGGTGGACGTGGTGGTGCGCAAGTACGCGCCGCTGCCGGCCGGGGTGTTGTCGCAACTGGTGATGCGCCTGCGCGGCGCGGCGCCGCAATGGGGCGGGCAGCGGCGCGCGGCGCTGGCGCGCGCGCAGGCGCGGCTGGCGAGCGCCGAAGTGGCCGGCGCCCGCTGGTACTGGCCGCCGGGCGAGAACCCGTTGGCGCGCCGCCACGAGCGGGTTCGCGACGAAGCGCGGGTTGCGCTGCTGGCCCCGTTCGACCCGGTGGTGTGGGACCGCGAGCGCTTCGAACGCTTCTGGGGCTGGGCTTACCGCTTCGAGGCCTACACGCCGGCATCGAAGCGCCTGCGCGGCTACTACGCGCTGCCCCTCCTGTGGCGCGACGAGGTCGTCGGCTGGGCCAACGTCGCGCTTGCCGGGGGCCGGATCGCCGCCGACTTCGGCTATGCCGCGGGGCGGCCGCCGCCGGGACGCGCATTCCGCGCCGCGCTCGACGAAGAGCTCGAGCGCCTGCGCGCTTTCCTCGCGCCGCGGTGAGCACCTTGCCGCAGCGTCCGGCGCCAGCCGCAGCGGCGGCCCCACTGGCCGCGGCCGCGTTGCCGCTATGGCCGCTGGCCGCGTTGGCCGGCGCCATGCCGATCGTCGCCACGCTCGTGGCCTGGGGCGTGTCGACGGCGCAGGAGACCATCCCCGCCTGCCTGCCCTTCATCGACGGCTGCGTCTCGGTGAGCCGCGCCGCGCGGCACGGCCTGGCCAACCACCTCTTCCGTGCCCTGGTGCTGCCGGCGGCGGCGCTGCAAGCCCTCGGCTGGCTGCTGGCGGCGCGCTGGCTGGCGACGCTGCTGCCGCCGTACCGGCTGCTCGCCTGGCTGGCGCCGCTGGGTGCGGCAGCCTCCATCGCACTGGCGCTGTACACGGCGTTCCTCGGCACCGACGGCCCGGGCACGCGCGCGCTGCGCCAGTACGGCACCGTGGTGTACTTCGGCGGCACCTGCATCTGCCTGCTCATTGCCGGGGGCGGCGTGCAGCGCGCCGTGGCCGCCGGGCGCCTCGTGCTGGCACGCTGGGTGGAGCATTCGCTGGTGGCGCTGGCGCTGGCGCTGGTGTCCCTGGGGCTGGGCAACGCGCTCGTCGCGGCGCTGTTCGGTGAGCCGCTCAAGGGCCGCATCGAGAACGTCACCGAGTGGTGGGCCGCGCTCATCTTCATGCTGGGCTGGTTCGCGCTCGCCGTGGCCTGGGCCCGGGCGCGGCTGGCGTTGCAGCTTCGCAGCGGCGGGACCGGCTGAGCAGGGCCGGCCGCGGCAGGGGCCCTTGACGGCCGTCAATGAGCGCGCCGCAGCGAGGTCGATGATGGATTTTTTTTGACCCTCGCCTTTCGTGAACCGAAGACCCAGAGAGGACTCCATGAGCAGCAGAAAGAACGCGGCCCGGCCGGGGGCCCATTCGGCGCACGCCACGGCCGAGCCGGCGCGCGGCCCGGCCAAGCGTGCTTCGCGAACTCGCAGCGCGGCGCGCGCCAGCGGCCCGGCGCCGCGCCCGGTGGCCGCCGGCGACGTGCCGGCCCACCTCGACGCCAAGGCGCTGGAGAACGAGCGCACCGCGCGCGGCACCACGCGCGCCCACACCGTCACCGCGATGGCGCTTTCCGACATGCTCAGCCGGCACGCCGAAGGCGGCGCCTTCGCGCCGGGCTCGCCCGGCGAGCGGCTGGCCGAGGTGCGCGCGCTCATCGAAGGCGCATCGCCCGACGAAGTGCGTTCGCTCAGGCGGCTGCTTTTCGCGCGGCCGCCGGGCGGGGTGGCCGAAGACGGCAGCGCCGAACCCGGCAGCGACCCCGACCTCGAACTCGCCCGCGGCTGGCGCGACGGCGGCTACCCGTACCGCAACCTGATGTCGCGCAAGAACTACGAGCGCCAGAAGTACCGGCTGCAGGTGGAACTGCTGAAGCTGCAGGCGTGGGTGAAGGAGACCGGCCAGCGCGTGGTGATCCTCTTCGAGGGCCGCGACGCGGCCGGCAAGGGCGGCGCCATCAAGCGCTTCATGGAGCACCTGAACCCGCGCGGCGCGCGCGTCGTGGCGCTGGAGAAGCCCAGCGACGTCGAGCGGGGCCAGTGGTACTTCCAGCGCTACGTCGAGCACCTGCCCACGCGCGGCGAGATCGTGCTGTTCGACCGCAGCTGGTACAACCGCGCCGGCGTCGAGCGCGTGATGGGGTTCTGCACCAACGGCGAGTACGAGGAGTTCATGCGCCAGGCGCCGGAATTCGAGCGCCACCTGGTGCGCAGCGGCGTGCACCTGTTCAAGTTCTGGTTCTCGGTCAGCCGCGCCGAGCAGCGCCGCCGCTTCAAGGAACGCCAGGCGCACCCGCTCAAGCAGTGGAAGCTCTCGCCGGTGGACATGGCGAGCCTGGACAAGTGGGACGAGTACACCGCGGCCAAGGAGCAGATGTTCCTGCACACCGACACCTCCGACGCGCCGTGGACGGTGATCAAGAGCGACTGCAAGAAGCGCGCGCGACTGAACGCGATGCGCTACCTGCTGCACCGGCTGGCCTACGGCAACAAGGACGTGACGACGATCGGCAGCGTCGACCCGCTGCTGGTGGGCCGCGCCGCGCTGGTGGCCGGGCGCAACGACGACCTGGTGGCCGGCGTCGCGGCGTGAAGGCCGGCGCGCCGGGGGCCGGCACGCAGCGAGCGCCGGCGCCGCACCCGCCGCGCTGGCGCTCGAGTCCGCGCGATTTGCACGCCCCGCCGCCACATCGGCGGCGAGCGGGCTGCCTATAATTTCGGCCGTCCGAGGAGCGTTGCAACCCCCACCCGCAGCCAGCGGGAGTCTTCCGGGGGCCAGGCTCGGAACCACGCATTGCAACCGCGCTCACCTGCACGACCGGCGTCGGCGTGGGTGGGGCCAGGAAGATCCCGCTTTTCGTCCAGGCCGCCTGCCGCGCGGGGTTTCATGACGCTTTGCGCCACGGGCATCGCCTGGCAACGCTCACATCCACCGCACCGGAGACCTTCGCAGACATGAACGCCATCGCTGAACCCATCGCGCAAACCGACAGCGCCATCGCCGACATCGGCCTGGCGGCCTGGGGCCGCAAGGAAATCGCCATCGCCGAGAGCGAAATGCCGGCGCTGATGGCGATCCGCAAGGAGTACGCCGCCAGGCAGCCGCTGAAGGGCGCGCGCATCACCGGCAGCCTGCACATGACGATCCAGACCGCGGTGCTCGTCGAGACGCTGCAGGCGCTGGGCGCGCAGGTGCGCTGGGCCAGCTGCAACATCTTCAGCACCCAGGACCACGCCGCCGCGGCGCTGGTGGCGAACAAGGCGGGCGGCGTCGGCACGCCGGTGTTCGCCTACAAGGGCGAGAGCCTGAAGGACTACTGGGACTACACGCACCGCATCTTCGAGTTCGGCGCCGGCAAGCCGGGCAGCGCCCCTGGCGCCGCGGGCGCGAAGGACGAAGGCCCGAACATGATCCTCGACGACGGCGGCGACGCGACGCTGCTGATGCACCTGGGCAAGCGCGCCGAGAAGGACCCCAGCGTCATCGCCAACCCCGGCAGCGAGGAAGAGCGCGAGCTCTTCGCCGCCATCAAGGCCAAGCTGGCCGTGGACCCCACCTGGTACAGCCGCAAGAGCGCCCAGATCATCGGCGTCACCGAGGAGACGACCACCGGCGTGCACCGCCTCAAGGAGATGAGCGCCAAGGGCACGCTGATGTTCCGCGCCATCAACGTCAACGACAGCGTCACCAAGAGCAAGTTCGACAACCTCTACGGCTGCCGCGAGAGCCTGGTCGACGGCATCAAGCGCGCCACCGACGTGATGATCGCCGGCAAGAT
>JAEUPF010000158.1 GCA_016790425.1 Rubrivivax sp.
CCCGCGCCGCTCGTGTCCTCTTCGGGCCGCCCAGCTCCGCTGGCGCTGCGCGGAGCGCCCCGATGCCCCCGTTACCGCGCGGCGCCGGGCGCCCCATCGTCCCGCTCGGCACCGACCGGGGCATGCCGTCGCTCGCACGCACTGCGACGCGTGTGCCCGCCAAGGACGCCGGGTGGTCGGCTCAGCGAGGTAAAGGGGGAATTCGAGGGCCCTGCGTAGCGCCAGCGGAGCCGGGCCCTCGAAGGAGGACACGAGCGCACCACCCGGCGGCCTTGGCGCGCGCGGCCCTCCGCACGCGTCCGACAGCACCAGCCGCTGACTCGCCCTCCACGTATCGGCCACCCATCGAACCATCCATCGAACCGCCCATCGACAGTCCATCGACAGTCCATCGACTCTGGCGATCGCTTTATCCGCCGCAAGCCGTTGCCCGATGCAAGTCGCGCTGCGAGCATGGCTGCATCGGCGGCCCGAACCACGAGACAGGAACACACCCGATGCGGCCCTTCGACTTCTCGGCCCCTGCTTCGCTGGACGAAGCGGTGGCGCTGCTGCGCCGCTTCGGCAGCAGCGCCAGCCTCTTTGCCGGCGGCACCGACCTGCTGGTCGAGATCAAGGAGCAGATCCGCCAGCCCGGGCACGTGATCGACCTCAAGCGCATCCCCGGGCTCGAGACGCTCGCCTTCGACGCCGCGCGCGGCCTGGAGATCGGCGCGCTGGTGAAGGTGCGCGACCTGGAGACCTCGGCGCTCGTGCAGCGCCACCACCGCGGCTTGTGGCAGGCGGCACGCGAGCTCGGCTCGATCCAGGTGCGCAACCGCGCCACGCTGGCGGGCAACGTGTGCCGGGCCTCGCCTTCGGCCGACACGCTGCCGCCGCTGGTGACCGACGGCGCCACCGTGCATGTCCACGGCCCGCAAGGCGCGCGCGCGGTCGCCGCCGAAGCCTTCTTCACGG
Source organism: Rubrivivax sp. (assembly GCA_016790425.1). GTDB lineage: Bacteria > Pseudomonadota > Gammaproteobacteria > Burkholderiales > Burkholderiaceae_C > Rubrivivax. The sequence goes on from JAEUPF010000158.1 coordinate 958, forward strand.
CCCCGGGCAGGACGGTGCTCGCGCCCGACGAGATCGTCACCCGCTTCACGCTGCCCGCACCGGCGGCGAACACCGGCCGCGCCTACCTCAAGCACGGCCGGCGCAAGGCGATGGAGCTGGCGACGGTGGGCGTGGCGGTGAGCCTCGCGATGCGCGGCGACGGCGCGGTGCACGACGTGCGCATCGTGCTCGGCGCCGTGGCGCCCACGCCGCTGCGCGCCCGCGCCGCCGAGTCGCTGCTGGAAGGTCGGGTGCCCGACGCGACGCGGCTGGACGAGGCGGCCGCCGCGGCAGCGGCCGAGTCGCGCCCGATCAGCGACGTTCGCGCCAGCGCCGCCTATCGCCGCCGGATGGTCGGCGTGCTGGTCAAGCGCGCCGTGTTGCAGGCGCTGGAGAACATTCGATGAGCCGTTCGACGAACGCTTCGACGACCACGCGGCAGACGGTCCACGCCACGATCAACGGCGAGGCCACCGAACTGGAGGTCGAGCCCTGGCGCAGCCTGCTCGATGCGCTGCGCGTGGAGGGCGGCCTCACCGGCACGAAGAAGGGCTGCGATGTCGGCGACTGCGGCGCCTGCACCGTCATCCTCGACGGCCGGCCGGTCAACGCCTGCCTCGTGCTGGCGGTGGAGGTCGAGGGCTGCCGCATCGAGACCATCGAAGGGCTGCAGCCCGGGCCCGACCAGGTGCACCCGCTGCAGGAGCAGTTCATGTGCTGCGGCGCGGCGCAATGCGGCTTCTGCACGCCGGGCGTGCTGATGATGGCCAAGTCGCTGCTCGACCAGACGCCGCGGCCGAGCGAGGCCGAGATCCGCTTCGCGCTGGCGGGCAACATCTGCCGTTGCACCGGCTACACCAAGATCGTCGAAGCGGTGGAGCGCGCCGCCGAGGACCTGCAGGCGGCACAGCCAGGCCGCCAAGGAGCCCGCGCATGAACGCCAGCGTCGGCAAGGAAAGGCAGGCGATCGCCGGCGACGACCTCGCCGTCGTCGGCAAGCCCGTCAAGCGGCGCGACCTGCTCGAGAAGGTCACCGGCGCGGCGTGCTACGTCGGCGACCTCCAGCTGCCCGGCATGCTCTACGGCAAGACGCTGCGCAGCAACGTCGCGCATGCGCGCATCGCGCGCATCGACGCCAGCCGCGCCCGCGCCTTGCCCGGCGTGAAGGCGGTGCTGACGCACGAGGACGTGCCGCGCGTGCTGCACTACGGCTCGCCGCACCCGCGCTCGGCCTCGTGCACGAAGGACCAGTACATCCTCGACACCAAGGTGCGCTACTGGGGCGAAGGCGTCGCCGTGGTCGCCGCCACCACCGAGGAGATCGCCGAGCAGGCGCTGGCGCTGATCGAGGTGGAATACCAGGCGCTGCCGGCCGTCTTCGACACCGACGCCGCGCTCGCCGCGGGTGCGCCGCTGATCCACGACGTGGGCCCCGGCGGCAACCTCGTGCAGCCGCCGGTGCGCGTGCAGCGGGGCGACATCGAGCGCGGCTTCGCCGAGGCCGACCTCGTGCTCGAAGCGGTCTACGAGACCGGCCGCCCGACGCCCGCGTACATGGAACCCAACGTCTGCGTGGCGCAGTGGGACGCCAACGGCAAGCTGACGATGTGGAGCTCGACGCAGACCGCGTTCATGGTGCGCGGCGCGCTCGCCGAGGTGCTCGGCCTGCCGCTGAACCACGTGCGCGTGCTGGTCGACCACATGGGCGGCGGCTTCGGCGCCAAGCAGGACCTGTTCCAGCACGAGTTCCTCTGCGCGCTGCTGGCCCGGCACACGCGCAAGCCGGTGAAGATGGAGTTCACGCGCAAGGAGACCTTCCTCGGCGGGCGCTCGCGCCACCCGTGCCGCATCCGGCTGAAGCAGGGCTTCAAGCGCGACGGCACGATCACCGCGCGCCAGGCGCGCCTGGTCTACGACTCGGGCGCCTACGGCTCGCACGGGCCGGGCGTGACCAACGTCGGCACCGCTTCGCTCACCTCGCTGTACCGCTGCGACAACGTCGACCTCGAAGGGCTTTGCGTCTACACCAACAACCCGATCGCCGGTGCCTTCCGCGGCTACGGCGTCGTGCAGGCGTACTGGGCGCTCGACCTGCAGATCGACGAGGCGGCCGAGAAGCTCGGCCTCGACGCGCTGGCGATGAAGGCCAAGAACGCGGTGCGCGAAGGTGACATCGCGCCCTCGAACCATCCGATCGTCGGCCACGGGCTCGAGGACTGCATCCGCCGCGGCGCCGCCGAAGTGGGCTGGACCGCCACCGCGCGGCCGCCGAAGCGCCCCGCGAACGGCGCCTTGCGCCACGGCTGGGGCCTGGGCTGCGAGATGCATGGCTCCAGCGCCTACCCGGGCATCCAGGAGCAGGGCAACGCGATCGTCAAGCTCAACGAGGACGGCAGCGCCACGCTGCTCACCGGCGCGGCGGGGCTGGGCACCGGCGCGCACACGGCGCTGGCGCAAATCGTCGCCGAGGAACTGGGCCTGAAGTTCGACGACGTGAGCGTCGTGCACGGCGACACCGACGTGGTGCCGTGGGACATCGGCGCCTTCGCGAGCCACACCACCTTCATGGTCGGGCGCGCGGCGCAGATGGCGGCGCAGCAGGTCAAGGCGCCGATGCTGGCGCGCGCCGCGGCGCGGCTGGAAGCGCCGGCCGAGGCGCTGCGCGTGCGCGAAGGCGTCGTCTCGGTGGCCGGCCAGCCGCAGCGCTGCATCAGCGTGCGCGAGGTGATGATGCCTGCGCGCGGCATCCCGTCGGCGCACCTCGTCGGCCACGGCAGCTACACGCCGACCAAGTCGTACTCGTTCGCGGCCCACTTCGTCGAGGTGGCTGTCGACACCGAGACCGGCCTCGTCGAGGTGCTGCAAGTGGTGCCGGTGCACGAGTTCGGCCGGGTCATCCACCCGGTGGCTGCAGCGGGGCAGATCGAAGGCGGCATCCAGCAGGGCATCGGCCACACGCTGACCGAGGACTACCTCGTCGACGCCCAGACCGGCCGCAGCCTCAACGCCAGCTTCGTCGACTACAAGATGCCGCTGTCGCTGGACATGCCGCCCGTGCGCACCATCATGCTCGAGACCGCGCCCGACCCCGGTGGCCCGTACGGCGCCAAGGGCATCGGGGAAGACCCGATCATCGCCGTCGGGCCGGCCATCGCCAACGCCGTGCACGACGCGATCGGCGTGCGCTTCCGCGCCTTCCCGATCACGCCGGAGAAGGTGCTCGCGGCGCTGGATGCGGCCAGGCCAGCGAACCCCGCAACCGCATGAAACTCAACCCCGCGTACCGGCCGGTGCCGGTGACCATCCTCACCGGCTTCCTCGGCAGCGGCAAGACGACGCTGCTGAACCACATCCTCACCGAACGGCACGGCCACCGCATCGCGGTGATCGAGAACGAGTTCGGCGAAGTCGATGTCGACTCCGACCTCGTGCTCAGCAGCGAGGAGGAGATCTACCAGATGACCAACGGCTGCATCTGCTGCGTCGCCGACGTGCGCGAAGACCTCGTGCAGGTGCTCGGCAAGCTGCTGGCGCGGCGCGAGCGCTTCGACCACATCCTGGTCGAGACCAGCGGCCTGGCGGACCCGACACCGGTGGCCGCCACCTTCTTCGTCGACAACGACGTGGCGCGCCAGGTGCGGTTGGACGCGATCGTCACGCTCGTCGATGCGCGGCATGCGCTGGCGCACCTGGACGACCCGCTGCTCGACGGCGCGGCGAACCAGGCGGTGGAGCAGGTGGTCACCGCCGACCGCATCGTCATCAACAAGACCGACCTCGCCAGCGAGGCGGAACTGGTCGCGGTCGAGGCGCGCGTGCGGCGCATCAACGAGACGGCCGAGATGCTGCGCTCCAGCTACGCCAGGGTGGACGTGAGCCGCATCCTCGGCATCGGCGGCTTCATGCCGCCGCCCATGGTGTTGAACGACGCGCAACTGCACGAATGCGACGCCGATTGCGAGCACGACGTGGCGGCGGCCGCAGCGATCGCAGGCCACGCGCATGACCCCTCGGTGGGTTCGGTCTCGCGCGTGCTCGACGGCGCCTTCGACCGCGAACGGCTGATGGCCTGGCTCGATGCGCTGGCCGCGGGCAACGCGCAGAGCCTGTTCAGGCTCAAGGGCGTGGTCGCCATCGCCGGCGACGAGCGCCGCCATGTGCTGCAAGGCGTGCACCGCCTGATCGATCTGCAGCCGGCCGACGCCTGGGGTGACCGCGCCGCGGCGAGCAAGATCGTCTTCATCGGCCGCGAACTCGACGCCGCGGCCATCGACGCGGGGCTGCGCGGCTGCCTGGCGGCGTGACGCTGGCGGCGTTGCCGCCTCGGCCGACGCGCGAGCCCGGGCCTGCGCCGCAATTGCGCCGCCGCCCCGTGCTGTCGTGGCGCTACTGAAGCTGGATGTTCGCTTCCTGCACCACGCGCTTCCACTTCGCCGTTTCGGCGGCCAGATGGTCGGCCAGCGCCTGCCGCGTGCCGCCGAGCGGCGTGGCGCCGATGTCGGCGAGCTTGCGGCGCACTTCGGGGTCGCGCAGGATCTGGTTCAGCTCGGTGTTGAGCTGGTCGAGGATCGCTGCCGGCGTGCCTTTCGGTGCCAGCAGCGCGAACCAGGTCGACGAGACCAGCTTCGGCAGACCCTGTTCGGCCATGGTCGGCACGTCGGGCAGCGCCGGCGAGCGCGCCTCCGACATCACGCCCAGCGCCCGCACCTTGCCGCCCTTGACCTGGCCGATCACGCCGGGGATGAGCTGGAACATCGCCTGGATGTCGTTGGCGATCAGGTTCGTCGTCGCCTGGCCCGGCGCGTTGTACGGCACGTGCACGATCTTCGTGCCGGTCTCGCGCTGGAACAGTTCGGCCGCCAGGTGCATCGAGCTGCCCTGGCCGGTGGAACCGTAGTTGAGCTTGCCCGGGTTGTCCTTCGTGTAGCGAACGAACTCGGCCATCGTGCGCGCCGGCAGGTCGTTGTTGACGACGAGGATGTTGGGCACCTCGGCCAGCAGCGCGACGGGCTCGAAGCTCTTCTGCGGGTCGAACGGCAGGTTGCGGTAAAGGCTCGGGTTGACGGCCAGCGTGCCGGCCCACGAGAACAGCAGCCGGTAGCCGTCGGGTGCGGCGGTGGCTGCCGCCGCGGCGCCGATGTTGCCGTTGGCGCCGGCCTTGTTGTCGACGACGATGGTCGTATTCAGCCGCTTGGCGAGTTGCTCGGTGAGCACGCGCGCGATGGTGTCACCGGTGCCGCTGCCGCCGGGCGCCGGCACGATCACCTGGATCGGCTTGCCCGCCGGCCAGGTGTCGGCGTGCGCGGCCGGCAACAGCGCAGGCAGCGCCGCCGCCGCGAGAGCGAGGTTCACGATCAGTCGTCGCATGAGAAATCCTCCGGAACAACAAAGGTATGACAAACGGGGATGGCGCCGCTCACGCCGGCGCAGCGGCTCGCGCGGCAGCGCCGACGGCGGCGATGGCCGCTGGCGGCACGGCGATCGGCACGACGCAGCCCGGGCCGAGCACGAGGCGGCGCGCGCCGGTCTGCGCCAGCGCCTCGCGCACTTCGTCCTCGATGGCACGGGCGCTGCCGTTGAGCAGCGTGGCGTTCTCGTTCAGGCCGCCCACGAGCAGGCCCGGGAAGCGCGACAGCGCCTCGGCCAGCGCCGGCCCCGCGGTGCGGTCGTGCCAGTTGAGCATCTCGACAGGATAGTCGGCGAGCAGGTCGAACATGATGTCGTGGCCATGCGCGTGCAGCAGGTTCAGCCGCGTCTTGCCGCGCAGCGCCGCCAGCACCTGCAGGTCGTAGGCCTTGCCGAAGCGCTGGTATTCCTCGGCGCTGAGCAAGCGGTAGCTGGCGAGCTGGGTGGCCAGGAAGACGCCGTGCGCGCCGGCCTCGATGGCGTCGAGCGCGAAGCGGATCGTCACCTCGGTGATCACGCCGAGCGCCTGCTCCAGCGCCGCGGGCGCGCGGCGCAGGTCGGCGAACAGGCCCTCGGTGGCGAGCTTGCGCGCCGTGGTCAGCGGGCTGAACACCGTCTGCAGCAAGGGCACCTCGCCCTTCAGTTCGCGCGCCACCGCCGCCAGCGCCTGGTTCTGGCGCCCGTAGCTGCCCTGGCGCACGTCCAGCGCGGCGAGCTCGAGCCAGTCATCGCTGCGCGCGACGGCGGGCTTCACGACCTCGCGCGCCCCGTTGGCCGAGCCGCGATAGGCGGTGACCGCGCCCCAGTCCTCGACGCCGTAGGTGCCCGAGGGCATGAACTTCACGAGGTCGAAGTCCCACTGGCGCTGCCAGGCCAGCGTGTGCGCGGCCAGCTTGGCGGGGTCGAGGTCGTCTTCGGGAAAGTGGCGCCACAGCGCCACCGGCGCCCGGTCGGTCGGCTCGCCGCGCAGCGCCGCTTCGATGCGCTGCCAGTGGGTCATCGGTTGCATGCGGATCTCTCGTCTTGCCGTGCGTATGAGGACGCGATTCTTGCAGTCTTGCACGCTGGCGGCGCGGCGACAAAACGGAAGTGCCGAAGCGAGCGTTCGTGTGCCGCGAAGGCGGCGTAAGCCCCGGCGCCGATCAGCGCGCCCCCGTCAACCCCGAGCCCATCAGCGCCGCGCGGTCAGCATCTCCAGCAGCGCCCGTGCGTGCGCCGACATCAGCGATGCGTCGCGGCGCGCACACACGCTCAGGTGGCGCTCGGCCCATGGCTCGGCCAGCCTCAGCACCGCCACGCCTTCGGGCTGCGGCTCGCGCAGCACCGAGCGCGGCACGATGGCCACGCCGGCGCCCGATCGCACCAGCGCGATGACGGCGCTGAAGCCCGCCACCTGCACGCGCACGTCGAGGTGGTGGCCCAGCGCCGCGGCACGGCCGACCAGGAAGGTGTGGATCGCCGCGCCGCTGCGCAGCGAGATGAACGGGTGCTTCAGGCACTCCTCGAAGCCGACCTTGCCGCCGCGACCGAGCTTGACGCTGCGCGGCGCCAGCACCACCAGCTCGTCTTCGCGGTAGGGCGAGAACACGAGTTGCGGATGGTCGCCCGCGCCGGTGACGATGCCGATGTCGGCGCGGCCCTCGGCGACGGCAGCAACGATGTCGTGGCTCAGGCGTTCCTCGAGCACGACCCGCACGCCGGGGAAACGGCGGAAGTACACGGCCAGGTGGTCGGGCAGGTACGAGGCGATGGCGGTGCTGTTGGCGAACAGCGTCAGCTGGCTCTTCACGCCGCGCGCGTGCGGCGCCAGGTCGGCGTGCATCTGCTCCAGCTCCGCCAGGCAGCGCCGGCAGTGCTCGAGCATCACCTGGCCGGCGCGCGTGAGCACCACGCCGCGGGCGTGACGGGTGAAGAGCTTCGCCCCGAGCGCGTCTTCGAGCTGCTTGATGCGCAGGCTGGCCGATGACGGCGCGAGGAACGCCGCCGCGGCGCCGCGCGAAACGTTGCCGGCGTCGGCCACGGCCACGAAGAGCTTCAGGTCGACCAGGTCATAACGCATCGTTCGGCATCGTTCGTCTGCCGCGAAACCGGCCTTTTCGATTATCCGTTTGCCGGCGCGCGCGCCCGATGGAACACTGGCGCAGCCGCCCTGCCCCGCCCTGAAGGACCCGCCCGTGCCGCACGTCTGGACGCTGCAAGCCATCGACCGCATCGAACGCGACTTCGAGCGCTCATCCGACACCCACCTGATCCTGCTCGACCTGCCGGCGCTGCCCGAGGTGCGGCTGTACCTCAAGGACGAATCGACACACCCCACCGGCAGCCTGAAGCACCGGCTGGCGCGCTCGCTGTTCCTGTACGGCCTGTGCAACGGCTGGGTCCGCGAAGGCACCACCGTCATCGAGGCGTCCTCGGGCAGCACGGCAGTGTCCGAAGCGTACTTCGCGCGCATGCTCGGGCTGCCGTTCGTCGCCGTGATGCCGCGCGGCACCTCGCCGGCCAAGGTGGCCCAGATCGAGTTCTACGGCGGCCGCTGTCACTTCGTGGCCAGCGGTGCCGAGGTCTACGTCGAAGCCGAGCGGCTGGCGCGCGAGTGCGGCGGCCATTACATGGACCAGTTCACCTACGCCGAGCGGGCCACCGACTGGCGCGGCAACAACAACATCGCCGAGTCGATCTTCCACCAGCTGCGGCGCGAGCCGCACCCGATCCCGCGCTGGATCGTCGTCGGTGCCGGCACCGGCGGCACGTCGGCGACGATCGGCCGCTACCTGCGCTACCAGCGCCACGCGACGCAGCTGGCCGTCGTCGACCCCGAGCACTCGGTGTTCCACGAGTTCTATGCGACGCGCGACAAGGCGCTGACGAGCCCGCGCGGCTCGGACATCGAAGGCATCGGCCGGCCGCGCGTCGAGCCATCGTTCGTGCCCGATGTCATCGACCGCATGATCCGCGTGCCCAATGCCGCCTCGTACGCGGCGATGCGCCACCTCGAGCGGCTGATCGGGCGCCGCTACGGCGGCTCCACCGGAACCGACTTCTACGGCGCGCTGCAGCTCGCCTGCGAGATGGCCGCCCGCGGCGAGGCCGGCTCGATCGTCACGCTCGCCTGCGACCCCGGCGAGCGCTACCTCGACACCTACTACAACGACGCCTGGCTCGCAGCCAACGGCTACGACATCGCGCCCTACCGCGCCCAGGTGGAGCGCGCCTGCGCCAGCGGCGAGTGGTCAGCGCTGCGCTGAGCCCGAGCCGGCGGTCGCCGCGGCGGCCAGCAGCTCGCCGGCGCGCGCCAGCGCCGCGGGCGACAGCTTCGCCAGCACGCCGTCGAAGCCGCTGCCGCGCGTGGCGTCCAGGCCCATGCGCGACGTGGTGCCGGCGCCCGAGGCCGAAGGATCGAGCGCACTGCCGGGCAGCCCGTCGATGACCAGCAGGTCACGGTGCGGCTGGAAGTGCGTGGCCAGCGCCCACAGCACCTGCTCGTCGCGCGTCACGTCGACGTCGGCGTCGACCGCGATCACGGTCTTCAGGTAAGGGTCCCAGCCGAGCAGGCCCAGCATCACCTGGCGCGGCTCGCCGTCGCGCATCGCCTTCAGCGCCACGTAGGCGTGGAAGTGCGTGCCCGAGCTCGGGTAGTGCAGCGCCGTGACGCTCGGGAAACGCGCCTTGATCTTCTCCACCATCTCCGACTCGCGCGGGATGCGCGCCAGGTTCAGGTGCTCGGGCGCGTTGCCGCCGAGGACGTCCACCAGCATCGGCCGCGCGCGTTGCAGCACGGTGTGCACCTGGAAGAGGTTGTTGGTCGAGCGGTTCGAGGAGTAGCCGGTGAATTCGCCGAACGGCCCTTCGTCGGCGCGCGCGGCAGGGTCGATCACGCCTTCGAGCACGAACTCCGCAGCGGCGGGCACGCGGATGCCGTGCCGCGGCGTGCGCACCACCTCCAGCGGCGCGCCGAGCAGGCCGCCGGCCACCTCGCGTTCGTCGGCGCCGAACGGCAGCCGCGCCGAGGCCGCCAGCATCACGAGCGGGTGCATGCCGATCACCATCGCCACCGGCAGCGGCCGGCCGCGCCCGGCGGCAAGCTGCAGCAGCCGCCACAGGTCGCCGCGCGAATGCAGGCTGGTGGCCAGCGCATCGGGCGCATGCAGCATCGAGCGGTGGTAGCTCATGTTGCCGGCGCCGGTGTCGGGGTGTTCGGCGACGATGACGGCGTTGGTGACGTAGGGCGCGCGGTCGGAGTCGAAGTGGCGCAGCATCGGCACCAGCCGCGCCAGGTCGATGCCGCGGTCGTGCACGACTTCGGTGACCAGGCCCGAAGGCACCTCGCGCGGCGCGCAGGCGCGCCGGGCGCGCGCCTGGTAGGCCTCGTGCAGCTGCGCCGCCGGCACGGCGAACCAGCGCGCGATGCGCTCGCGCGAGCCGAAGAGGTTGGTCGCCACCGGCACGGCCGGCCCGGCCAGGCCGTGGACGCGCGGGAACAGCAGGAGCGGCCGGCGCCCCTGGCGCTCCAGCGCCGCGGCGACGGCAGTGATCTCCTGGTCGGCCGACACCGCGGCGTCGAGCACCAGCACGTCGTCGGGCTGCTCCTCGCGGTAGCGCGCGATGAACGACTGTGCGTCGGGCGCTTCGTGCACGGTCTGCTGCATGCGCGGCTGGCGCGGTGGAACGGAGGGGAGCGGCCCTAGTCCAGCATCGCGTAGCTGTCGGTCAGCCGCGCTTGCGCCTCCTCCATGTTGCGCGGCGGCGGCGAGGTGCGGATGCCGCACAGGCGCGCGATGTTGTTGCCCATGTAGTCCTCGAGGTGGTCCTCGTCGATGCCGTTGCCGTGCGGCGGCGGCCGGCACAGCATCTCGAGCTCGCGCAGCCACATGCCCGGCTCGTTGGGCGGGCTGTCGGTGCCGAAGACGATCTTGTGCCGCGGCAGCTCCTTGGCGAACTCGGCGATGCGCGCCTGGAAGGTCCAGCCGCTCTCGCAGACGACGTTGGGCGTGTCCATCGCCATCCAGAACGCCTCGAAGCTGTAGTTGCCGCCGGTCTGGATGCCGAAGTGGCCGATGATGAAGTTCACCATCGGGAACTCGCGGATGATCGGATAGAACATCGTCGGGATCGTGAACGGCCCGTCGCCGGTGTGGATGAGCACGACGATGTTGTACTTGGCGCACATCTTCATCGCCGGGCGCAGCCAGTCGAGCGCGCGATCAGGCCGGTAGCCATGCATGTTGGCGTGCAGCTTGATCATCTTGAAGCCGTATTCCTTGTGGTGGTGCTCGATCTCGAGCGCCCCGTTCTCCGGCCCCCAGCGCGGGTTGTAGGTGAAGTTGCCGATGAAGCGGTCGGGGTATTTCTGCGTCAGTTCGGCGATGTAGGCCATGTAGTCGCGGATGCCCTCGCGGCCGCGCCGGTTGCCATCGCGATACCCGGTGTTGCCCGGCGGCGGCTGGATGAAGCCCATGTCGATGCGGCGCGGCTTGCCGTTGATCATGTACGGGCCGTCCATCAGCTTGAGCATGCGCTCGCCGTTGAACGGGGTGCCGGTGTGGCGCCAGGCCTCGTCGACGAGGTTGGTGGGGTGCAGGTGGGTGTCGATGATCATGGTGCTTGCGTCGTCGTTGCGCTCGGCCCGGCTCAGTACAGCGGGATCACCGGCTGCGGCTTCAGCCCGCGGCCCTTGTCGCCCAGAAGCGCGCAGGCTTCCTCGAACGTCTTCGGCGCCGGCGTCGGCTCCAGGCCGACCATGCGCGCGATGTTGTTGCCGAAGTAGTCCTCCAGCGTCGTCTCGTCGAGGTTGAGCCCCTGCGGCGGGTTGGTGCACAGCACCTCCAGCAGGCGCAGCCACATGCCCGGCTCGTTGGGCGGTGTGTCGGTGCCGAAGATGATCTTGTGCTTGGGCAGCGTCTTGGCGAACTCGACGATGCGCGACTGCAGGCACCAGCCCGATTCGCAGTAGACGTTGGGCAGCTCCATCGCCCACTGGTAGGGCTCGAAGACGTAGACGCCGCCGGTCTGCACGCCGAAGTGGGCCATGATGAAGTCGACCTGCGGGAACTCCTTGATCATCGGCACCCACTCGGTGGGGATGCTGTAGGGCCCGTCGCCGGTGTGCAGCTTCACCGGCACCTTCAGCTCGGCCGCCTTGGCCAGCGCCGGGCGCACCCAGTCGAGCGCGCGGTCGGGCCGGTAGGCATGCATGTTGGCCTGCATCTGCACCATGCGGAAGCCATGCCGCTTGACGTAGCGCTCCATGCCCTCGACCGCCGCCTTGACGCCGCAGCGCGGGTTGTAGACGTAGCAGCCGATCAGCCGGTCGGGGTGCTGCTGCACCGCCTTCAGCACGTAGGCGTGGTACTTGTCGATGCTCTCGCTGCCGGAGAGGTCGCCGTCGGTCCAGGTGTAGATCGTGTTGCCCTGCGGCGGCTGCACGAACGCCTTGTCGATGCGCCGCGGCTTGCCGTTGACCCAGTACGGGCCGTCCATCGTCTGCAGGAGCCGCTCGGTCGAGTACGGCTCGCCGTCGTGCCACCAGGCGAGGTCGACCTGGTCGGTAGGGTAGCAGCTGATGTCGATGATCATGCGTGGGTCCTCGCCGCGCGCACCGTCAGGAAGGGTGCGCCGCGGCGAATCGTGTCAGGCCGCGCGCGGCCGGCCAACGCGGCACGGCGGATAAATTGATCGCGCCGGGCGATGAAGCATCGCCCGGCTCGGGCGGCCGCTTCGACGCGCGCTGGCCCGCCGCGGTTCGCCACGGCCTGCCGCCTTGGCGCCGATGCCTGCGCGCCCGTGGGCACTTTGCGCCTGGGCTACGATCCCGCCAGCACCGAAGCACCACAGCGCCACCGTGAGCGCCACCATGAGCGCCGTCACCTACGACTACACCCGCCAGGACGCCGAGGGCGTCTGCAGCACGCATCACGCCTGGGCGCGCGTGCCGCCGCCGCTGAAGCCGGCCGAGAAGGCCGCCGTGCGCGAGCGCGCCACGGCGCTGCTGAAGGCCAACGATGCGGTGCTGGTGGCGCATTACTACGTCGACGGCGACGTCCAGGACCTGGCGCTGGCCACCGGCGGCTGCGTCGCCGATTCGCTCGAGATGGCGCGCTTCGGCCGCGACCACGCCGCCAAGACGCTCGTCGTCGCCGGCGTTCGCTTCATGGGCGAGACGGCGAAGATCCTGAGCCCGGGCAAGCGGGTGCTGATGCCCGACCTCGAGGCCACCTGCTCGCTGGACCTCGGCTGCCCGCCCGAGGACTTCGCGAAGTTCTGCGACGCCCACCCCGACCGCCAGGTGGTCGTCTATGCCAACACCAGCGCCGCGGTGAAGGCGCGCGCCCACTGGATGGTGACGAGTTCGTGCGCGCTGGCGATCGTGCAGCACCTGAAGGACAGCGGGCAGAAGATCCTCTGGGCGCCCGACCGCCACCTCGGCCGCTACATCCAGGAGCAGACCGGCGCCGACATGGTGCTGTGGCAGGCCGCCTGCATCGTGCACGACGAGTTCAAGGGCCTGGAGCTCGACCTGCTGCGCAAGGAACACCCGCAGGCGATGATCCTCGTGCACCCCGAGTCGCCGCAAAGCGTGGTGGCGCAGGCCGACGTCGTCGGTTCCACGTCGCAGCTGCTGAAGGCCGTGGTCGAGGGCAGCGCCAGGGAGTACATCGTCGCCACCGACAACGGCCTCATGCACCGCATGCGCCAGCTGGCACCGGGCAAGACGCTGATCGAGGCGCCCACCGCCGGCAACAGCGCCACCTGCAAGAGCTGCGCGCACTGCCCGTGGATGGCGATGAACGCGCTGCAAGGCGTGGTGTCGTGCCTGGAGCACGGCAGCGGCGAGATCCTCGTGCCCGAGCCGGTGCGCGGCCAGGCGCTCGGCTGCATCGAGCGCATGCTCGACTTCGTGAAGGCGCACCCGGCGGCGATCGCGCAGCCGCAGCCCGGCGCGGCCGGCTTCGTGCGCCACGTGGGCCCGGCGTGATGGCAGCGGTGCCCCCGGGGGCGGTCTCGTTCGCGGAGCACGACGAGACGCTCGAAGCGGCGCGCGCGCGCAACATCCGCGACGCGCTGGCCGAGGACATCGGCACCTGCGACTGGACCGGCCTGCTCGTGCCCGCCGACGAGCGCGTGCGCGCCCGCGTCATCGCCCGCGAAGCCGCCGTGCTGTGCGGGCGCGCTTGGTTCGACGGCGTCGTGCGAGCGCTCGACGCGCAGGCCGCGCTCGACTGGCAGGTCGACGAAGGCGGCTGGATGGCGCCCGATGCGCCGGTGGTGTTCATCGAGGCGAACGCCCGCGCCCTGCTCGCCGCCGAGCGGCCGGCGCTGAACTTCGTCCAGCTGCTCAGCGCCACCGCGACGCTGACGCGCCGGCATGTCGACGCGGTGGCCGCAGCCTCGCCGCTGCCGCACGGCTGCGCCATCCTCGACACGCGCAAGACGATCCCCGGCCTGCGCCAGGCGCAGAAGTACGCCGTGCGCGTGGGCGGCGGCCAGAACCAGCGCCTGGCGCTGTGGCACGGCATCCTCGTCAAGGAGAACCACATCGCCGCGGCCGGCGGCATCGGCCCGGTGCTGGCGGCGGCGGCGGCGCTGGATGCCGGCGTCGAGATCCAGATCGAAGTCGAGACGCTGGCGCAGCTGGAGGAAGCACTGGCCGCGGGCGCCCGCAGCGTGCTGCTGGACAACTTCGACCTGCCGCGCATGCGCCAGGCGGTGGCACTGAACCGCGGTCGCGCCAAGCTCGAGGTGTCCGGCAGCGTCGAGCTGGCGCAGTTGCGCGAGATCGCCGCCACCGGCGTGGACCGCGTCTCGATCGGCCGCCTCACCAAGGACGTGAAGGCGGTGGACTTCTCGCTGCGGGTGCTCGGGCGGGTGTAGCGAGCCGGCGCCGGCCGGCGCCGAATCCGGCACGGCGGCGCGCCGGCGCAGCCTCAAGTCGGCGCGCCAGGCGTCGATGACGCGGCGATGAACACAGGCCCTGCCTGCTCGTGCGCCGGGCAGCGCGCCTGAACCGCCCCTGGAGCCGCCCGTGACGAGCCCGCAATTCACCACCGTGCGCAACCACAACGAGCGCGCCGTCTTCGACGCCGTGCTGAAGACCGCGCCGCACTACCCTGGCATCGCGCACGATCCCAACCTGCTGGCCGACGTGGCCTGCGTGGCGCTGAACCGGCTGCCGCCGCGCTACATCCGCCACGAGGTGGACTTCTCCTTCTACCTGAGCGAGCGCGAGCGCAGCGACAGCGAACGCCACCTCGCCGAAGCCGTGGACTACGCGTTCGGCTTCGTGCAGGCGAGAGTGGCGATGCGGGCGCGGGCCTGAGCGGCCGCGCGCGGCGCCGCCCGGGCCTCTTCGCCGCTCAGGCGTCGCGGCTGCGCGCCATCCGCGTCAGCACCGTCGGGAAGCTCACCGGCAGCGTCTGCGGGAAGTCGCGGCTGTAGTGCAGGCCGCGGCTTTCGTGCCGGTGCAGCGCGCTTTGCACGATCAGCTCGGCGCAGTCGACCAGGTTGCGCAGCTCCAGCAGGTCGCGCGTGACGCGGAAGTTGGCGTAGTAGTCGTCGATCTCGCCGCGCAGCAGGCCGATGCGGTGCAGCGCACGCTCCAGCCGCTTCGTGGTGCGCACGATGCCCACGTAGTTCCACATCACCAGGCGCAGCTCGTCCCAGTTGTGGGCGATGACGACCTGCTCGTCGGCGTCCTCGACCTGGCTCTCGTCCCACGGCGGCAGCACGCGTGCCGGCGGCGCCGCCGCGCTCTGGATCGACTCGGCGCAGCTTCGCCCCAGCACCACGCATTCGAGCAGTGAGTTGCTGGCCAGCCGGTTGGCGCCGTGCAGCCCGGTGTAGGTGGTCTCGCCCACCGCGAAGAGCCCTGGCAGGTCGGTGCGCCCTTCGAGGTCGGTGACGACACCGCCGCAGGTGTAGTGCGCCGCCGGCACCACCGGGATGCACTGGCGCGCGATGTCGATGCCCAGCGCCAGGCAGCGCGCATGGATGGTGGGGAAATGCTCCTTCAGGAACGCCGCGCCGAGGTGGGTCGCATCGAGCCACACATGGTCCAGGCCGTGCTTCTTCATCTCGAAGTCGATGGCACGGGCGACGATGTCGCGCGGCGCCAGTTCGGCGCGCTCGTCGTGGTCGGGCATGAAGCGCCGGCCGGCCTGCTCGCCCCCCGGGTCGCCCGGGCCGCCGCCCGGCAAGCGCAGCTTCGCGCCTTCGCCGCGCAGCGCCTCGGTGATGAGGAAGCTGCGCTCCTGCGGGTGGTACAGGCACGTGGGGTGGAACTGGATGAACTCCATGTTGCCCACGCGGCAGCCGGCGCGCCATGCCATCGCGATGCCGTCGCCGGTGGCGGTGTCGGGGTTGCTCGTGTAGCGGTAGACCTTGCCGACGCCGCCGGTGGCCAGCACCACGGCGCGCGCCGGCAGCGTCTCGACGCGCTTGCGGTCGATGTCCAGCGCATAGACGCCCCAGCAGCGCGGCGGTGCCCTGTCGTGGCCGACGCCGGGCTTCGCCTCGGCCCTGCCGTCGCCTGCTGCGCCGGCCGCGTCTTCCTTGACGTGCCGGCTCGTCACCAGGTCCACCGCCATCCAGCGTTCGCGCAGCGTGATGCCCGGGTGGGCGCGCGCGCGCTCGATCAACGCGTCGTGGATGGCCTTGCCGGTGGCGTCGGCGGCGTGGGCGATGCGGCGCACGGCGTGCCCGCCCTCGCGCGTGAGGTGCAGGCCGAGCGGCCCTTCGGGGTCGGGCGAGAACGGCACGCCCATGTCCACCAGCCAGCGCACGGCGTCGGCGCTGCGCTCGGCGATGAAGCGCGCCGTCTGCTCGTCGACCAGGCCGGCGCCGGCGTCCAGCGTGTCGTGCACGTGCGAGTCGATGCTGTCGTCGCGGCCGAGCACGCCGACGATGCCGCCTTGTGCCCAGGCCGTGGCGCCTTCGTCGAGTTGGCGCTTGGCGAGCACCACCACCGGCATGCGGTCGGCCAGGTGCAGCGCCACCGCCAGGCCCGCCAGGCCCGCGCCAATGACGACCACCGGGCGCTCGGCTGGCTGGGCGCCGCCGCTGAAGGCCGCGGGGCCCGGTGATGTGCCTGTGTTCATGGCGGGTTCGGCGCCCGTTCGCGGCGGCGCTGCGCAGCACGGCGCAGCATGCCGTCGCCCGTGGCGGGCAGGGCGTGCTTGGGAAGCGACAACCTGCCGATTCTAGGGAGCCCCCGCGCCGGTCCTCTTCGCGCCTGCAAGGGCCGGCGCCTATGATGGCCCCGGAAGCAGCATCCGAGGACAACCCCAGTGCGCGAAGACGAGCCCTGGCCCGACACCGTGCGTCGAAGCGAACCGCGCGCCGAGAGCGCGGAGCCGCCCTCGCGCGAGGAGTTGCTGGCCCCGCCGACGCAAGTGGTGGCCGACCGCGACACCTACCTCGGCCAGGGCCGGCACGATGTCGGCCGGCGCATCTCCGACGACCAGATCGAGCTGTTCGTCACCGGCGACGCGGCGCCCTCGCTGCAGCGCGAGATCGAGCAGCACGCGAGCGAATTCATCGCCGTGCACGACGTGGGCGCCAGCGCTTCGCTGCGCCTGCTGGCCGGGCTCGCCGCGGCAGCGCAGGCCACGGTGCAGAAGCTCACCATCCGCCGCCAGGGCTACGGCCTGGCGCTGGCGGTGCTGCAGTTCGTCGAGGTGCCGCTGTCGGCGGGCGGCTCGGTGCGCGTGTACTCCACCGAAGCCAGCGCCGACGGGCCCACGCGCCAGGCGCTGGCGCGCACGCTGCTGGCGCACAGCCGGCTCGGCGTGCTCGTCACCGGCGAAGTGCCGGCGCATGCGGTGGCGGTGGCGCTGCAGCCGCTGCGCGAAGCCATCGCGCGCGGACCGTGGAAGAACCGCGAACTGCTGATCGTGCCGCTCGGTTCCAGCGCGGCGCTGGCCTCGCAGGCCTCGGCGCTGTCGGCAGGCTCGTCGGTGGCGGTGCAGATCACGCCGCAGGCCATCAAGCCCAAGCACATCTGGACCTTCATCGCCGGCGTGTGGAACCGGCTCAACGGCGCCGCCGGCAACGCCCGCTCGGTGGAAGCCGACATCGAGCGCGTCGCCCCGCCGCCGGCGACACCGCCGCTGCCGAACCTGCAGGACGCGCCGACGCTGCCGGCGAGCTTCGCGCCCACGGTGCAGGCGGCGCTGCCGCGCGACCCCTTCGGCCATGCGGCCGCGGCGCCGGCCCCTTCCCCCTACTACCCGACGCTGCCGACGGCGCCGCAGCAGCCGCCGCCAGCGCAGCACGCCCCGGCGCTGAGCATCGGCGGCTCGCCGATCGTCGGCTCGGCGCTGCAGCAGCCCACGCGCCCGATGCCCGCACCGGGCGGCACCAGCTGGCAGGACTACGTCGAACGCTGCATGGCGATCAAGGGCACCGTGGCCTGCTGTGTCTTCGACATCCACGGCGCCAAGCCGCTGGCGCACGCCGGCGTGGCGCCGTCGGCAGAGCGCTTGGCGCACCAGGGCGCGAACCTGCTCACCTCGGCGCTGGACGGCTCGCGCTCGCTGGGCCTGGGTTCCAGCCAGCCCGAGCTGGCGCTGAGCACGAGCGGGCACCACCTCGTGCTGCGCCCCATTCCCGGCCACCCGGGCGTGGCAGTGCACCTCGTGCTGCTGGCCAGCGCCGGCAACCTGACGCTGGCGCGCATGCAGCTGGAGCGGGTGGAAGCGCCGCAGTAGCGCGCTGCCTCCGCGCTGGGGCCGAAGCCGCGGCCGTGGTCATGGCGCTCGCTGCTCGGCCGGCCGCTCGCGCTGGCCGACTCGCGGCCCGCTTCAGCGGCCGCGGCTGCACGCGCAGGAGCAAGCCTCAGCGGGCGCGCGGCGAAGCTTTCGCGGCCGCCTTGTACTCGTAGGCCTTGCGAACCAGCGCGAGGACGGTCGCCTTGCGCGCGGCCGCCAGGTTCGCCCGCACGCCCAGGACCTTGCTGCCCCAGCGCACCGGCTCGAGGAACTGCGGGTCCATCGCCAGCGCCAGCTCTCGCGCCTGCTCGGGCAGGAAGATGTGCAGCAGGTTGCCGCCGGGCGGGATGGTCGCGAAGATCTTGCCGCGCACCCTGAACGAGCCGAAGTGGTGGTGCGGCTCCTCGGTCGTCTCTGGCAGGGCCAGCGCCACCCGGCGCACTTCGTCGAGCTTGATCGGCATGGGGCCATTGTCCTGCTGAGCGTGCCGGCCACGCCGGGCTCACGCATGGCGTACGCATCGCACGCATCGCAGGCATGGCGCAACGCATGGCGCAACGCATGGCGCACGGATGGCGCACGGATGTCCCCAGGGTTGCGCCGCAAGGGGCCGCCGGCGAAGATGGCCATTCGCACCGCTCACTTCGAGGAGAGCCGTCATGGCCCGATTCCTTGCCGCCTGCATCGGGGCTCTGTCGTGCGCGCTGGCCGGTTGTGCCGCCGCGCCACCGCCGGCCCGCTTGGCCTCGCCTTGTTCGGTGGCCCCGGCGGGATACGACTGCCAGATCGACCGCTACCAGCGCGCCCCCGGCTGAGCGTGCCGCGGCGGGTGGTGGCTTGGCCCGCATCGAGGATTGGCGGACGACCGCTGCACGTGGCCGCGCTTCGACGGCCCAGGCTGCGCGCGCAGTGCAAGCGCGAGAAGCTGCCGGCCGCCTGAGCGCACGCGCCGCGGGAAAGGCGTGCCGGTGAAGGCACTGGCCGGCCTGGCGGCGATCATCGGCCTGGCGATGGCCGCCTGTGCGTTGCCGCAGCCGGCGGCGCGCGACCACCCAGTGCTCCCCCAGGTGGTTGTCCCCCGAGTCGTCCCCCAGGTCGTCGCCCAGGTCGTCGCCCGGGTCGACACCGAGGTCGACGCCGCAGTGGCCCGCGCCCTCGCGGGCATCCCGTTCAGCGGCGCCGTCGTGCTCAGCCGCGGCGGCCAGGTCATCCACGAGAGCGCCAGCGGCTGGGCCGACCACGAGGCCGGCCGGCCCTTCACGCTCGACACGGCGGTCGATGGAGCCTCGCTGGCGAAGACCTTCACCGCCGCTGCCGTGCACCTGCTGGTCGCGCAGCGCCGGCTGTCGCTGGACGACCTCGTCGTGCAGCACCTGCCGCACTATCCGGGTGGCGCGCACCGCGCGACCCGGGTGCGCCACCTGCTGAGCCACAGCGCCGGGCTGCCCGATTACGACGCTTTCGACGGCACGCTGCTGCGCGGCACGCTGCGCACGACGCAGGGGTTGCTGGCCGACCTCGCGGCGCGGCACGCAGCGCCGCCATTCGCGCCGGGCACGCGCTTCGAGTATTCGAGCCTCGCCTTCGATGTTGCGGCACTGGTCGTCGAAGCGGCCAGCGGCCAGCGCTTCGAGGACTTCCTGCGCGAGCAGTTCTTCGCGCCGCTGGCGATGACGCACAGCTTCCGCCGCCCGGCGTTCTTCGCCGATTGGCCCGAGCCGCGCACGATCGGCCACCGGCTGCGCGCTGACGGCCAGCGCGTGCGGCACGACGTGACGGACGGCGAGGCTTTCGCCGGCGGCTCGAACCTGTACTTCTCGGCGCGCGACCTGAGCCGCTGGGCGATGGCCTTCGCACGCGCCACCGTGCCCGGCAGCCTGCCCGATGGGGTGCTGCGCGCCGCGCTGGCACCGATGATGCTCGACGACGGTCGCCGGCTCGGCCTCACGCAAGGCAACTGGTACTGCGAGCCGGGCACGCGGCGCTGCCAGTACAGCGGCCATCTCGATGCCTTCCACAGCGTCGTGCTGTGGGACCGCGACCGCGGCACGAGCGCGGTCTACGTCAGCAACAACACGCTCGAGCCCTGGCAGCACGCCCAGCTCGCACGCGAACTGGCGGCGGCCGCCGCCGGGGCGCCGCCACCGGCGCGTTCGCCACGGCCCGTGCTGCGCATCGCCCGCGACGCGCTGCCGGCGGTGGCCGGGGTCTACCAGCGAAGCGCAGGCCGCGGGCGCATCGAGCTGCGCGTCGAGGCGGGCAGGCTGCTGCTGCGCGACGCAGCCGGCGTCACTTACCGGGCCTTTGCGGCCACCCCCGAGGTGCGCTACGTGCCCGGCCTCGACCTGTGGTTCGGCTTCGCGCGGGACGGCACGCTGCTGCTGCGCAGCGTGGCGGGAGACGAGGCGGCCGCACGGGTCGATGGCGCGGGTTGAGCCCGTTCCTGCCGCGTCCGCGCCTCAGTGCACCGTGCGCGAGAAGACGAACTCGCCCTTCTCCACGTTCACCGGAATCACGTCCTTGGGCCCGAAGCGGCCTTGCAGGATCAGCTTGCTCACCGGGTTCTCGATGCGCTGCTGGATCGCCCGCTTCAGCGGCCGGGCGCCGAACACCGGGTCGAAGCCCACCTTCGCGAGTTCGGCCAGCGCCGCGGGCGACACGTCCAGCTTCATCTCCAGCTTCTCCAGGCGCTGCTCGAGCTGCCTGAGCTGGATCTTGGCGATGCTGGCGATGTGCTTGGCGTCCAGCGCGTGGAACACCACCGTCTCGTCGATGCGGTTGAGGAACTCGGGCCGGAAATGCGCCTTCACCTCGGCCCACACGGCGTCGCGGATCTTCTCGGTCGGCTGCCCGGCCATCTGCATGATGAGCGGCGAGCCGAGGTTGCTGGTCATCACGATGACGGTGTTCTTGAAGTCCACCGTGCGGCCCTGGCCGTCGGTGAGGCGCCCGTCGTCGAGCACCTGCAGCAGCACGTTGAACACGTCGGGGTGCGCCTTCTCCACCTCGTCGAGCAGCAGCACGCTGTAGGGCTTGCGCCGCACCGCCTCGGTGAGCGCCCCGCCCTCGTCATAGCCCACGTAACCCGGCGGCGCGCCGATGAGCCGGCTCACCGAGTGCTTCTCCATGTACTCGCTCATGTCGACGCGGATCATGTGGTCGTCGCTGTCGAACAGGAACCCGGCCAGTGCCTTGCACAGCTCGGTCTTGCCCACGCCGGTGGGGCCGAGGAAGAGGAAGCTGCCGAGCGGCCGGTTGGGGTCCGACAGCCCCGCGCGCGAACGGCGGATGGCGTCGGCCACGACGGTGATCGCCTCGTCCTGGCCGACGACGCGCTCGTGCAGCTTGGCTTCCATCTGCAAGAGCTTGTCGCGCTCGCCTTGCATCAGCTTGGAGACCGGGATGCCGGTGGCGCGTGACACCACCTCGGCGATCTCCTCGGCGCCGACCATCGTGCGCAGCAGCTGCGGCTTGCCGGCGCCCTTCTTGCCGGCCTTGGCGGTCTCCTTGGTCTGCGCTTCCTTGAGCGTCTTCTCCAACTCGGGCAGGCGGCCGTATTGCAGCTCGGCCACCTTGTTGAAGTCGCCCTTGCGCTTGAGTTGCTCGATCTGCTCGCGCAACTGGTCGATCTCCACCTTCACCTGCGCGCTGCCCTGCGCGGTGGCCTTCTCGCTCTTCCAGATCTCCTCGAGGTCGGCGTACTCGCGCTCGAGCTTGCCGATCTCCTCCTCGATCAGGCCGAGCCGGCGCACCGAGGCTTCGTCCTTCTCCTTCTTCACCGCCTCGCGTTCGATCTTGAGCTGGATCAGGCGGCGGTCGAGGCGGTCCATCGCCTCGGGCTTGGAGTCGATCTCGATCTTGATCTTGGCCGCCGCCTCGTCGATGAGGTCGATGGCCTTGTCGGGCAGGAAGCGGTCGGTGATGTAGCGGTGCGAGAGCTCGGCCGCGGCGACGATCGCCGGGTCGGTGATCTCCACGCCGTGGTGCACCTCGTACTTCTCCTGCAGGCCGCGCAGGATGGCCACGGTGGCCTCGACACTCGGCTCATCAACCAGCACCTTCTGGAAGCGGCGCTCGAGCGCGGCGTCCTTCTCGACGTACTTGCGGTACTCGTTGAGCGTGGTGGCGCCGATGCAGTGCAGCTCGCCGCGTGCCAGCGCGGGCTTGAGCATGTTGCCGGCGTCGATGGCGCCTTCGGCCTTGCCGGCGCCGACCATCGTGTGCAGCTCGTCGATGAACAGGATGATGCGGCCCTCGTCAGCGGCCACTTCCTTCAGCACCGCCTTCAGCCGCTCTTCGAACTCGCCGCGGTACTTGGCGCCGGCCAGCAGGCCGGCCATGTCGAGCACCAGCACGCGCTTGTCCTTCAGGCTCTCGGGCACCTCGCCGTTGACGATGCGCTGCGCCAGACCCTCGACGATGGCGGTCTTGCCGACGCCCGGCTCGCCGATCAGCACCGGGTTGTTCTTGCTGCGCCGCTGCAGCACCTGGATGGCGCGGCGGATCTCGTCGTCGCGGCCGATCACCGGGTCGAGCTTGTTGCGGCGCGCGCGCTCGGTGAGGTCGAGCGTGTACTTCTTC
>JAEUPF010000007.1 GCA_016790425.1 Rubrivivax sp.
GGAACGCGGCCGAGACCGTGTAGTCCAGCCGCTGCGTGCCGACGTGCGCAGTGCCGCTGCTCTCGGCGGCGGCACGGGCGAGGAGCTTGTCGACGTGGTCCTTGAGCCGCTTCGCGGCATCGGCGTCTTGGGCTGCGGGGGCTGCGGCAGGGACCGCCGGGGCATCGCTCACGCGTGTCTCCTTCGTGAAGTTCGTTCGTTCGGGTCGTTCGAGTGGCTCGATTCGGGCCGCATCACTCGGCAATCAGCGACGCGAAGCGCGGCAGGTCGACGTTGCCGCCGCTGAGGATGATGCCGATGCGCTGGCCGCGGATGCCATCGAGCGCACCTTCGAGCACCGCGGCAGCGGCCAGGCAGCCGGTGGGCTCGACGACCATCTTCATGCGCTCGGCGAAGAAGCGCATCGTGTCGACGAGTTGCTGCTCGGTCACCGTGACGACGCGCTTCACCAGGCGCTGGATGACCGGGAACGTCAGCGCGCCGGCGGCCTGCGTCTGGGCGCCGTCGGCGATGGTGCGCGGCGTCCCGATCTTGACGATGCGGCCGGCGGCCAGGCTTAGCTGCACGTCGTTGCCGGCCTCGGGCTCGACGCCGATGACCTCGATGCCGGGCGAGCGCGCATGCGCGGCGACGGCGCAGCCCGAAATGAGTCCGCCGCCGCCGACGCAGACGACGAGCTTGTCGAGCGGGCCGACCTCGTCGATCAGCTCGGCCGCCGCGGTGCCCTGCCCGGCCATCACGTGCGGATGGTCGAACGGCGGAATCAGCGTCGCGCCACGCTCTGCGGCGAGGCGCTTGCCGATCGCCTCGCGGTCTTCCTTGTAGCGGTCGTACAGCACCACTTCGCTTGCGCGCTGGCCGCTTTGGTACTCGCGCGTGGCCGCCAGCTTGGCGGCCGGCGAATCGGTGGGCATGACGATGACGCTGGGCATGCCGAGCAGCCGCGCCGCCAGCGCGACGGCCTGGGCGTGGTTGCCCGAGGAGAACGCGATGACGCCGTGCTCGCGCTGCGCGGCGTCGAACTGCGCCAGCGCGTTGTAGGCGCCGCGGAACTTGAACGCGCCCATGCGCTGGAAGTTCTCGCACTTGAAGAACAGCTTGGCGCCGCTGCGCAGGTCGGCCTGGCGCGAGGTGCGCGCCGGTGTGCGGTGCGCCACGCCGGCCAGCCGCGCCGCGGCCGCTTCGATGTCGGCTGGCGTTATCGCCAGGCCCGCCAGGCCTGGGGGGGCCGCCGGGCCCGCAGACAGGGGGGGCTGCGCCGTGTTGTCGCTCATGCAGTTCTCTTGCAGCGGCACGAATCGTGCCGCCATTGGGGAATTCACCTTAATCGCACGCAAGCCACTGTCAGCTTCGTGGGGGAAACGGCCGTTAAGGTGGCCGTGCGCAGTCGCAATCCTCGCATGAACGTTCTCTCGCACTCCGAAAGCAAGGCCCTGGGCCTGGTCGAGATCGTCGACCTCAAGTGGCTGCTGGCCGGCGAAGGCGTGCACGTGAACGTCGACCGGCTGCGCGCCGACCCCGTGTACGCCCGCCGCGTGCTCGACGCCGCCGAGGCGTCGCAGAACCCGGCGCTGCCGGCTGCGGCGGCGCGCGTGCGCCGGCTGCTCGGCCTCGACGAGGCCTGAAGAGGGCCAGGCGCAAGAGACGCGCGAGAGAAGCGCAAGAGAAGCGCGCAGCAAGCGCCCGCGAGGCGTTGCGCGTACCATGCCCGGCGTCTGCATCTCAGCGCCATCGGAGGCTCCGCCATGAAGCCGGCAGCATCGCCGCCGCAACGCCTGCGCGCGTGGTGCGCGCGCAACCCGTGGAGGGCCTGGCTGGCTGCGGCCGGCGGCGCCGCCGTGCTGGCCCTGGGCGGCTGCGCGCAGCCGCCGCGCACGATCGCCGTCGAGCAGTTGCCGCAGGACGCGCTCTTCGCTGCCTCGCACGAGGCGGCCGATGCTGCCGCCGCGGCCGACCGGTTGTTCGAGATGTCGGCGCCGATGCGCGAGTACGCCGAGCGCGTGTTGCGCCAGCCCGGCGGCTGGCGCGACCGGCGCCAGGCGCTCATCGATGCGCTGTACGGGAAGGACGCGCTGCACCTCGCCTACGACGCCGAGGCCACCCGCACCGCCGCCGAGGCCTTCGAGGCGCGCGCCGGCAACTGTCTGTCGCTGGTGCTGATGACGGCGGCGTTCGCCAAGCACCTGGACTTGCCGGTGTCTTACCAGCAGGTGCTGGTGGACGAGGAGTACACCCGCGCCGGCGGCCTCTACTTCGCCAGCGGCCATGTCAACGTGATGCTCGGCCGGCACGGTGGGCCGGCGCGGGTGGACGACGCGCATTGGCTGATGATCGACTTCCTGCCGCAGCTGGACCTGCGCGGCCAGCGCACGCTGCAGCTCGAAGAGCACACGCTGGCGGCGATGTTCCTCAACAACCGCGCGGCCGAAGCGCTGGCGCGCGGCGAGCTGGACAAGGCTTACTGGTGGGCGCGCACGGCGCTGCAACGCGACGGCACCTTTGCCGCGGCGGCCAACACGCTGGCCGTCGTCTACCAGCGCGGCGGCCACTTCGCTGCCGCCGAGCGCGCGCTGCGCTTCGTCATCGAGCGCGAGCCGGCCAGCGCCAACGCCTGGTCGAACCTCGTGCGGCTGCTGCGCGCGCAGGGCCGCGACGCGGAAGCGCGCGTGGCCGCCGAGCGCCTGGCCGCCATCGAGCCGACGCCGCCCTTCCACTTCCTCGAGCTCGGCCGGCAGGCCCTGCAACGCGGCGAGGCTGCGCAGGCGCGCGACTTGTTCCAGCGCGAACTGCGCGTGCAGCCGCAGCAGCACGAAGCGCACTTCGGGCTGGCGCAGGCCTACGCAGCGCTGGGCGACGCGCGCAACGCGGCGCGCCACCTGGCCCTGGCGGCGGAGTACAGCCCCACGCGCTCGGCGCGCGCCATCTACGCCGCCAAGCTCGACCGCCTGCGCGCCACGCAGCACCAGTAGGACCGCGCCTCGTTGCCGGGCCGGCCGCGCCGCCGGCCTGCTAGGCTACGCGCCGCCATGACATCGATGCCCGGGAAGCCCGAGAAACCCAAGAAGCCCAACGCGCTCGTCGAGATCGCCATCACCATCGTCGTGCCGGCGCTCGTGCTGATGAAGCTCAGCGACGCGCAGCACCTGGGGCCGTTGCGCGCCTTGCTGCTGGCGCTGGCCTTCCCGCTCGCCTGGGGCTTGTGGGACGGCTGGAGGCGCCGGCGGCTGAACTGGCTGTCGGTGCTCGGCGTGATCAGCACGCTGCTCACCGGCGGCATCGGCCTGTTGCAGCTCGAAGCGCGCTGGCTGGCGGTCAAGGAAGCGGCGGTGCCGCTGGCCATCGGCCTGGCGGTGCTCGCCTCGGCCTGGACGCGGCAGCCGCTGATCCGCATCCTCGTCTTCAACGCCGACCTCTTCGACGTCGACCGCGTGCACAAGGCGCTGGCCGAGCGCGGCACCGAGCAGGCGTTCGAGGCACGGCTGCGCCAGGGCACGGTGCTGCTGGCCGGGACCTTCTTCTTCTCCGCGGTGGCCAACTACGTGCTGGCGCGCTGGATCGTCGTGAGCCCCGCCGGCACCGAGGCCTTCAACCAGGAACTGGGGCGGCTCACGCTGCTGAGCTACCCGGTGATCGCGCTGCCTTCGATGGCGATGATGATGGCGCTGATGTTCTGGCTGGCGCGCGGTGCGCGGCAGCTCACCGGGCTCGAGCTCGAAGAGATGATGATGGCAGCGGGGTCGTCGTGACGGCGCCCGCCGGCGGCCGGCGCCGCCGGCCTCAGACGATCACGGGCTCGGGCTCCAGGCGGATGCCGAAGCGGCCGTAGACGCTCTCCTGGATCGCGCGCGCCAGCGTCACCACTTCGGAGCCGTGCGCGCCGCCGCGGTTCACGAGCACCAGCGAGTGCTTCTCGTACACGCCGGCACGGCCCACCGTCTTGCCCTTCCAGCCGCAGGCGTCGATCAGCCAGCCGGCGGCGAGCTTCACCGTGCCGTCGGGCAGCGGGTAGTGCACGATCTCCGGGTCGCGGCCGATGATGTCGCGGCACTGCTCGGCGCTGACCACCGGGTTCTTGAAGAAGCTGCCCGCGTTGCCGATGGCCCGCGGGTCGGGCAGCTTGGCGCAGCGGATCGCCGAGACCCAGTCGAACACCGTGCGCGCATCGGGGCTCGTGTTGCCGGCCTCGGCCACCTTGCGCTCGAGTTCGAGGTAGCCGAGCACCGGCGCCCATGGTCGCGGCAGGCGGAAGCGCACGTGCGTGATGAGCGACTTGCCGGCCAGGCCGCCGAAGCCCGAGTGCTTGAAGGCGCTGTCGCGGTAGCCGAAGCGGCAGGCGCGCGCGTCCAGCGTCACGGCGCGACCGGTGACGAGGTCCACCGCATCGAGCGACTCGAAGCGGTCTTTCAACTCGACGCCGTAGGCGCCGATGTTCTGCACCGGCGCCGCACCGACCGTGCCGGGGATCAGCGCCAGGTTCTCCAGACCCGGGTGCCCCTGTGCCAGCGTCCAGGCGACGAAGTCGTGCCAGTTCTCGCCGGCGCCGGCCTCGACGACCACGGCGTCGGCGCGCTCCTCGACGACGCGCCGGCCCAGGATCTCGACCTTGAGCACCACGGCATCGACGTCGCGCGTCAGCACGACGTTGCTGCCGCCGCCGAGGATGAACTTGGCGGCGCGCCCGAACGCCGGGTGGTCGACGACACGCCGGACATCGGCGGCGCTGCCGATGCGCACCAGCGTGCGCGCCAGCGCCGGCAGGCCGAAGGTGTTGAAGGCGCGCAGGCTGGCCCGCTCCTCCACGGCCAGCGCCGGCGCCGCGGCGGCGGCAGCCGGCTCGGAAAGGCGCATCGGCGGAGCGGGTCGCATGCGAGAATTTTATTCGCCGGTCCCCCGGTTCGGCCCGTTGCCCGGTTCCTCTGCCCGCCTGCCTCGCTTCGAGCGCCATGCCCAGCTTCGATGTCGTCCTCGAGCCCGACCTCGTGGAACTGCGCAACGCCGTCGAGCAGGCCAACAAGGAGATCGGGACGCGCTTCGATTTCAAGGGCTCGTCGGCCGAGGTCGAACTCACGCAGCAAGGCGCCAAGGGGCGCGAGATGGCGCTGCTGGCCGACAACGATTTCCAGCTGCAGCAGGTGCGCGACGTGATGCTGGGCCGGCTGGCCAAGCGCGGCGTCGACGTGCGCTACCTCGATCTGTCCGAAACGCCGCAGAAGCTGGGCGGCGACCGCCTGCGCCAGCCGGTGCCGGTGAAGAGCGGCATCGACGCCGACACGGCGCGCCGCGCCGTGCAGGCGCTGAAGGCGAGCAAGCTGAAGGTGCAAGGCGCCGTGCAGGGCGACATCGTGCGAGTGAGCGGCGCCAAGCGCGACGAGCTGCAAGCGGCGATCGCGCTGCTGCGGCGCGAGCTGCACGAGCTGCCGCTGGGCTTCACCAACTTCCGCGCATGAAACCGCGCCTGAAACCGCGCCTGAAGCCGCGCATCGAACCGGTCTTGCGGCCGCTGCGCGGGTTGCCGCATCGGCTCATGCTGGCCGGCGCGATGGCGGTGGCGCTTTGCGCCGTGCCGGCGTTCGCGCAAGGCAGCGCCGGCGGCGCACCCGAAGTGGCGCTGGCCGGCCGCATGGGCGACAAGGCGTTGCTGCTGTTGCAGGGCCGCTCGGTCGTGCTGGCCGTGGGTCAGGCCAGCGGCGGCACGCGGCTCGTCCGCTGGGAGCAGGACGCGGCCGTGGTCGAGCACGCCGGCGCGCAGCTTCGCCTGCGCGTGGGCGCGGCGCCGTCGCGCCTGGGGGCCGCAGCCGCCGCGGGCAGCGCCCGCGAGATCGTCATCCCGGTCGGGCCTGGCGGCCACTTCCTGGCCGCCGGCGCCATCAACGGCCAGTCGGTGCGCTTCCTCGTCGACACCGGCGCGACGCTGGTGGCGCTGTCGCGCGCCGAAGCCGCGCGGCTGCGCCTGGACCTGCGCGGCGCTCAGCCGGTGCGCATGCAGACCGCCGGCGGCGTCGCCGCGGCGTGGATGCTGCCGCTCGAGCGCGTTCGCGTCGGCGACGTCGAAGTGTTCCAGGTGATGGCGCTCGTGACCGAGGCGCCGCTGCCCTACGTGCTGCTGGGCAACAGCTTCCTCGACCGCTTCCAGTGGCGGCGCGACAACGATGTGATGCGACTGTCGCACCGCTAGGCGCGCGCGGTCGCCGGCGCGGCGCCTGCCCGGGCGGCGCGACCCGCCGGCGCTACTCGTACTGGCGCAAGGCCGCTGCCAGCCGCGCGCGCACGGCCCGCTTCAGCGCCGACGGCTCGGCCACCTCGACCTGCTCGCCCTGGCGCAGGATGTCCATCACCAGTTCGGTGTCGTCGGCGTACGGCAGGCGCAACTCGTAACGGCCGTCGTCCAGCCATTGGCCTTGCTGCTCGGGGTGCCACTGCTCGCGGCTGGCCCATTGCGACGCGGTGCGGTCGAAGCGCAGCGTCGCCCAGTGCCGCTGCGCACTGCCGGCGCCGGCCCGGGCGCCGGCGTAGATGCCGTAGCCGCCGTCCATCGCCTTGGCCACCTGTGCCGGCGGTACTTCGCGCGCCTTGTGCTCCAGCACCTGGGCGTCCTCGATGGCGTCGAGCGCGAAGCGGCGCAGCGCCTCGACACGGTGGCACCAGGCATCGAGGTACCAGGTGCTGCGGTAGTGCACCAGCCGCTGCGGCGAGACGTCGCGCTCGCCGCTCTCGCGCCGGCCGCGCGTGAGGTAGCGCATGTGCAGCCGCCGGCGCTGCAGCAGCGCTTCGGCCACGCGCTGGAAGAAGCGGCTGGGCACCGGGCGCTTCAGCGCGCTGACGATGCGCACGCGCTGCTCGAGCGCCGCGCCGGCGGCGCTGCCGTCGCCGCTGCCCAGCAGCTGGTGGATGCGTTCGAGCAGCGGCTGCAGATGGCGCGCCAGCAAGCCTTCCTCGTCGAGCCCGGCGAGGAGCTGGTGCGCCATCAGCAGCGAATACAGCTCGCTCTCGTCGAACCACAGTCCCGGCAGCTCGTGCTTGCGCCCGGCGTCGGCGCCGACCGCGGCGCCCAGGCGGTAGCCGTTGGCGTCGCGGTCGTACTCGATCGGCGCGCCCAGCCGGCTGCGCAGGTATTCGAGGTCGCGCTTCAGCGTGGCCGGCGAGACCTCCAGCTCCTGCAGCAAGGTGCGGAAGCTGGCCGTGCCGCGGGCGCGGATCAGGCGTTCGATCTTGTACAGGCGCTCGGTGTTGGCCATCGGGTGCGGGGCTCGGCTCTTACGCCTGCGTGGACACGGCCCCGGCATTGTCCCCGTGCCGCGGCCCTGCCCGCGCGCCGCCCGGGCCTCAGCGCTGCTTCAGGCCGGCCCA